>DATKXP010000039.1:0-15026 GCA_035529015.1 Phycisphaerae bacterium | reverse complement strand
CGCGAGCGGTTCATGGCCGTCAAACACCGGGCCAAGGCACACCTGGCCGACTACCTCCGCACCAAACACGGGTACCGCCTGGACCCCGACTCGCTCTTCGACGTGCAGGTCAAGCGCTTCCACGAATACAAGCGCCAGTTGCTGAACGTCCTGGGGATCGTGGTCCGGTACAACCGCCTGCGGCGGGACCCCGGCCGGGACGTTCCCCCGCACACGTTCCTGTTCGGCGGCAAGGCGGCCCCGGCGTACGCGCTGGCGAAACTCATCATCAAACTCATCAACAGCGTCGGCGCCGTCGTCAACCACGACCCGGCCATCGACGCTCGGCTCAAGGTCTACTTCGTGCCCGACTACCGCGTCTCGCTGGCCGAGCGCCTCATTCCGGCCGCCGACGTCTCCGAACAGATCTCGACCGCCGGCACCGAGGCCTCCGGCACCGGCAACATGAAGTTCATGCTCAACGGCGCCCTGACCGTCGGCACCCTCGACGGCGCGAACGTCGAGATGCTCGAGGAAGTCGGCGAGGACAACATGTTTATCTTCGGCCTCAAGGCAGACGAAGTGACCGCCCTTGCCCCGCACTACAATCCCTACGACTATTACCAGGGCGACGAAGAGATTCGCGAGGCGGTGGACCTCGTGCTCAGCAACTACTTCAGTTTCGACGAGCCGGGCATCTTCGAGCCCATCCGCCACGTCCTGTTCCAGGGCGGCGACCGGTACATGCACCTGGCGGACCTGCGGCCGTACCTCGACACGCACGCCCGCGTGGACGACCTCTGGCGCCGGCGGCACGAGTGGGCACGCAAGGCCGTCCTGAACGTCGCCCACTCGGGCAAGTTCTCGTCCGACCGGACCATCGCCGAGTACGCCGCCGACATCTGGCGCGTCAAGCCCTGCCCGATCGACGTGCCGGAATCCGCGGCGGCAGCACGTGACGAAGCCGCACCACAACACGAAGCGGCGCCGGTCGTCTAAGCGGTTTTACGTAAGTCTCTTGCTGTGGCGAGAACGGCACCCGCTCGCTTACGCTCGCGGCTGGTTACACTCACGCCCGACCAGCCACGTGAGAAAACTAGCCGCGCACGTAAGTAAGCGGCGCAAGCCCCTTGGGCTACGAGCCCAATCAGTTGTCGCCACGGCATGCACACGCAAACGTGGGCATGCCACCCGACGGCAAGAGACTTACCTGGCCCCGCTTAGAGCGCTCCTGTCCCGCGCGTTCGCGCGGTGGGTCGGGAGGCCCCCCGCGCCACAACGCGATCTTGAAGCGCCCCGGCACCGGGCGCACGCTACGGTTCGCACAACGTCCGGCCGCCGGCCATGGCGCGGTCGAAGTCGCCGATGAACGCCCACCAGTTCCGCAGCGGCTTGCCGTCGTGCACCAGGCCGCTGTCGGCGCCCGGCAGGCTCTGCATCCAGTAGATGAACCACCGGAGGCTGTCGCCGGCCCAGCGGTCGCAGTTGAGGGGCTGCGTGCGGCCGGTGCCGTCGGGCTTCCAGTCCTCGATGTCGCTCGGGACGTACCGCTTGTTGGCCCAGTCGTAATCGCGCTCGCCGTTCGGGGGATAGTGCGTCCAGCCGCACCCCGGCCGCACGATCTTGTGCGAGGCGTCGCTGCCGACGAACTTGCCCCAGAACAGGAGGTCGCCCCACTTCGCGGGAGGCGTCCGGTCGCGACCGTCCACGTGGTTCAGCACGTGCTCGATCTGGTGCATGTGGTTCTCGCACGCCTCCGACGGGCCGCGCTGATAGTTGTAGTGGTACACCGTGTACG
Organism: Phycisphaerae bacterium; assembly: GCA_035529015.1. GTDB lineage: Bacteria > Planctomycetota > Phycisphaerae > FEN-1346 > FEN-1346 > JAUVZF01. The sequence goes on along the minus strand of DATKXP010000039.1, from coordinate 13,249 downwards.
TCTTCTTGAGGACGGGCAGGTCGTTCGGATCGCGGTTCGAGTTGCTGATATCGCCGAACGGGCCGGCCATGTTCGATTCCCACAGCACCACCCGGCCACCGTGATACCCCCACAGCCACACCTCCTTGACGCCACGCGTCTCGACCCAGTCCCGGATGTTGATCCGCTCCATGATGCGGTCGTACCCCGTGCAGGGAACCTTGTGGCCGGGCCGCGGCACCGTGGGCAGGGGCTCGAGGAACTCGCGCGTCCCCACGATCGTGTACTTCAGGCTTGGCCGCGCCGTCGGGTCCTTGTAGGCGCGGAACCGCGACCCCTCCTCGAGGGCGGCCGCCAGGGTGCGCGTGATTCGCTCGGTCTTGGTCCGCGTGAAGTCGAGCGTTTCGCCCCAGTCACCCGTCACGCTCCGGTCGATGCGGTCGCCTTTGACGGGGAAGTACTTCACCACCAGGACGGGAATCTCGTAAGGCAGCGCGGCCTGGGCGCCTGGGTCGGACTCGGCCGCGCCAGCCGCGCCGAGCCCCAGGCCGACCACCAGCACCACAGCGCCAACCTTCGCCACCCTCTGCCGCAGCCGTCGCGCCATGACGTCTCCCTGGCTCAGGCAGGATAAACAAGAAAGGATTTGATGAGGAAGGTACAGCGGATGGCGCCAACCGTCAAGCGGCTCGCGGACGCACGGACGCACGAAGACGGTCCCTTGCCTCCCGTGCATCACGGCGGGCCGGTTCCCGGGGGCGGTTCACTCACATCGCGTCACGCCCGGATGACGTCGCGGCCAAGCACGGGACAGCCGCGGCCGGCACGGCCTCAGTCGCCACGGCGACGGCCGGCGCGGCCGGGGCCAGCCTCAGGACCATCTTGCAGCCGTCTTTCCCCGAGCCGTAGTAGTCCGGCAGACGCCGCAGGTGCACGAACCCGAACGACTCATACAGGCCGATGGCAGCCGCGTTCGACGCCTCCACTTCGAGGAACACGGCCGAGATGCCCTCGGCCTTCGCCACGTCCAGGCAGTTCCTCAGCAGTTCCTTGCCGAAGCCCTTGCCCCGGTGCGGCGCGCTGACGGCAAGACTGTACAGCCGTCCGACCACACGGCCTCGGACCCGCCGCCTCAGCAGGAGCGCGTCGGCCACGATCTCGCCGGCCAGTCGGACCACGTGCGTGCTGGCGTTCCGGCTTCGCAGAAGGTTCCGCCACTGCCTGCGCGAGAAGGCGATTTCCTTGGCGAAGCACTGGGCGTCCAGCGAGAACAGGCGGTCCAGGTCGTCCAGTTGGGCCGACCCCAGTTCGTACCGTCCCGCCTCGTCCCGGCCCGTAGCCGCAGCGACCGGCGCGGCTGGCTCTGCGGCAGGCGTGGCCGAAGCGCCCGCCGCGACCACAACCGCCGCTTCCTGCCGAACGACCCACTTCCCCAACCGGTGCGACGGCCGGTAACTCTGCTTCGTCCACGCCAGCGACGGGATGTCCCAATCGTCCCCGACGTTGCACCACTGCGTCTCGGCCCAATACTGCCGGCAGAACTCACTGAAGATGTACTGGGCCGAGCCCACGTACTCGCGGTCGGTCTTCTCGATCAGGATGCTGCACGTGTCGCCGTCGAGAAACTCGCCCAGCGTGAAGCCGACGATCGACTCGCCCCCGTACAGAACCATGCCCCGAAGGCCCAGCACCTCGGCGTGGCACATGGCCTCATAGGTGGCCAGCACGTCCTTGCACCGCTTGACGCACACGCCGACCTCCGGCACCGCGATCGCGTCGCACTGCTGGCGCCACCGGTTCATCAGCGCGGCGCACGGCTCGATGTGCTGCGGGCCGAACGGTTCCGTCCGCGGCTGGTAGCACCGCGCGAACCGGTTCCGGGCCTGGCGTTTGCTCGCCAGGTCCCCGCCCGCCAGGTCGATCATCCGCCGCGTCGAATACACGTAATCGCCGCTCATCGGCACCGCCGAAAACGCCGGGCCGAGCCGACCCAACAGGTCGTCGCTCGCGTACTCGATGCGCGGCTCCACGTCCAGCCGATGGTCCGCCGCGTACTGCCGGCAGATCGCCAGGGCCTCGCGGGCGGCTGCGGCCGGATCGCTCTGGCCAAGCGGGGGAAACAGCAGCGTCAGACCGCCGTCGCCATTGGCGAACACGCACAGGCAATCGCGAATCAGCCGCCAGCGCAGGTTGATCGGCTCTCGCCAGATGAACGTGTTGGCGAACGTGTAGTCCGAAAGGCGCGGTTGACAGGTGTGGAAGAACGTGTCGAACAGGGGCTTGTCCTCCAGTCGCATGCGGACAAGCCCGTACGTACTTAACGGGTCTTCATCGCTCACGGTGTTCTGCGATACCTCCAAGAGGCAGGTTCTATCCCCCCGGCGCCGGTCCGCGCCGCTGACGGCCGGCGACCAATCCTTACTCGCGTCCCGATCCCGGGATCGCACGGCCTCAATGATACCAAGCCGCCCGCCAAACCAATGAAAATTCCCGCTCCCGGACGGTTTTTTTGCACGCCCTACGCGGTGCGACTCAGGCCATGCGCCGCGCCCGACGGTCCGGCCAGGAGGCCGACCACCAGCACCACGACCCCAGGCACCGCTGTTCCCCGTCCGCCCGAACCAAGCAGACCGACATGAGTTTTGCGCGGTGGGTCTCCGCACCCACCGCGCATCAGAGTACACATCCGCGGCGGGTACTCCAGACCCGCCGCGCACGGACTTTAAGAGACTTATGCCGGTCCGCTTAGCACGGCATGGTGGATCACTTCTGATCCCCGGGCCTCGGCGGCGGATCAATCCTCGTAGACCATGACCTCCACAAGATGGCGGCCGGTGTTGGCTGAGTTGTGCGTCTGGTTGACGCGCACGTATCGCACGGGCCGGGGCTGGAAGCGGCAGGTGTAGCCCTTGGCCGTCGACGGCTGCCTGTTGTCCCGCCGATCGGCAACCATCTGCCACGTCTTGCCGTCGAGCGACGTTTCCACCGTAAAGCCGTAACGACGCGTATCGCCGTAGTAGCAGACCACCACGACCCGGCCGACCGTGGTGGGTCTCTCCAGGTCCACCTGCCACCAGGCGGCGTCGGCCTGGTGTATCGCCACGTCAGTGGCCCAGTACGAAGCGGTCGAGCCGGCGAAACCGTCGTTGGCCAGCCGGGCCGGGTACCGGCTTAGGGCGTGGGAACAGGTGGCCGGCTTTGCCGTGCTCAGGCTGACCGAATCGGGTTTGAGCCACTCGGCCGTCTCCTCGTACAGGTCCACTACCGTCGGGAAGTCCCACCGCCGTTTCTGGTCCGGCCGCTGCACGAGATGAACGCCTTCGATCGTGCCGACCAGCGGCCGGGACTTCGGCAAGTGCAGGACGATCCGCTCGGGCGGGTTGCGTTTCGGCCGGTCCAGCCGGACCTGGACGCCCTCGGCCGTGCCCGTGACGGTGAGGCTCATCCGGCCGAAGTGCGTGGGCGCTCGCTCCACGCGGATCGTCCGGCCTTCGCCCAGCCACCAGTCCGGCACGGCGCTGAGCAACCGTAGTTCGCCCCCTGCCTCGTGGATCAGCATGTGGCGAAGCAGGATCGCGTAATTGCACGCGCCGGTCACATGGGGGATCGTCTCGTTCCAGGCTTCACGCTTCTTGTAGTAGATCCCTTCCGGGAACGCGTGGGCGGCGGTTGAGTGCAGGAGGTACCAGTAGAAGTCCTCGACGACCTTCTCGTGCCGGCCGCGCACCAGGTCGGTCATCGTCGTGTAGGCCCCCATGTAGGGGTGGATGGCTTCCTTATCGCCGCGGCCCTTCCATTGAATCGTGCCCTCGATGAACCCGCCCGCGAACTCATCGCGAACGTGCCGGACCAGGGCCTCGACGCGCGGGTCACGCCGTTCGAACAGTTCGGTCGGCCAGAGCGTCTCGGTGTTGCCCCAGTGCGTGCCCTGCTTCTCCCAACTGGGCGGGAAGTGCTCCAGGCCGGTCCGCTTCCAGGCGGCGTCGATGGCCGAGCGGTACGCCTTCGCCTCGGCCAGCAGTTCGGCCGCTTCCTCATCCTTGCCGAGGATGCGGGCGGCATCGGCGGTGCAGAGCATCCCCCGCAGGTTCCACAGGTCGTAGCCGACGATGTGGTGCTTCCCGGCCCAGAGGCACTCCCCGTCGGCGACGGCGCTGGGCAGCACGCCGGCAAACGGCGAATCGGCCGGAGCGGTGCGCCGGGCCTGCATGGTCCACCGGACCGCCCGGAGCATCGGCGGGTACGCCCGCTCCAGAAACGCCCGATCTCCCGTAATCTTGAAGTACTGCCAAAGGACCCAGACGGATTGACCGTTGGCGTCAAACTGCTTGACCTGGTTCCCGCCACCGTGGAACCGCCCTTCTTCATTCTGGCACTTGAAGTAGAACTCCACGGCCTTCCGGGCGGCGTCGAGCAGCCCCGCCTCCGCCAACTCCATCACCTGGTACGCCCCGTCGCGGGGGTAGAACCTGTCGTAGAAGTTCTCACCGCCATGCACCTCGCCATGGTCGCTGGCGATGAGTTGGCAGACGTGGGCGGCCAGCAGCGCTTCGGTGGCCTTGCGACAGGGAACGTCGATCTTCGTGGCGCCGGCCATCGCGCCGCGCCAGTAGTCGATCGTTCGCTTCAGCCACGCTTGTGCATCCTCCTGGTCGTAGGACGCAGGGCCGTCCGCGGGGAAGAAGGTGTAGCGGGCGACGCCTTCGGCCGAGGCGCCCGCCCCCAGCCGCCATGACCAGGAGTACTCCCGCGTGTGGGGCTTGTCGATCTTCGGCTCGGCTTGCGGTTCCGGATGGCGCAATCTCGGCAGGTTGATGCGGCGGTCCGGTCCGACCTCGACGTTCGCCACGACGGGCCCGTCGGACGTATTGGTGGCCTTGACGCGGATCCAGCAGAGGAAGTTCTCGCCCTCCGTCGGCCAGTCGAACGCCTTCCGCCAGTCCTTCACGTCCGGCAGCGGTGTGGCCCAGTACGTCACCTCGTACCGCACCGGTCCGTCCTCGGCGGTAACGAGGATGATCGGCATCCAGCCGTCCGTCGCCCGTTTGGGGTTCGCCCGGCTCAACGGCGTGCGGTTGGGGCCCAGGCGAACCTGGACCGGCGTCTTGCCCGCCAGCAGCAGTTCGTTGTTCGGCGTAATCCGGCTGCCGTTTCGGTAGTCTTTCAGGCCGACGACGTTCCAGTTGTTCACGAAGTAGTCAAAACTTTCCCGGGCCGCACGGGCCTCGGACGCAGGGTCCGCAGTCAGGCCCGGCCGACACGCCAGGAGTCCGACGAAGATCGCAGCGTACACTCTCGTCATCAGATCTGCTCCTGTTGATCGGGATGTCCCGGATAGGCTCTTGCCCGCGACCCCCGCGGGCCTTTCCCGTGACTCTATCGTGTCTCCAGGCAACGTCAACGCAGTTCTCGGTTCCGGCAACTCCCGATCTGTCCCCCCTCGGCCAGAATGCCGTTGCACGCGCCGCCCCTCGGGGTTAACACTCTCAGGTAGAAGGAGGGCGATATGGCACGTCTCGGCCCGATGCGCCTTGTGTCCGCAGCCGTCGCCGCAGGTCTGGCAGTCGCCGCCCCGGCGACGGCCGCCGAATTCCAGGTCCCGTTGACGGTGACCGAATCGGCCGGCGTGGCGCGGACGGCCGAGCCGATCTCCGGCGGCGTCCCCCTGCCGCGCGGTGCGTTCCGCAAGGACCAGGGGTTCTGCTTGACCGGCGCCGACGGCAAAGAGGTCGCCTGCCAGGTGACGCCGCTCGTCGTCGAGGCCGACGATACGCTCCGGTGGGTGCTGCTCGACTTCCAGGACGACGTCGCCGCCGGCGGCACGAACACCTACACGTTGAGGGCCGCCAAGCCGACGCTGGCGCCGAAGCAGACGCTGAGCATCCAGGCAGGGCCCGACGGCATCACCGTCGATACGGGCAGAATCCGGTTCACGATCTCGAAGACGAAGCCCTTCGCCCTGTTCGACTCCGTGACCGCGGGCGGCAAGCCGGTCGTGACCGGCGGCCAGATCTCCTACACGCAGATGCAGGGCCGCGCCGGATGGGACGACAAGGCCGACTGGCAACCCAGGACGTTCCGCGCCGCCGCCCCCGACACCGCCAAGGTGTGGTATGCCGGACCGACGCGCGTGACGCTCGAAGTGGCGGGCCGCTTCGCCGACGACCCGTTCAAGGCCGGCTACCGCGCCTTTCTCACAGCCTGGGCCGGCTCCAGCCGCGTCTACGTCAAGTACTCGCTGACGAACTCCAACGCCGACCGGCGGACCGCCATCCTCGTGGAGCGATCGGCGATCCGTCTCGACCTGGCCGGTGTCGGCATCGAGACGCTCCTCGGGGCCGCCCAGCCGCTGGCGGTCGGCGTCGTGGGCTCGCTCCACCAGGGGCTGCGCCTGAGCCCTTCGGACGCGAAGGTGGCCGCGGTCCGTGCCGATGGCACCGGCACGCGGCTTTGGACCGGCCGGGAAGCCAAGGATCGGCCCGCCGGTTGGATCGCCGCCGGCACGCCCCCCGTCTACGTCTGCGACGTGCTCTTCTCGACCAACCCCGCCCGCCGCCTGGCCGTCGATGGCAAGCACCTGCTGCTCGAGCCGATAGCCGAGCGTTTCGACGGCACGCCCGACCCGCAAGGCCGCCGCCCGAGCCAACCCTGGCAGGCCGACGGGTTCTGGCTCTACGATTGCTCGCATCACACGTCGGAGTACCTCTTCGATTTCGCCTGGCCCGCCGACACAGCCCCAGCGGGCGACGGCGCCGCCCTCGATGCCCTCGCCAAGGCGGCCCGCAACCGCCTGTGGGTCCTCGCGCCGGGCGAACACTACAGCGCGTGCGACGTTCTCGGCACCGGCCGCTTCGGCACCCTCGCCGATGAGAAGGCCTGCTACGACCAGTGGGCCTGGACGTGGAACGCGAAGCAGGTCCCCGCCGCACCCGCGCCCCCGCCCGGCGCATTCGTCCCGTGGGAAGACAATCACTATGAGAGCGAGGCCGACAGCGTCCAGGCCCTGCTGCTGATGTACCTGCGCACCGGGCAGCGCGGCTGGTTCGACCTCGCCGAAGCGTGGGCCCGTTACCACGCGGACCTTCAGGCATGGCGGACCGACGGGTGGCAGTGGAAGGACGGGGCCATCTGGTTCCCCCAGGGCGGGCCGCAGGGCAACCGACGCGTCCGCGAGGACTGGAACTTCGCCTGGGGACCCGACTGGGGCAACCGTAAGGGAAACCCCGACTGCTACGACCTCTGGCGGCACAGCCAGGCGAAGGCCTGCTACTGCCATTTCTACGGGTCGGGCCTGGCCGACTACTTCTGCCTGACGGGCGACCGCGACGCCCTCGTCGCCGCCATCGACGACGTGGAGCAGAAGGCCGAGGAGTTCCGCCGCCACGGCCGGTTTGAGCCCGGCAAGACGCCCGTCGGCTCGATCCGCGGGTTCGGACGCGGGTTTGAGGTCGCGATGCGCGTCCTCATGGCCGATCCGACCAACCCGCTGGTCGCCGAGACGTGTCACCTGGCGGCACGTACGCTGCGCGAAAGTCCCCTGCTCGACGAGCGCGGCTTCCACGCGAGCCGCATCGGCGGGGGTTTCGGGGGGATGGCGGCGAAAAACCTCTCGGCCAACACGCGAAAGTGGATGAACGACCGCGGCATCACCTTCACCCAGCAGGGCGATACGGTGGACACCCTCACGAAGGGCGACAAGACGTGGCCGGTCCGCAGCTTCGGCGGCACGTGGCAGCACCTCTACATCCAGAACGGGGCCGACCTGTACGCCCGCCATTTCGACGACGACGACATGCGCGACTTCACCATCGCCTTCGCCAAGATGGCCGAACGGTACATGCTCAGCCCCAAGTGCCGCCAGACGTGGTATTACACGTACTTCGACGTGCCCGATTTCGGCATGGTCTTCGACCCGTGGGTCTTCGACCACACGACCACCACCGACGGCGAGGGCTGCGTCCACTCCGGATGGTACACGCGATTCTTCCCCGACGCCTGCGCGAAAGGGTTCTCGTGGACGGGCGAAAAGGCGTTTCTCGAGAAGGGGAAGGCGTTCTGGTACTACGGTTCGAAACGCGAGTACCAGACCAAGGGCCTTCGCGGCGGCCCCAACGAGGTCAACCGTTTCGCCGGCCACACGCCGCCGAAAGACGATCAGGTGCTCTCGACATCGCGGCTGTTTTACGAATGGTCGCACCCGCGCACCGACACGCAGCCGCCGCAGGCCGTCCGGGACCTGGCGGTGAAACGTCTCGGCGGCGGCAAGGCCGAGATCCGCTTCACGGCCCCCGCCGACGCCGGGGGCGGGAAGGTCGCACGGTACCAGGTCAAGGCGGCCACGCTGCCGATCGTGCCGTACGAGGCGTGGGATTGCGCCCGCGATGCGGGCGCGAACCGGAACTGGTGGATGGCAGCCAACCTCAAGGGCGAACCCGCGCCGTCGAAACCGGGCACGGCCGAGCGGTTCACCGTGACGGGCGTGCCGGACGGGCAGCCACTCTATTTCGCCGTCCGCAGTTTCGACGATTCGTGGAACCGGTCGGCGGTCTCGAACGTGGCCACGCCCTGAGCGGCACGGCGCCCCGCGTTGACACTTGGGGCTAGTTGGGCCCGGCGCCGATATATACTTTACGAAAACGGGGTTTCTTTGGACCCCCCCAAATCGCGCTTTTCGGAGAGTCGAACCCCGTTTCTGGCCTGGAAACGGGGTTTCGGGCCTCAAATGTTAAGATAGGCAAGGCAAAACGCGCGTCGTTTTGATCGGTTTCTGATCGCTTTTTGCTCAAACTTGGTCCGTTCTTCGTCCTTTTTACCCCTTTTTTCACCTACGTGGAGCGGGGTCAATATGCTATAAAGTATACAAAAGGCGGGGACGGACAAGGCTGGAGGCCGGAGACTGGAGGCTGGAGGCACCCGAAATTGTTAGAACTCTAACAAAATCGGGAGGCGGAAAACGGCCCTGGCGCTATCAAAAACGGCGATTTCGGCCGATTGGCCGCGCAGGGCCGGATTTGAGGTATGGCCCGAATGGAATATGTCAGGCCGAAATCGGGCGATCTGTGTAAGGCCTTGTTTGGCAAGGACTTACGTCCCGGAAACGGCGGCGGAAGTTGTTAGAACTCTAACAAAACGGCCACAGCCAAGCGCCGCCCAGGCCGTGCAGGCGTTTCGCGTCGTCATTCTGAGGGTCGCCTTGGCGAGCCGAAGAATCTTGCCGTGGTCTTTGCTGTTTGGTCGTTCCCACGGCGAGACCCTTCGCTTCGTTCAGGGTGACAACTTCAGGCGAAACGCTGGAGCAGTTAGCGCTTGCCTGCAGGACGTTGCGCGGCGGGCAATCCTGCCCGCCGCGCGCGTATCCGCAACACTCAAGCGTTAACTGCTCAGATCCTGCGTTTGCGGGCGACGAGCGCGCCGAGGCCTGCGGCCAGCAGCGCGAGCGTGGCGGGCCTGCCACGCCGAAGCCGCAGATCTATCTGCTTCGAAGGCGACGTGACCGCCGCGCCAGCAAGGCAAGCCCCACCACCATGAGCGCCGCGGAGGCGGGTTCGGGTGTCAGGGTCATCGCGCCCAGGTCCACGCCGTCCATGACGAGGTGCTTGACGACCACGACGTTGGCGCCCGCGAAACGCACGACCGCCTCGTCGAAGAGCGCGAGCGTGTCGAGGTGCTGGTTGCAGCCGAAGTTGAGTTCCGCGCCGGTCACCGAGATCGAGAAGTCGCCGCCGGCGCCCCCGGCGTCGGTGTTCAGCCACACCGTGCCGGCGAGGATCGCCAGCAGGGCGTCCGTCCCGTGCGCCTGCGGGCCGTCCACCGTCAGGCACCCGGCGCCCGTCTTCGTGACGACGCGCTCAAACGTCGTGGGGCCGTCCAGGTCCAGGCCGCAGCCCTCGCCCACCAGGACGGTACTGCCCTCGAAGCACGTGGCCGCCGCGAAGGCCGCTGCGCCCATGCCCACGGTGTAATCGCCCTTGAAGCGGATGTTGCCGGTGAACGTGCCCAGGGCGTCGACGTCGTCCTCGAAGGTGAGCCACTGGCCCGGGTCGGTCGGCCCGTTGACGAGGCCGTTGTTGGTGAAGACGCCGTCGACGACGGCGCTACCGGACGCTCCGAGGACCTTTGTCGGGTCGGCCGAGCCGTCGGGCCCGAGGCGGGCACCGGCGAAGGAGTTGAGCCTCCCCCCTGCGGCCAGCGTCGTCAGGGCCCCGAGTTCGGCCACGTCGGCATCGAGCAGGAGGGCGCTGTGGGGGCCCACGCTGAGCGTGCCGGGGAAGGCCCAGCCGGTCGGGCTCCCGCCGTCGCCCGCCACCAGCCAGTCTGTGGCCGTGACGGTGCCCTCGCCGGCCAGGGGCCGGTTGACCACGCCTGCGGTGCGGAGTTCCGCCCCCGCCGCCACCGTGACGGTTGCGCCCGGCGTGCCCAGGCCATAAGGCAGGGCCAGGACGCCTTCGTCAATGCCCGTGGTCCCCGTCCAGGAGTTGACGCCGCCGAGGGTCTGCGTTCCGGTGCCCACCTTCCTGAGCGAACCGCTGCCGCCCGGGATGTTGCGGAGGTCGCCGAGGAACTCAGCGCTCGCGGCACTGCCGACCGTCAGGGCCGTGCCCCCGGGCGGGTCACGCAGGCAGAGAACCTTTCCGGCGGGCCCCGCGAGGCCGCCGGCCGTCACCGTGCCGCCATCCACCGTCAGCGTGCCCGTCTCCCAGACCTTCAGCGCGCCGCCGACGCCGACGTGCCCGTCGCTGCTGACGGTCACCGCCCCCGTGCCGCCGGCGGCCGAGTCACTGCCTCCGACGTACAGGCTTTCGGTGGTGGTCCACAGCGAGCCGTTGCCGTCCACCGTCACGTCGCCCGTCGACCCGGCGGCCCAGCCCACGTACCCGTAGCCGCTGGAAATCTGGCCGCCGCCTGTGACCGACATCGTGCCGGTCCCAGAGTGGGCCACAATCAGGGCACCGCCCACACCCCAGGCCGAGGTGTTGCCGTCCACCGTCACCTCGCCCGTCGAGCCGGCGTCGGAGCCGATGCTAGAGTTACCGTTGTTCTCCAGGGCCGTGCCGCCCGAGACGGTCAGGGCGCCTCGGGCGTTGTCGCCGATGAGGACGTTCCAGAACGTGGCGGCCGGCGTCGCCCCATCGAGGACGAGGTGAGGGAGGGCCGTCGGCGTGTTGCCGTTCAGTGTCAGGGCGGTCGTTCCCGGGGCGTACGTGCCGCCGCGGACCGTGAGCGTGCCGTCGCGGTGGTTGAACGTGCCGCCGGACGTGTTGACGAGCGACCCCGTGGTGAGCGTCCAGCCGTCGAGGGCGACCGCACCCGACGCCAGGACCTCGGTGGTCCCCACCACGCCCATGGTGACCGGGTTGGTGGTGACGACGGTCATAGGCGTCTCGATCGTGGCGTTGCCCGAGACGGTGATGCTGCGCTGGAGGGTCGCGTCGGCGCCGGTCCCCGTGACCAGCAGGTCGTCGTAGACGTCGCGGTACTTGCGGCCAAGGCTGTGCCCCGCCCCGCTCGCGATGTCCAGGAAGAAGCCCGCCGGGACGTTGCACTGGCCGTAGCCGTTGTCGCCCCAGGCGGCGACCGACCCGTCGGCCTTGAGGGCGAGGCTGTGGCCGTCGCCCCCGTCGACCTGGGTGACGCCCGCGAGGCCCGCCGGGACGTCGCACTGGCCGTCGGAGTTGTAGCCCCAGGCGGCGACCGACCCGTCGGCCTTGAGGGCCAGGCTGTGGACCGTGCCCGCGGCGACCTGGGTGACGTCCGCGAGGCCCGCCGGGACGGTGCACTGGCCGTAGGTGTTCCCGCCCCATGCGGCGACCGACCCGTCGGCCTTGAGGGCCAGGCTGTGGCCGTCGCCCCCGTCGACCTGGGTGACGCCCGCGAGGCCCGCCGGGACGTCGCACTGGCCGTCGGAGTTGTAGCTCCAGGCGGCGACCGACCCGTCGGCCTTGAGGGCCAGGCTGTGGCGATTGCCCCCGGCGATCTGGGTGACGTCCGCGAGGCCCGCCGGGACGTTGCACTGGCCGTAGTAGTTGAGGCCCCAGGCGGCGACCGACCCGTCGGCCTTGAGGGCCAGGCTGTGGTAGTCGCCCCCGGCGACCTGGGTGACGTCCGCGAGGCCCGCTGGGACGTTGCACTGGCCGTAGCCGTTGTAGCCCCAGGCGGCGACCGACCCGTCGCTTAGAGGGGCCAGACTGTGATCCCCGCCTCCGGAAACCTGGGTGTACGTCTCACCCGGCGGCAGCGCCGGGACGTTGCACTGGCCGCTAGAGTTGTAGCCCCAGGCGACGACGCGGGTGTCGCTCAGCCAGCCAACATCGGCGCGCACGGCCGCTCTTTCGGTCACGGAGGCAAGGGCCAGGATCACGGCGGCAGCAACGGTTGAGGCGGTCTTCATCGTCGGCTCCTCCAGGCTGAATAGACCTGACGGCGGGCGCAGAACGAGGGCGGCGCCCGGGAATCCGCCCCCGCACGTCGCCCTGGATTCACACATGTCTCGGCTGTCGGTACCACCCGCGCCGGCCTAACCCCCGGCGGCCGGCGCCGGCTTGGTCGCTCTCTCGATGGGGCAATGCCCGTGTTCGACCTGTCCGTGGGCAACCGGCTTGCCCCGAAGTGTCTGGTCAACTTCCCCGAAACCCCAACGTCGATCCCGGCGCATCCTCCCGCGCAGCAACAAGGCCCGCGCTCGCGCGCAAGCCCGACCCCGAATCGCCACACGACCCCCCGACTGGAATTAGTATACTTTACAAATCGGTGAAAGGCAAATCAGGACTATTGCGGAATGAACGGCAACAGCATCTCACGCCAAGCCGCAAGGGCGCCAGGAACGGCTGAGCGGCGGCAGAGGCCGGCGGCAGGGGCGAGGCATGCCTCGGCCGTGGGTTGCCGGAAGCGGCTCGCGCGGCAGGCTGACGAATTCGAGCCTTTCAGGCTCGACGGAAACCCCGCTGAAGCGGGTTCGGATAGCACTACTACGCACCTTGCTGCGCGGCGGGTCTGGAGTACCCGCCGCGATGGTTCCGTCGGCAGCGCGGTGGGTACTCCAGACCCACCGCGCGAAATGCCGTTGTAGCGTTGTGGGATTCGTGCCGGCAACCCGCAAGCCGTGAGCAATGACGTGTGACACGCCCCGCGTCCGGTGTCAGGTTCGCCGTTTGCGGAGGACGAGCGCTCCGAGGCCTGCGGCCAGGAGCAGGAGCGTTGCCGGCTCGGGCGTGAGGGTCATCGCGCCCAGGTCGATGCCGTCCATGACGAGGTGCTTGACGACCACGACGTT
>DATKXP010000038.1:0-10656 GCA_035529015.1 Phycisphaerae bacterium | reverse complement strand
CGCGACGGGTCGCTGCTGTGGGCCGCCCGCCCCTTCGTGACGATCCTGCACCGGTACCCGCCGCGCGTCGCGTGGACGATGGCCAGGCCCGTCGGTTCGCCGACGACGGCGGCGTCGGGGCGGAACCCGCCGTCCACGAGGTGCCGCGCGCCCGTGCCGCCCACCTCCTCGTCGCCGGTCGAGACGAACCACAGCGTCGCGGGCGGGCCGCCCTCGTTGAGGACGCGGCGGATCGCCAGCAACATGGCCGCCATCGCCGCCTTGCAGTCGCAACTGCCGCGACCATACAACCGCCCGTCGCGGACGACCGGGTCGAAGGGCGGGATGGTCATGCCCTCGACGGGAACGGTGTCGGCGTGGGCCTCGAGCATGAGCGTGCGGCCGGCGTCGGCGCCGTCGAACCGGGCCAGAAGGTTGAACCGGCCGGGCGCGAACTCGACCGTCTCGGTTTGGGCGCCCCAGGCCGAGAGGATCTCGGTCAACAGGCCCGCCATCGCCCCTTCGCCGAACGGCGGCTCGACCGGCGCGCCCTCCGGCGGGTCCACACTCGGGCAAGCCACCAGGCGCGAGAGCAACTCGACGACCTCATCGGCTGTGGACGCCATGACCGCAAGGGTAGCAGGCGAGGCGGGGGTGTCAATCGCAAACGGCAAGCGGGTGTGGCAACGATTCCTGGCGGTGCCGGCCGCTTACTGACCTCGCGCGGCTAGTCAGGCACTCGTTCGTGTGCCTGACTAGCCGCGAGCGTCAGCGAGCGGGGCCTGCCGCCACGTTGCAAGCGTGCCAGAAATCGTTGCCACACCCACGGCAAGAGCCTGAAGCGCCGCGCGCCCGGCCACGCCAAGACAACGCACGGCCGGGCAAGACCGGCCGTGGCACATACCGTTTCGCAGCGGCTTGGGATGGTGACCGCGCGGTTCGTGCAACAGCCTCTTGTGCGCCGTGAACTGTCTCGGAACCGTTGTCCCGGCGAACCGTGTTGTGGACAACCAAGACCAGGCGTTGCAGAATAGGATGGAGGGCATCTTGGGAAGGGAGGTCCGGCCCATGCCGATTCGCCGTGGTTTGCTCGCGATCGCCGCGGCGCTGACCGTGCTGATCGGTGCGGCGGCATGGGCTCAGCCGCTGAACCCGCCTCAGCAGCCGTGGTTTCCCAAGGCACCGCCGCTGCCGAAGCCGACCGGCCAGGTGATCCGCGTGACGACGGTCGAGGAACTCTTCCTCGCCGCCGACGAGGTGCAGCCGGGCGGGACGATCCTGGTGGCCGACGGGCACTACATGATGCCCCGTTACTTCGAACTGCACACCGACAACGTGACGCTGCGGAGCGAATCCGGACGCCGAGAGCGGGTCGTGCTCGACGGCGCTCGAAGCCGCCACGGCGAACTGGTCGGCATCACCGGGTGCTCGGGCGTGACGGTCGCGGACCTCAGCATCCAGAACGTCAAGTGGAACGGATTCAAGATCAACTCGGACCGGTTCGCAACGCGCGTCACCGTCTACAACTGCATCATCCACAACGTCTGGCAGCGGGGCATCAAGGGACCGGCGGTGCGGGCCGACGACCGCGCGCGGTTCCGGCCGAGCGACTGCCGCGTCCAGTACTGCCTCTTCTACAACGACCGGCCCAAGACGTTCTCCGACGATCCGGCCGACACGCCGGGCAACTTCGGCGGGAATTACGTGGGCGGCATGGACATCATGTACCCGCGCCGCTGGACGATCAGCGACAACGTCTTCATCGGCATCCAGGGCCGCACCCGCGCAGCGCGCGGCGCCGTTTTCCTCTGGCACGATGCCGAGGACTGCGTCGTCGAGCGGAACATCATCATCGACTGCGACTCGGGCATCTGCCTCGGCAACTCGCACCGCAAGCCCGAGACGGAGATCCACTGTACCCGGTGCGTCGTCCGCAACAACTTCGTCACCCGGTGCCCTGAACAGGGCATCCTGGCCGACTACACGCGCGACTGCCGGATTGTCCACAATACGATCCACGATCCCAACCCGAGGCTGAAGCGGCTCATCCGCCTGGTACACGACAACGAGGGACTCGTGGTGGCGGGCAACCTCCTGAGCGGTCCGCCGATGCGGATCGAAACCACGAGCCGGATCGAGATCCGCGGGAATGTGACGGCAGACCTTGCGCAGGCGTTCGTCGGTGCCCGTCTCGGCAACCTCCACCTGAAGCACCGCGTGCCGGGGGTGGTGGACGCCGCCCAGCCTTCGGCCGACGTGACCCGCGACATCGACCGGCACGAGCGAGACGCCCGGCCCGACGTCGGGGCCCACGAGTTCGACACCGGGATCCAGCCGGAATGACACGCCGGCCGTCGCTCTATCCCACAATGCCGCCGACGTCAATCAGATGCAGTTGGCGGCCCTGGCCGGTGTGGGGGGAGTCGATGACCACTCGGCGGCCGTCGGGGCTGAAGCGCGGGTGCGTGTCGCACCGCCACTCGCCCTTGTACTCGGGCGGCAGGTGGAAGCGGCCGAGAACGACCTTGCGGCCGGTGGCGACGTGGTACAGGTAGACCGTCTGGAGCCGCTCCTTGCCCTGCGGGTAGGTGTCGTTCAGGATCCACTCGCCGCCGGGCAGGTAGGTGCAGTGACCGTTGACGGTCATGACGCCTTTGCCGACCTCCAGAACCTCGTCAGTCTTGTCCTTGAAGAGGTAGAAGCCTGCGGACAAGCCCTTCGGCCGCGTCCAGGCGAGGATATGCTCGGGGTCGCGCCAGATGAAGTGCGAGGTGTGTCCCGAGGGATCGACCTCGCAGATGTCCGAACCGTCGGGCGCGGCGGTCAGCATGCGGGTGACGAACCCGCCCTTGCCCGCGTCGGGCCGCCAGCGGTGCAGGAAGATGAACCGCGACCCGTCGGTGTTGAACAGGAGGTGGTTGAAGTAGTGCTTCGCCCCTTTCATGCTCTCGTGGCGTGCGCCGAAGGCGGCGACGTCGGCCAGCGAGAGGATGAGCATCGCCCGGCCGGTCGCGAGGTCCACGCGCCAAATGCCGGAATCCTTCGGCGCCATCACGTCGCGGTGCTCGTCCGGAAGGCCGGGGTACCCGTACCCCGGCCGCATGTCCTGGATGCGTGCGAAGTCGGGGGCGACGGCCGTCGCTCCGTCGGGGCTGACCGTGTAGACGGGGTGCGGAACCGTCCGCACGCGGCGCGTCCCCGTATCGATGACGCGGCAGACGAAGCGGTCGCCGTCGCGGTCGTTCCAGAGGACCTCGGTCTTCGATCCCGGCCGCCACTGGAGCATACACCCCTGCTGCCATCCCCATGAGCGGCTCTCGCCGAGTTCGGTCCATCGGTCGCCGTCGGCGGTATCGACCATGCCCATCCTGATGACGTCATCGGCGCGGGGCGAGCGGTGCTCGAAACCGACTTCCATGCCGAGGCAGTAGCGTGACGCGGGGTCGAACTCGAGTTTGTCGTAGTAGCCGAACCAGTGGAACGTGGGCCCGCGGGTGATCTGGCGCACGGGCGGCATCTCCTCGTTCGGCGCGGCCTCTGCGGCCCGCCGCAGCGCGATGCCTGCCGCTGCGGCAGCAGTACTGCTCAGGAATACACGACGACCGGCCTTCACGACGATCCTCCCGATGCTCGCGCTCCGGCGCAAACCTACGCTATCTCCACCCCCGAGACCCCACAACCAAAAAAGCGAGAACCCTCAAACGAGATTCTCCGCAGCCCTGCATATTCTTGCACGGCCCGTCTTCCCTCGGCATAATGGCCGCACGTCACGTCGCGAACCGGAGGAGTCCATGTCATGGTGGACCGAAACGCCAGAATTGGGTTGGGCCTGCGTCGAGCCACGCCATCGGTTGCTCTCGCGATTATTGCGCTGGTGGCCGGTGTCGGCAGCGCCGCCGGGAATCCGGATGCCGCCGCCGTGCAGCAGGCCGTCGGCTGCCCGCGCGGGATCGTCGCGCTGCTGGGGGATGAGGGATGCAAACTGGCGACGGACCTCGCTCGCAGCGGCGAGTTAACCGTGTTCGTCCAATTGGAGAGGGCCGGCGACGTGGCGGCCGCCCGGCGTTCTCTCTCTCGCGCCGGGCTCCTGAACCGCCGCATCTACGTTGAACAAGGAGACGTCGCGCGGCTGCATCTGGCGGAAAACCTTGCCGACGTGGTCGTCGCGTGCGGGGGCACCCAGGGTCGCGTGACGAAGGAGGAGGTCCTGCGCGTCTTGCGGCCCGGCGGGAAGGGCCTGCTGGGGTCGGCCACCATCGTCAAGCCTGCGCCGGCCGGCACGGACGACTGGAGCCATCCGTATCACGGCCCGGACAACAACCCGCAATCGACCGACCGCCGCGCCCTCGCCCCGTACCTGACCCAGTTTCTCGCCGAGCCGTTTTACTGTCCCATGCCGGAGGTGACGGTCATTTCGGGCGGGCGTATCTTCAAGGCCTTCGGCAGCCGGGCGTTCAAGCGGCCGCAGTGGCCCGTGCTCAACACGCTGATCGCGATGAACGCCTACAACGGCACGCTTCTGTGGAAGCGCACGTTGGACCCCGACTTCATGATCCACCGCAGTACGATAGTCGCCACACCCGACACGCTGTACCTGGCCGACGCCACGTCCTGCAAACTCCTCGACGCCGCGACCGGCAAGTTGAAGGACGAGATCACGGTGCCGGCCGACCTCAGCGACGGCCCCGTCTGGAAGTGGATGGCGCTGGAGGACGGCACGCTGTACGCCCTGGTGGGCGAGAAGGAGCCGCCCGGCGACGCCCTGAAAGGACCGGACTTCCGCGGCGCCGGCTGGCCGTGGTGGAAGATTCCCAAGTACGGGTGGGGCTTCGGCCACACGCTTCTGGCCATCGACCCGGCAACGAAGAAGGTGCTCTGGCAGTATCGTGACAGCGAGCCGCTCGACATGCGCGCCATGTGCATGAGGGGCGGACGGATCTACTTCTACAGCGACCGCAAGTTCCTCGGCTGCCTCGACGCCAAGACGGGCAGCGTCGTGTGGAAGACAAACGACCCGAAGGTCCTGGGTGCCATCGGCGAACATCATCCCGCCCAGTTTGCGCGACGCGGATTCCAGACGTCCACCTACGTCAAGTGCAACGACAAGGCGCTCTACTTCGCCGGTCCGCAACGGACCAAACTGGTGGCCGTCTCGGCCGGCGACGGAAAACTGCTTTGGGAGTTCCCCGAGGGGAACTTCCAACTGGTCCTCCGCGACGACGCGCTGTATGCGATGGGCTCAACCCATCCGAGCCAGAAGTTCGACCTCCTGACCGGGAAGGTCCTCCAGCAACTGCCCAACCGGGCAGCGTGCACGCGAGCCACCGGCAGCGTGGACCGGGTCTTCGTCCGCGGCGGCGGAACGCGAAGCTGGGAAGTGAGTTCCGGGAAGTGGCTCCACATCTCGCCCATGCGACCGGCGTGCCACGACGGCGTCGTCGTTGCCGGCGGCCACCTGTACTGGGGACCGTGGATGTGC
Organism: Phycisphaerae bacterium; assembly: GCA_035529015.1. Lineage (GTDB taxonomy): Bacteria > Planctomycetota > Phycisphaerae > FEN-1346 > FEN-1346 > JAUVZF01. The sequence continues at coordinate 5,198 of DATKXP010000038.1, read as the reverse complement.
GGCTGCAACCTGTCGCTGCTGGGCATCATCTGCCTGAGACCGTCCGGCGACTTCAACTACTCGATGAAGGCCGCTGAGAGCGAGCGGCTTGAGGCGGCGCCGGACGCTCCTGACAAACCGGCTCCCCTTCCCCAGACCGCCGACGACTGGCCGACGTACCGCAAAGACAACGCCCGCAGCACGTGCTCGCCGCAGACCGTTGGCTCGGCGGTGGCCGAACAATGGCGGTTCGCTCCCGGGACGCCGAACACACCCACGGCGCCGGTGGCGGTGGGCGAACTGGTTCTGGTCGGCGGTTCGGACGGCGTCGTCACGACCCTGGACGCCGGCACCGGCAAGCCGCGCTGGACGGCCTGCACCGGCGGCGCGATCGTGTTTCCGCCCTCGTTCGCCGACGGCCGCGCGCTCGTCGGCTCGGCCGACGGGTGGATCTACGCCTATGAAGCGGCCACCGGTCGCGCGCTGTGGCGGTTCCGTGCCGCGCCGGTCGAACGGACGATGCGCGTCTACGGCAGGCTGTCCTCCACGTGGCCGGTCGGCAGCGGCGTCGTGGTCCAAGACGGCGTGGCCTACGCCGCGGCCGGCATCGCCAACTACGATGGCACGCACGTCTACGCGCTCGACGCCGCGACCGGCAAGATCCGCTGGCAGAACAACACGTCCGGGAACACTGCCGGAGGCCAGGGCGCCGGCGCGAGCGTGCAGGGCCATCTGCTCGTTGCCAATCGGAAACTGTACCTGGCGGGCGGCAATCGCATCCCGGTGGCATCGTACGCGCTGGCCGACGGGACCTACACACCCGCCGGACCGGGGATGTTGGGTCCCCAGCGCCGGGGCCCGCCGGGCAAGGACCTGTTCCTGAGGCGTGACGGATCGGTCGTTGTATCCGGGAGATTCCCCCTGTACGCTCGCCCGGTGGATTTCCATTACATCGAGCAGGCCGAGTTGAACTGCCCCGGCGGCACGATTGCCGTGGCGACAGACTCCGTGGCGCTGGCCCAGCCGGGGGCGGGCGGCCAGGCCAAACCGAAGAGGCTGTGGACGAGCCGACCGTTCACCGAGAACGTGGCCGTCGCCGTGGCCCGCAACGCGGTGCTCGTCGCCGGCACCGACCGGCGTTTCGAGAGGCAGGATGGGCCGCCGATTGAAACGTACGGCATCACGGCGCTGGGGATCGGCGACGGCAAGCCGCTCTGGCGCCATCAGTTGCCGGCCGGTGTGGTTTCGTGGGGAGCGGCCATTGACCGCCGGGGCCGGGTCCTTGTGGCCCTTCGCGACGGGCGCGTCATCTGCCTGGCATCGAAGAGCTGATCGGACCGCGCCGCCGTGCGACGGCGCTCGCCGGTTCCCGATCACAGGAACGGAGACGACCGATGGAACTTGAAGCATTCGACATCGTGGCGTTTGTGGGGTTCATGGGAGCGGTGGTGGTCATCTCGCTGTACGCCGGTCGGCGTGAGAAGACCTCGACGGACTACTTCCTGGCCGGCCGCACGCTGACGTGGGGTCTCATCGGGTTCTCGCTGATCGCGTCGAACATCTCGACCGAGCATTTTGTGGGGATGGCCGGGTCGGCCTTCGGGCGCGTGGGTCTGGCGATTGCGAGTTACGAATGGATGTCGGCGATCACGCTGGTGTTCGTGGCCTGGTGGCTGCTGCCGAAGTTCCTCCGGGCCGGCATCTACACGATGCCGGAGTACCTGGAGTACCGCTACGACTCGGCGACGCGGAGCATCATGGCGCTGTTCCTTCTGGCGGCGTACGTGATCGTGTTCCTGGCAACGGTGGTGTACAGCGGGGCGAAGGCGGTGAACACGATATTCGACGTCCCCGGTTGGTTCGAAGGATGGTTCGGCCTGGGTGCGGAGAACGCGGACTTCTGGGCGTTGGTGGCGTCGATCTGGGTCATCGGCCTCATCGCCGCCTCGTACACGATCTACGGCGGGCTGAAGTCGGTCGTCTGGTCGGACCTTCTGCAAGGCGCCGGCCTGTTGCTCGGCGGCGCCGTGGTCGCGGTGTTGGGGCTGAGTGCCATCGGCGACGGCAGCCTGCTGGACGGCTGGACGAAGTTCGCGTCAGCCAACGCCGGCAAACTGCACACCGTCTTGCCGTGGGACGATGCCGACGTGCCGTGGCTGGCGGTGTTCGTGGGCGGCCTGTGGATTCCCAACCTCTTCTACTGGGGGTTGAACCAGTACATCACCCAGCGGACGTTAGGGGCCAAGAGCCTGGCCGAGGGGCAGAAGGGCATCTTCCTGGCCGCGTGGCTCAAACTGCTCATCCCATTCATCATCGTGTTGCCGGGCATCATGGCGTTTCAACTGTACGGGACGGGGCCGAACGCGGCCGTGGCCGACGGGGACGCGGCGTACCCGTACATGATCCGGCAACTGCTGCCTCCGTACCTGCGCGGGGCGATGTTCGCGGCGCTGTGCGGGGCCGTGATGAGTTCGTTCAACTCAGGGCTCAATTCCGCCTCGACGATCTTCACCATAGACCTGTACCAGAAATACATCAACCCGCAGGCCAGCCAGCACCGGATCGTGTCGGTGGGCCGGTGGGCGACGGCGGCAGCGGTCGTCGTCGCGTGCCTGTGGGCGCCGGTCATCTCGCTCTTCGGCAAGGGGGTCTTCACGTACATCCAGGAGATCTGGGGGTTCATCACGCCGGGCATTGTGGCGGCGTTCCTGGTGGGGATGATCGTGAAGCGGGCGCCGGCGCGCGCCGCCAAGACGGCCATGGTGCTCGGGTTGGTGCTTTACGCGCTGTTCCGCATACCGGGCTGGGTGATCGCGTGGGCAGTCAACAAGGGGCACCTCATCGTCGTGGAGGGTTCCGCGCTGGATTGGATCAACCGGTTCAGCACGATCGCCTTTCTGCACCACATGGGCATCATCTTCCTGATCCTGGCCGGGGTGATGGTGGTGATCACCTTGCGAAGGCCGCTTGCCGAGCCCCGCACCATGCCGGTCTCCGAACTCGACGTCAGCCCGTACAAGCACCGGTACCTGATCGGCGGAATCACCATCGCGGCGACGGCGGTGCTGTACTACCTGTTCTGGTAACCGCCCGAGGCGGCGGCGCAGCCACACCGCAGGCCGGGTGGCACGGCAGCCCGAAGGGCGGCCGTGTTGGACACCGGGTGCCCACGGCCGCCCCGGCGGGGCTGCCGTGCCACCCGCGCTAAACGGGCACGGAAGGCCACTACGCGGCAACCGGTTCTCACTTCGCGATGAGGTAGTACAGGCAATCCGGCAGAAGTCGAATTGCTGCGGCGCCGCCGGGCACGTCCTCTCGCTTGTAGCCGTTGGCGTCGAGCGCCGTGACCTTGAGCGAGGCGGCGTCGGGCCGCTTCAGCGTGACGGTGCCGGCGACGTTGCGGACGATAATCGGCGGGCCGCCCAGGTCGGTGATCGTCCTGGTACCGCCCGAGTCGCGCGTCACCCAGCCGCAGTTCTCATCCTCGGTCATCACCTGGACGAGCATCCGGGCGCTCGTGCCGAGAGGCTTTCCGTCCATCGAGACGACCAGCACCGCGCCGTACTCGTTCCCACTCTTGACGACGACGTCGGCAAGGTTGACGGCGCCGGCCTTTGCCAGAAACCCCGTCGCGCCCTGGGCGGCCGGGGCGTTGATCGTCACCAGTCCGCGCCCGTAGTCCCACGCCAGTTCGCCGGTCATGCTCTTGACGGTCTTCGCCGGGCGGTCGATGTACGGCGAGAGGTCCTGGACGACGCTCTTGCCGGGCTCGGTGGCCACGGTGCGCGTGACCTGCCCCACGAAGTAGGCGAGCGGGTCGATGGAGCCGAGGCGTTGGACTTCGCCCCCGGCGCCCGCCGGGATGTCGGCCTTGCGCAGTTCGTCGAAGTTCTGCGGCTGCTCGATGGCGGTGCCCTTGAGGTCGAAGAGGTCGGCCAGCCGCGCTGCCTCGTGCACGACGACGGGGCCGGGCTTGACGTATCCGCGCCGAAAGATGAGCGCGCACGCCGGCGACTGGCCCATCCAGACGGGGGTGTGGATGCTGAACTTGGCGTGCGTGTCCTCCCATCCGGCGCTGCTCGTGGCGAAGTGGAAGTAGGCGTCGGTGCCGCCGAGCGCCCCGTACACCGCCGCCACCACCGGGCCGTCGGCACGAAACCGGTTCGGCATCGGCAGGTTGTACTCCGACACGGTGTGCGTGTGGCCGGAGTACTGGAGTTCCATGACCAGCGCCCGCTCGGGCGCAAGCAGCATGCAGGTGTCGGTGTACGTGTGGCCCTTTCGCAGGGAGTACGACGCCCCGTCGCCCTTGTGGCTGCTGCCGAAGTAGGCGTGGCGGTCGAGCGTTTCGCAGGCACCGTTGGTGTACTTGTCGAGGGCTCCGAGGATGCGTTCGTCGGCCGTTTTCCAGTTCGTCGCGACCAGCGGGCACTTCAGGCCGATCCGCGTGCGGAACCACCCTCGCATCATCTCGTAGAACGCCCGGAGGTCTTCGGTGAGGAACCGCGCCTGGTCGCGGATGCGCTTCGGGTTGGCCTGCCTCTGCCCGGCCGGGGTGTAGGACCACGGCGCGTAGAGGCCGGCGCGGCCGGAGGCGGGGTCGTCGCCCTTGACGGTTCCCTTGCCCCACGCGGCGAGCGCCTTTTCGACTGAACCGTACTTCTTTGCCAGCCACCGGCCGTAACGCGCTTCGAGCATCTGCGTGCACTCGGCCGAGATGTTCTGGTAAGGGCTCGTGGTCCAGAAGAAGTAGTTGTCTTCGTTGATGATCTCGACGATGCCCACGGCGGGGTCCTTCGCGAGGGGAACGCCCGTGTACGGGTTGGGCGTCCGCAAGAGGCCCGTGGCCCACGACTTGTAGATATCCTGCATCCGCGGGTGGAAGAACAGCAGCGTGAAGGCCTTCTTGTTCTTCAGGTTCTCGTATCCGGGAATGCCGTACCCCGGCTTCACCTCGAACCAGAGCGGGAAGTAGAAGGAGAGGACGACGTAGATGCCTTCCTTCTTGCACGCCGCCACGAAGTGGTGGATGCGGTCGAGCCGCTTCCTGTCCACCGTGGCGGGGTCGGACGCCGCCTGGTCGTACAGGGCCCCGTGGATGCGGACCATGTTGACGCCGAGTTTCGCCATGTGCCGGGCGAAGTAGAGGTCGAGGTCCTTTCCGGCGGTCGGCCCGCCGTTGACGGCCCAGAACGTGACGGGCGTCTGCGGGTCGCGTT
>DATKXP010000037.1:0-11302 GCA_035529015.1 Phycisphaerae bacterium | reverse complement strand
CTGGAGCGGGCCCATCGAGGTGTAGAAGAGGATGCTCTGCTCGTTGATGATCTCGACGGCGACGATTGCCGGGTCCTCGGCGTAGGTCAGCCCCGTGTGGGGGTTGCGGTGCCCCAGCAGGTTGACGATCTGCCGTATGTGAAGGTTCTGGAGTTCCGTCGAGTAGAACAGGGCGCTGTGGGGCGCACTGACGCGGTTTTTCCTGCCGTCGAACCGGCCGAACTCGTCGAGGTAGGGTACGTCGCGCTTGTCGGCGGGCCCCATCTTCATCGTGCCGAAGTGGGCCGAGAGTTTGGTGTAGATGCCCGCTTCCTTGAACGTCGCGACCTGGTAGTCCATGCGGTCGAGGGCTTCGGCGTCGAACTCCGCAACGCTCTCCTTCGACTGGATGCCGGCCCATCCGTGGCCGTCGGCAAACTTGTGCAGCCGAACCGAGTTGATGCCGTACTTGGGGTAGAAGGCGGCGCGCTTGTCGGCCAGGTCCTTCGAGGGCGCGCACGCGCTGTAGCACAGGTTGTTGCCCCACAGTTTGATTGGCTTGCCGTTGTAGACGAGGCGGTCGCCTTGCCGCACGATCCGTCCGTGCTTGCCGGCCGGCTTCTGGAGCCAGTCCTGCATGCCGATGGCGCCGGGTTCGCTCGCGCTTGTCGCCTCGAAAGTGTACCAGCCCGCCATGTCGGCGGCGCAGACGGCCCCGGCCATGGTCCAGACGCAGAGAATCGCAAACGCGGTTCTGCCGTGACTCATCGCCAGCCTCCCGTTGTAGGCCCCGCGTTGGGTTCCCCCCGCGGACGCGGATGAAGTTCCCGGGGACTTGAACCCGTTCCGGGTCCACTTGGCGCGCTGATTTCGCCGGGGACGGGCCCTCTGAATGCCCCCGGCGCAGACTCCGGAGGAGAACGCTCAGGCCCGCAAGCCCTGGCTGAAGAGACCCGTCACGAACAAACGGGAAGACTTGGCGGAGAGGGTGGGATTCGAACCCACGGTGACCTTGCGGCCACGCCGGTTTTCAAAACCGGTCCCTTCGACCACTCGGGCACCTCTCCGCGTCGATTGTGGCGCAGATTCTAAGGTTTTCCGTCCACCCGAGTCCACTGCATTCGTGCGGCGCCCCCTGATCCTGCAACGCCATGAGACCTTCCGGCGAGGTCGTCGCCCGGCCCGGGTTACTCGCGCGTGGCGTCGATGCGGATCCCGGCGAGTTTGCCCCCGTCGCGGGCGACGAGCCGGGCGCAGAACTCCCACGGGCCGGTGTTCTGAACCACCTTGATCATGAGCGCGTTCCAGCCCTGCTTCAGTTGCACGTTGACCTTGTCCTCGTCGGGGACGCACGCGCGGCCGGTATTGACCTGGTGGAGCCGTTTGCCGTTCAGCCAGACCTTGTTGCCGTCGTCGGTGCCGAGAAGCAGTTGGGCGGCCTGGGCCTTGTCGGAATGGATCCACGTGCGGACGTACGCGACGCACTGTTCGCGGTCCCACTGGGCCAGCAGGTTGTGGATGACGGCCGACCCTTGCCGCGTCACGACGGGCAGGGCACGCCACGCGACCTTCTCGCCCGGCTTCTCGGGCGGGAACGCCGTGCCGAACAGCCGCTGGTAGGTCATACGCCCTTCGGCGTACACCCCGGCGACCTGCCAGCCCATGATGTAGTCCTGGACCTTCGCGAGGTCGGCCAGGATCTGGCGGGCCTGCGTCTTGACGTTCGCGTCTCCGGCCTCGGCGAGTTTGGTGGCGGCGGCCTTGGCCGCATCAGGGGCCGAGCCCATGACGGCCTTCGCGATGCCCAGGACGGCGAGCGTGGCTTCGGCCCGGACGGCCGGGTCGGCCATGCACGATTCGGCGACCGCCAGGGCGCCCGAGTGGGCCACGTTCGCCAAACCCGCCAGCACGAGTTTCTTGTCCTCCGGCCGCTTGGCCAGGGCCATGAGGTCGGTGTACGCCTTCACCGTCTCGGCTGCCGAGAGCCCGCCGGCCAGGTCCAGCAGCCGCACGCAGCCGCGAAGGACCACCACGCGGTGCACCGTGCTCTCGGTCGAGCGGAAGACGTCCATCAGCGGCGCAACGGCCGCCGCGTCGGGCCAGTCGGCCAGGGCACGGATGGCGGCGTCCTGGACGCCTGAGTCGGCGTCCGTGACGGCGGTCTTCACGGCACCGAGGGCCTTGGCGCCGGCTACGCCGCGCAGCACGCGGAGCAGCGAGCCCTTGGCCTCGGCCCCCTTGGCCTTGGCCAGTGCCGCCAGGGGCGCGTCGGCACGCGCCGCCTCGTTCTCGATCTTGCGGGCGATCTCCATGACGGTCCGCTCGGCGTCGTCGCGGCCGGCGTCGCCCTTGAGGCCGACGAGCAGGTCCACCAGGCCCGGCAGATCCGTCGCCTTGGCCAGGACGCCGAGGGCACGGAAGGCGGCCTTGCGGGTGCCCTCGTCGGCGCTGCCCGCTTCCTTGAGGAGCGCCGGGACGGCACTTGCGGCGCTTCGGGTGAGCAGGACCTCGATGAGTTGTCCCCGCGCGTCGCCCTGGGCGGCGGCCATGCTCTTCGTGATGGCTTCATCGACGCCGTCGCCCTTGAGCCGCCGCAGACTCAGCAGCGCGGCCTCGCGTTCGCCGTCGGTCTTGGCTCCGGCGGCCGCGCGGGCCAGGAACGGGACCGACGAGGCGTCGCCGACGTCGGCGAGCGCTCCGACGGCGGCGGCGCGGACCTCGGCGTTGTCGGACCCGGCGGCCTTCAGGACGGCCTCGCCCGCGTCGGTGTCGCCGCGGCTTGCCAGGGCACCGACCAAGAGGACCTGGGCATCGGGCGGCAGGTTCGGCATCTCGGCCGCCAGCCGCTTCGTGACGCCTTCGCCCGTGATGGTCGGGATGTTGGCGATGGCGGCGGCACGCATCTGCGGGTCGTTGCTGCGGATCGTCTTCAGGACGAACGGAATGGCGTCGGTGCCGGCGGTCCGCATCAGGCCGAGCAGCGCCCCGCGATGGAACCGCAGCGGTGCTTCGGCCGCAAGGACCTCCTTGTAGATGGCGCCGGCGGCGTCGGTCACCCCGTCGGCGGCCAGGCGGTCGGCGCACTGGAGGTACGCGTCGGTCGCGGCCGGGCTGAGGGCGTCGGGCACGCGCTTGCGGGCGTCGGCCAGGACCTTTGCGACGTCGGGGCCGCCGATCTTGCCGAGGGCCGAGAGGGCGGCCTCAGCGACCACCGGGTCGGCGTCGGACGTCAACTTCGCGAGGGCGGGGACGCCGGCCGCATCGCGGCGATGGCCCAGCACCCCGCAGATGCAGACGGTCGCACTGCCCGTGGTCCTGGCGAGAGCGGCGCGGAGCGCGGCATCGACCTTGGGGCTCGGATTGGGCTGAAGCGCCCAGCAGGCCATGTGGTTGGTCTTCGGGTCCGCGAGCATCTTCTCGAGTACGGGGATGCACGCGTCGGAACCGATGCGGGCGAGCGTCTGACACGCCTGGAGTTTGGCTTCGAGGTCGGCGTCGGACGCCAGCAGCCGCATCAGCCCGCGCTCGGTGTGGCGCTGGAGGTCGGCGTTGCCGGCGATCTGTTGCAGCAGCGTCCCCATGTTCTGGACGGGGGTGTTGTCCTGCCCCGTGATGAACGCGGCGAGGTCGGCGACGGCCTTGTCGATGTCGGCCTTCGTGGGGACCGGTGCGTCGGCCGCGGCGGCGATGCCGCCTGCAAAGAGGACCAGAAGGGCTGCAGCCAGTGGTTTGACGGCGCTTGTCATCGTGTTCTCCCGTAGCAACGTGATTGAGTCATCGGTTCTTCTGTTCGCAGGGGCGCGGGCCGAGGCGTTCAGATTCGCCACGGCGGCCGGATGGCCCGCGACCGCATCGTGTTGGCCTCCGGGTCGTCCGGGAACTCCTCCTTGACGGGGTCCCAGCGCAGCGTGCGGCCGAGGCGGATGGCGATGTTGGCCAGTTGGCACAGGCTCATGGCCCGGTGGGCGGCCTCGGGGTAGCAGACGGTGCGCTGGCGTGTCTTGATGCCGTGGATGAAGTTGCGGATGTGGTCGCCGGGGTCGCCCCAGCCCTTGGCCGAGATGGCCCGCCGCCTCAGGATGGACTTCGGCTCGGCCGTCACGTTGTTGGTCGCGTCGTGGACCTGGACCCAGCCGTCGGTTCCAACGAAGCGGATGTAGCGGTCGTTGAACGTGCCCGTGGCATCGTGGACGATGCGGACGCCGTTAGCGTACGTGGTGACGGCCCGGACGGCGGTGGGCACCTCGGTCAGGGCGTCGCGGGGCGCCCACTCGACGTGTTCCACCTCGATGGTCGTGGGGCCGGTTTCCTCGGCCTGGTTGGCCCACTGGGCCAGGTCGGTCCAGTGGCATCCCATGTCGGCCAGGATGCCGCCGCCGGTGTCCCAGACGACCCGCCACCCGTTGACGCGCCCCCAGGAGAACGGGTGCCACGGCGTCGTGCCCAGCCACATGTCGTACCCGAAGCCGTCGGGTACGGGGATGGCGGGCGACGGTTTGACGACGGGGTTGGTCCAACTGTTGCAGATGACCTCCTTGAGGTCGCCGATGCGTTTCTGGTGGACGCACTCGACGGCGAATCGGCACGAATCGACCGAGTGCCGCTGGTAGCCCGCCTGGTAGATGGTGCCGAGGCGGCCCGTGGTTTCGACGAGGGCGCGGCCCTCGGCCAGCGTCAGGCTGATGGGTTTCTCGCTGTAGACGTCTTTGCCGGCGCGGGCGGCGTAGATGGCCCCGATGGCATGCCAGCGGTTGCCGGTGGCGATGAGGACGGCGTCGAGGTCCGGCCGCGCCAGGAGGTCCCGGAAATCGAGGTACGTGGCGCAGTCGGCGGTCCCGGTGGTGGAATCGACCTGCTTCTTGACGCGGTCGAGGCGGTCCTGCCGGCAGTCGCAGGCCGCAAGCCACTGAACGTCGCTCTGGCGCAGGAAGTGTTCCATGACCTTCGGCCCGCGGTTGCCGCAGCCCATGATGGCGCAGGTGACGCGCTCGCTGGGCGAGGCGACCTCGCCCGCGCCCGTGGCGGTGTCGGGCACGACGTACGGCGCGGCGGCTGCCGCGCCAAGGCCCGTTCCGACGCGTCTCAGAAAGGTGCGGCGCGAGAGTTTGCTCATCGTCGGCTCCAACGCACGGGTCGTGGGTGTGCTGCCGGTCCCCGGGAATAAACCCGACCCACCACGTTATCGGTCCGGCAAAACGGCCGCAAGGGTTTCTTGCAAGAGCGCGGCTGCCAGGTTAGCGTGTGGCACGGCTGGCTTGTCCAGCCGTGTATGTCGCATGGAGCGCGGCGGGTACGGAGACCCGCCGCGCACCGACTCGAGGAGGTGTGCGTCCGGCCACGTGCGTGTTTGACGGAGCCGCATAACGTGAGTGCCATCCGGCTGGCCGTGTTCGACATCGACGGGACGCTGCGGCGCGAGCGCAGTCCGTGGTGGCATCTGCACGAGCACCTGGGTCTGGCGGAGTCGGCCCGCGCGTTCGCCCCGATGTTCGAGCGCGGCGAGATCACGTACGAGGAGTGGGCCGACCTGGACGCGGCGCTGTGGCGCGGCCGATCGCGCAGCGAGATCGCGGGGGCGCTTGCGTCGAATCCGCTCCGCGACGGCGCGGCCGGACTCGTGCGATGGTTCCGCGACCGCCGTATCCCGTGCGTCGCCATCAGCACGGGCCTCTCGATCTTTGCGGCGGCGACGGCCGACGAACTCGGCCTCGACGAGGTCGTCTGCAACGAACTCCTGTTTGACGGCGACACGTGCCGCGGCGAAGTCACGGTCCGCGTCACGGAACACAACAAAGCCGAGGTCTTGCGCGACGTACTCGTTCGCAGGGCTGTCGAGGCCCGCGACGCCGTGGCTTTCGGCGACGGGCCGGCGGACCTCCCGATGCTCGAAGCCGCCGGCATCGGCGTAGCCGTGTGCCCGCGCGACCCTCGCGTCCGCGCCGCCGCCGACTACGTGGTGGAAGCGGAGCCGATTGACCGGATCGTTGAGGTCCTTGGGGCAATCCACGCGGGGTAATCGCTGAGGTCCTGGGGGCGGTGCCGGAGAAGGACCTCCGCAAGGGGGTCGCGAAGACACGGACGCAGCGCCGGGACAGCATCCGGTCCCCTCTTGGGCGGCACCCGCTCGACTGGTCGCCGGCGCCCGGCCTACTTCCTGCCGAGGCAGATGACGCGGCCGTCGGCCGTCGAGACGTAGAGCGCTCCGTAGGCGGCCGCCATGCCGTCCCAGACGGGCGATGGCAGGTCGCGGGAGGCGAGTTGCTGGCCGCCGTCGGCATCCACGGCGCACAGGCCGCCGTTTCGGCCGGCTGCGAACGCCGTCTTGCCTGCCAGTACGAGTGCCGCGATGCCGCCTTGTTTGCCGCCGAAGACGTCCAGCGTCCACCGCGCGCCGTGGGCCAGCCTCGCGCTTCGGTCCTTGTCTCCCGGCTTGTTGCCGCGCGGAACGTTCCGCTGGTTAAACCACTCGTCGTTGAAGGCGGCCGCCTCGCCGGGGGAAAAGTCCTTGCGGAAAAGCGTCCGCCGGTCGTCACTCGATGCCAGCAGCGTCGTCCCCCGGAAGACCATCAGTGGCCGCGGCCGCGTGCGTACGTAGTCGGGCTTGCCGGGTTGCGGTCCCGAGGGGATGTAGTCCATGCGCGGCCCGTACGTCCACAGTCCGCGCGGTGCCATCACCCCACCGCCCGACGCGCGGTAGTACCCGAATCCGCTCTTCCAGGCGACCTGCGCGCGGCCGGTCGCGGGGTCGATCCGCCAACGCGACATCGTGATGAAGTCGGGACGGTCGCCCGGTGCGGGGGCAGGCCCGGCGTCGGCAGTCGGCTTGGCGGCCTCGGCGACCAGCAGGTCGAACGCGTCGAACTCGAGCCCCGCGCCGCCGTAGTATTGCTTCATGGGCAGGTCGGTGATGCGGCCGGTCCAGCGGGTCTTGCCCGTGGCCGGGTCCAGGGCCACGACGCGGACGCCGCCGTCGGCCAGCGGGTGTCGGCCTGCCGCGACGTACGCGGTGCCGCCGGACACCAGAACGCTGCCCGGCACGGGCCACGGCGATTCCAGTTGGCCGAACGAGACGATCCGCCGGTCGTGCGGCGCCACCCGCAGCCGCCACGCCAAACGGCCGTCGGAGGCACGAAGGGCGTAGACCCACCCGGTCCGTGTCCCGAACAGGCACAGGCCACGGTGGAGCGTGGGCGGTGTGTCGATGCGGCCATTGGCGGTGACGTGCCAGCGCGGCGCGCCGGTCCGCGCGTCGAGCGCCACGATCCGGTGCCCGTCGCCTTGGGCCACGACCACGAGGCCGTCGGCGATCACGGGCGGCGTGACGGGGCCGCGCACGTACGGGTTGTCTTTCCAGTCGGCCAGCAGGCGGACGTCGGGCCGGGCGCCCAGCGAGGCGGTCCAGAGGACGTCGAGGTCGGCGGGGACAGGCGCGGCGGTGCTGCCGCTTCGCCAGGCCTCGGCCCGGTAGCACGGCCACTCGTCGTCGTTGGGCGGCGCCTCGGGCCGGGCGCAGCCGGCGGCGGGCCCGGCTTCGGCGAGGGCCTGGGCGTCTGCGGCCGGGGTCTCGCCGTGGGCGGCGGGGGCGAGGGCCGCGTACCCGTTCAGCATGGGCCAGCAGGCGCAGTGTTTCGGGGCGCAGTAGATGAGGCCGTTGGCCGGGATGAAGCCGGCGTCGCGTCCGCAGGCGCCTTTCGTGATGCGGTTGGCGTCCATGCGGCCGGTGTCGATGTCCGTCAGGTTCATCTCGCCGGCGATGAGGTAGCGGGGGGTTGCGACGGGCGGAAAACAGTGGCCCGACCCGGCGCTCCACTGCTTGAGGGTGGAGCCGGTCTTCGGGTCGAGGCCCTCCCAGGTGTTCTTGTTGAGGACCCAGACGAGGCCGGCGGTCAGCACGGCCCGTGCCTGCATGTAGTGGCTCATGCCGGGCTCGTAGGGGCGGTTCCAGAGCGCCTTGCCGGTGGCGGCCGAGAGAACGTGGATGGCGTTGCCGGGCCGGTCGTTGTTGTAAGTCGAGACCTCGCAGACCAGGAGGCCGTTAGCGCAGGACAGTCGCCGGACGCGCGGGGCCCAGTCGTATTCGGCCCAGCGCCACTGTTGCTTGCCGGAGGCGAGGTCGAGCCGCACGACGGCGCGATTCTGGCCGCGCCGCGGGTTCCCTTCGAGAAGGAAGACGCCGCCGTCGTCCGCGACGACGGACGTGGGCTCGGTTGCCTTGTGCGTCCAGCGGAGTTGCCCGCCGGCGGCGTCGAGCGCCCGGACCGCGTCGTTGCCGACGGCGATGAGCACGCCGCGCTCGCACAGAACGTGCAACGGCGCGGCGGCGGCATCGTAGACGGTGACGGTCTTGCCGGTGGCGGCATCGAGGGCCTGAAGTTTGCCGTCCGTGAAGACGTAGAGCCTGTCTCGGTCGGCCACCGGCCGCACGCTGCCCTCGACCGCGCGGGCGGGGTAGCCGAGACGCAGGGGTGTCGGTTCGATGGCCCGGTGCCAGAGGCGGAGCCCGTTGAAGGCGTCGCGGGCGAGGATGCCGGCGTGGAAGAGGCGTCCGCCGGCAGTGACCAGGTTGCTGGCTTCGTGCATCGGGCCGGCGACCCAGCGGACGCGCCGCGGCGGCCCGGCGAGGCTCTCGGTCGAGACGGCGTTGCCGCTCGGGCCGTGTCGCGGATGGCCCCACTCGCCCATGCCCGCGGGCCGGGGTTTGCGCCAGCGGACCCACGTGCCGGCGCGCCGGACGACCTCGGCGCCGGGCAGACCGGCGTCGGCAACGCGCCGCAGGAGGGCATCGGCGTCCGCGGGCTTCCCGGCGTCGAGCATCGCGACGCCGTTCGGAACGAGGACGCGGGCGATCTCGGCGGGTGGGACCGTCGCGGCGGCCGCGCCGCAGACGACGAGCAGGTTCACGAGGTTCTCGGCGTAAGGGAGTTCGGGGTCGGCGCGGTGCTCGGCCCAGACCTGGCCGTAGATGCCGCGCGAGCGTATGTGCTGCTGGGCCGTGGCGACGGCGTCGGCGTCGGCGCCCAGGCCGTGGACGAGGAACCGGCCGCCGCCCGACAGGGCGGTCGTCAGGGTCCCGTCGCCGCAGCCGACGTGGACACACAGGCCGCCGGCGACGCCGGCCTCGGCCAGGACCTCGTCGGCGACGGCGTTCGGGTCAGCGGCCCGTACGGGGATCGCGAGCGCGGCAAGGGCGGCAGCAAGCAGCGTGATCGTCGCAGGTTGGCGCATCGCGGGATCCTCCGTGTTGTGCGTGCCGCGCGGGGTAACCGGGTCGTGTCCGCCGGCCTACTTCAGTTCCTTGACGTAAATGTTGCGGAACTGGATGAGGCTGGAGGCCGGGCTGTGCTTGCCGGTCTTGCGGTTCAGGCCGCCGTGATGTTGGAGGACGATGGGCCCGGAGGCCGGCAGGTCGGGCAGGCGGGCCTTGTCGATGACGGTCTTGCCGTTCAGTTCCACCGTGACGGTCTCGCCCTTGGCGGTGATGACGAAGGTGTTCCACTCGCCGACGGGCTTGTCGGCGCATGTCTTGGGGACGCAGGCGGCCCGGACCTCGGGCGGCTGCTTCTGATCGTTGCGGTAGCCCCACATCTCGCCCGACCCGCACGGCCAGCACCAGATGTTGATCTGCGCCTTGCCGACGCCGCGCAGGAAGATGCCGGAGTCGGCGTTCGGCGTGGGCGTCGTGATGACCTTGCCGTTGGCGTCTTTCTTGAGCGACCCGTCGGGCAGGATGGTCGGCATGGCGTACAGGCCGCTCGTCTGCTTGAAGCGCCAGTCGATGGAGAGGACGAAGTCGCCGAAGGATGCCTCGCTGGTAAGGTCCTTGTCGCCCTTGGCCTCGGAGGCGGCGTCGTAGTCGATGACGCCATCGACGACCTTCCAATGGCCGTTGTCGCCTTCAGGCACCTTCCAGCCGGTCATGTCCTTGCCGTTGAAGATCGATTTCCACCCCGCTCCGGGCGGCGGCGCGGCAAAGGCGGCCGTCAGCAGGCACAGCGTCACGAGCACGGCGGTTGCAGTCGTTCTCATCGGATTCTGCTCCTCAGGTTTCGCAGGACGGCGCCGGCGGATCCCGACGAGTCGGGACCGGCGACATCCTGCCCCGGTGCGTCAGTCCAGTCGAATGCCCTGCTGCTGGAGCCACTGCTTGAGGTCGACCATCTGGGTGTCGAACAGTTCGCTGTCGTAAGCCGACTCCATCCTATGGATCATGTCCTCGAGTTCCGGTCGCTGCCGGATCGCCTCGCTGACCTTGTCCTCGAAGCCGTCGGTCGTGGACCGCAGGCTGTCCAGGTCGATGCTGAGGCCGAGGATGGCCGCCGTCCGCCGCGTGAGTGCCTCGATGCACCGCGGGTTGGGTCCCTGGATGTAGGCGGGGATCTCGGCCACGATGGTGGCCATGGGGATGCCCTTCTCGCCGGCGAGTTGCGTCAGGTACGCCGAGATGCCGGCCGGTCCCTGGTAGTCCGAAAACCGCAGGCCGTGCGGTTCCAGGATCGCCTTCAGCCCCGCCTCCGAGACGGAACTGTACAGCCGCGGGTCGCGCGTGTGGGGCACCACGCCGGCGTAACTGCCGAGGAAGTAGAGCATCTCGACGGCCAGTTCCGACGCCAGCGTGAAGACGCAGTCGGCAAAGTCCTCCCAGTTCAGATGGGGTTCCTTGCCGCAGAACAGCACGAGGCCGGTCGCCTCGTCGGCGTGGAAGATGTTTTCGGGGAACTCGCACGTGGCCACAAGGCCGTCGGCGATGACGGTGTACGGGCGGAACAGCGCCGAGATCTCCATCGACCCGGGGAAGTTGTAGATGTAGAAGCCCTCGGGCTCGATCCGGGCGATCGGCTCGGCGCCGACCGCGTCGATCAGATGCTGCACGGTGCCCGTTGCCACGTCGCCGCCGTCCATCCAGCCGGAGAGGCCGAGGAGCAGGCGCGGGCCGTCCAGATGAGGCCGGGCACGGATGGTGAGCCGGTCGGCAACCACTCGTGTTTCCCTCGTTGCTGTCCTCCGGAAAGTGTACGCTTTGGGGGGCTGTGTCTGGAAGGTTTTTTTGGGGCGCCGTGGTTAGAGCAGTCAACGCTTGCCTGTAGCGCGTTTGCGCGGCGGGCAAGATTGCCCGACCCGGCAATTCGCTTGACACGGTCGCCGGCCACGCCGACGATGAATTGCACCAGTGCGGGCGTGCCGGGGCGCGCGTTCGACCCTCTCGGGAGGCGAATTCATGAGCGGATACTGCGGTAAACTCCTTCGGATCGACCTGACCGCCGGCACGGTTTCCACCGAGGCGATCGATCCGGAGGTGGCCAGGAAGTTCATCGGCGGGCGGGGA
>DATKXP010000036.1:0-2795 GCA_035529015.1 Phycisphaerae bacterium | reverse complement strand
GCAGGCCCTGGTGCATCATGATCGGGTTTCCCGACCCGTCGAGGTAGTCGGGGTTGGCCACGGTGGGCGCGACCCGCTTCTCAAGGACCCAGCGCTCGACCGGCACGCTCGTCCCGCCGTCGAGTTGCGGCACGTGGGTCGCAATCTTGGCCCGCAGCATGGTGCTGACGCTCGTCACCTCGGCCACGGGGTTCACGCTGTAGACCTGCGTGCCCCAGTCCACGTCGAAGCCCGCCGCGCTCGGGTTGCGGCTGGAGAGCAGCAGGGTGTTCACGCGGCCGGCGTCGAACCCGCCGTGGGCGAACTCCAGCGTGTACTGGTCGTCCGCAAACCCGTCCAGTTGCACGGGGTAGAGGCCGGCCTGGCCGAAGTAGGCGTAGCCCGTGTTGGCCGTTCCAGTGCGCTGGTCGTGGCGCCAACTGATCCCGGCGATGACCTCGGAGCCCACTCGCAGGCGGAAGCCCTCCTCGGAGTTGACCGAGAAGGCGTAGACGCCCGGCTCCGGAATGTCCACCAGGCCCGACAGCCGAGTGGCGTACGAGTGCCCGTCGGTCGGGGCGCCGGGGATGTAGGCGTCGCTGCCGAAGTTGCCGGCGCCGCCGGTGGTCGGCCCCCGGAAGTTGATGACCGTTTGCGGGCTGGCTGCCACGCCCACGCCGGGATTGCTGTCGAGCAGGTACTGCGCCCCCTCGATGTATGTCATGTTGTTTCCGCCGTAGTCCACGAGCTGCATCCGGAAGCCGTCGCCGGTGCCGGGCGTCGTGGGCCGGGGCGCGAGGCGCGCGCCGGCGCTCTCGGCCTGCATTCCGTCCGGGTAGTCCGCCACCGGCACGCCGGCCGGCCGCTCGACCGTCATGAAGTACGAGCCCGTCCCGGTCTCCGCGCCCAGGAGGGTGAACGTCGAGTTGCTGAACGCGGTCTGGTAGCCCTCCATCGAGCTCGCCTCCAGCCGCGTGCTGCCATCGCGATTGCGGAACAGGATCTCGAACGGGTAGTAGCCTTCCTGCGGGAAGTTCAACTGCATCAGGGACACCGTGGAGCCGCCGGTGAGCGAGATGTCGCCGATCGTGAAGCTGTAGTCAGTAACCCCGCTGAAGGCGAAGGTGCGGTCGTAGTCGTCCGACGGGGCGTAGACGTAGCCCGTGAGGCGCATCGCGTAGTCTTCCGGGTTGGCGTCGGTGCTGTGCCGGTCGCCTGGGAAGTAGCCGGCCGGGCTGCTGAAGTCCCCGCCGCCGTCAATGTCGGCCCGCAGGACACGCGTGGCGCCGGTGAGGACCTGCGAGGCGTCGTGATTGCCGACGCCGGCGTCGGTGCCGCCCATGCGCAGGGTGAGCGCCGTGTCGGCCTCGGTGAGGTTGTCAATGTTGCCGCCCGTCCGCACGATGTGGCCCGAGAGGCCCTGCTCCGTGCCCGGATCCTCCTCCGGCCCGACGGAGGGCCGCCACCCGCCCGGCACCAGGAGCCCCGCCACGTCGAGATAGGTCGTCGGCGACATGGGGTCCCCAGGCGTCTGGTCGCCCCAGATGGACTGCGCGTTCGCGTCCGCGGGGAATCCCGACGGAGCCGGGTTCACCGACCCCGGCGGCACCGTGCGGACGTATGTGACTCCCCCATCCCCGTGCGTGTACAGCGCATTCTCCCACTGATAGCTCGACGCTGTCCAGGGCGTGCCGGTGCCCCCGGTCGTCGCGAGGTACTGGGTATTCGTGGAGTCCCAGAGGTAACCCATCGGCGCGGTGAACACCGCCGTCACGGACGGCGCCTCGAAGATGTCGTCGATGGTGCCTCGGTGGGTCGCCTCGACCTGGAAGTAATCCGTCATGCCCACCCGCCACGGCACGCTGCCGGTCGCCGTGACCTGGTTGCTCCCCGAGGAGGTCGAAGCGAACTGCGAGCCCAGTTTATCCACGTCGTCCGTCGCATACGCCTTCACCGTCGTGTTCCCCGACGTAGAGGCCGGCGGCGAGCCGACCTGGATGCGATACGTCACATTCGCCAGGTCGTACGTCGCCACGTCCGCGGGCGTGAAGGTGCCCCCCGCGGCCAGCTTCTTGACGTCAATGGGGCTCAACGTCTGGTTCCAGATCGCCACCTCGTCCACGGCGCCATTGACCGCGCTACCGACCACGTCCGCGCCGATCATGAAGGTGGTCCACGGGCTCGATGCCGCCATGCCGGACTTCGAGGCGAGCCGGTTGCCATCCTTGTAAAAGGCGGCATTGCCGTTGTCGTACGTGAACGTGAAGTACTGCCAGGTGCTCAACTGGACGGTGTTGGCGGGCAACTGGGTCGGCGTGAACCGTGAGGCGTTGTTCGAATTCACTCCCGTATAGACACTGCCGTTTGAGGTGGTATGAAAATTGAAGTCATTCCAATCGCGGCCTATCCCCTGATTGTAATCCACAGCCGTGTTCGGATTGAGCCAGAAGCCGACAGAAAACTTGGTGGGGGCAGTGGAGAAAAGCGTATGCGGGATAGTCACGTAGTCGTAGTCGCCAACGGTAGGCGTGATGTTCAGGGCTTGGCCCACCGGCCCTGCAACGTAGGTCGGCGGCGAGGTCGGCACGGCATCCGTGACCACGCCGTTGTAGCCGTTGGGCCCCGAATCGTTCGTGTTGCCCTCGAAGGCCCACCACGCCACCACGCCGGCCTGCGCGGCGGGCACGGCGAGGGCCAGCAGGAGGGCGACGACGGTCACGGCGAGAGAGCGATGGGCGGGTTTCACGACCTGTTTCTCCTTGCAGTGCCTCATGGCCTCACGGCAAGCCGGCAGTAGCTAGGCTTGCCTTTCAACA
>DATKXP010000035.1:0-5921 GCA_035529015.1 Phycisphaerae bacterium | reverse complement strand
CGGCGATCCGTACGTGATGACGGTCCATCTCCCGGATGGATACGGGTTGAAGAGCGCCGAAGCCGGCGGCGAGAAGACCGAGTTCGAGAATCAGAAGGAGACCGCCACCGTTCGCATCCTTCCGTCGGCAACCAAAACGGTGGAGTGGAAGATGACGTTTGCAGAGTGAGGCGGCCTCGGCGAAAAGCCACGAGCGCCGTTTGACCGTGGGCAACTTCGGATTCCCAACAACCCAGGGGATCGCTGCATACCGGTGGTTTGGGAATACTTCTCCCGAACCCTTTCGCTGCGGCGGGAGTATTGCCCACATCATTTTCCCTGCGAGGCAAACTCTGTGAGCAATCGCCAATCAACACGCCGTGATTTTCTCAAAACCGCGGGTGCGGCGACGGCTGCTGTTGTTGTGCCAATCGTTATCCCGTCCTCCGCGTTGGGCAATGCCGACAGGGACGGCTGGGACATGGGGCCGTTTGTCAAACGGAAAGAGCCGATTCTGCGGCCCACGCCGGATTCCCGATTTCAGTGTCCCATCCGGGGCAAGGAAGTCCGGTGGGAGCAGCAGAACGTGTACAACCCGGCCGCCGTGGTGCGCGCCGGCAAGGTCTATCTGCTCTACCGGGCGGACGACAAGAGCCCGGACCTCAAGTGGGGAAGAACCTGCCGTATAGGCCTGGCCCACAGTGAGGACGGCGTCAACTTCACCCGACATGCAAAGCCGGTCCTCTACCCGGACAACGACCCGTGGAAGGAGTACGAGTGGGAAGGCGGCTGCGAGGACCTCCATATCATCGAGGGTGAAGACGGCACCTACTACATGAACTACACCACCTGGAGCGGCAAGCGGGACACCATGTCCGTGGCAACCTCCCGCGATCTGTATCACTGGACCAAGCACGGGCCCGCTTTCCGCAAGGCAACGCCGGAGAAGGTCTATGGATCGCGGACCGGGGTGGTGGTATCGCGACTCCAAGGCAATCGCCTGATCGCCACCAGGATCAACGGCAAGTACTGGATGTACTACACGCATCCGTGCGCCCTTGCCTGGAGCGACAACCTGGTCGACTGGACGCCGGCAGGCAAGTCGGTCTGGGGTGGCTCGCACGAAGCCGGCGCCCTTGCCCTTCTTCGCAAAGACAGCATCTTGCTCATGTTCCAGGGCCCGTACTCATCGCTCGGTGCCTGGACGCTCCGCCAGGCCCTGATCGACCGCAGCGACCTGAAGACAGTGCTGAGAGAGCAGAAGGAGCCCTTCCTCTACCCGGAACATGAGTGGGAAAAGCGGGGAATGACCGGCCACACCACGGTTTCCAACGGCCTGGTGTACTTCAAGGGCAAGTGGCTTCTCTACTACGGCGCGGCAGACCGAGTGATCGGTCTGGCGACGTGCGCCGGATAGGATCAGGAGGAACGCGATGACGGGACGCGTGGATCGCAGAGAGTTTCTCAAGACGATGGCCCTCGCCGCCGGAGCCGCCCTTGCGCTGCCCTATGTCGCCCGCGGCAAGGAGGCCAAGACGGTTCCTGCCGCGAGTAAGGGCACCGGGCGCGCGGCCGCCGAAGACCGGGAAAAGCCCAACATCATTCTCTGCATGACGGATGACCAGGGCTGGGGCGACACGAGCTATAACGGCCACCCGGAATTGAAGACTCCGAACCTGGATGCGATGGCGGCGTCGGGCATCCGCTTCGACCGCTTCTACGCAGCGCACCCTCTTTGCTCGCCCACGCGGGCGAGCTGCCTCACCGGGCGAAGTCCGGTGCGCTACCGCTGCATGTCCTGGGGACACGACCTGCCGCTGCGCGAGGTGACCATCGCCGAGGCCGTCCGGACGGCCGGGTACGCCACGGGCCATTTCGGCAAGTGGCACCTGGGCGGCATTCCCCATGCCGACGGCGGCACCGGCCGCGGCTTGCCCGAGAGCTTCTGCCCCAGGCCACGGCATCCCGGCAACCAGGGCTTCGAGGAGTGGTTCTCGGCCGGGAACTGGTACGACATCGGCCACGAGTACATCTACCACAACGGCAAGCAGGTTCCCCCGCGGGAAGGCGACACGGCGGACGTGATCACGGACGTCGCGCTGGAGTGGATCGGCCGGCAGGCGAAGGAGAAAAAGCCGTTTCTGGCAGCCATCTGGTTCCCCTCGCCTCACGGGCCGCACAAGGCAACCCCTGAGGACGCCGCCCCCTACGCCAGGTATGGCGAGAAGAAGGCGAACTACTACGGCGAGCTCGCCGCGGTGGACCGCAAGATGGGGCGGCTCCGCAAGGCGCTGTGGCAGATGAAGATCGCCGACGATACCGTGCTGTGGTTCTGTTCGGACAACGGCGGGGCATTCCCCTTGTCGACGGGCGGGCTGCCCGGTGGCAAGAAATGGCTGACCGAGGGCGGCACGCGCGTGCCGGGCATCCTCGAATGGCCCGCGCGGGCACGGAAGCCCTTCGTCACCAGTGTGCCCGCCTGCACCATGGACTTCTACCCGACGGTCCTCGACCTCCTGGGCATCAAGATGCCCGATCAAGTCGAGCCGATCGACGGCATCAGCCTGCTGCCGCTGATCGATGGCAAAATGGACCGCCGGCCGAAGCCGATTCCGCTCGTCTCCGGCCAACAGGTGCGGCTCATCGACAATGAATACACCCTGCAGAAGGGCCGGCTCTTCCGCTTCGCCGAGGGCGGACGCAAGGACGTCGACATCACCGACAAGGAGCCGGAAGTCCTCAAGCGGCTGACCGACTGGGTGGACCAGTGGTGGGAAACGGTCAAGAAGGACCAGGCCTACTACTCCATCAAGCGTCGCTGAGGCGGGGCTTCGGACGGAGGGTGATGCGTGGTGTTCTGGCGGCGCTGGTGATGGTTGGCGCGTACCGGCTGGCGAGGGCCGCCGAGGCCGATGGCGAAAAGGTGGAAACCGAGAACCTGGGCCGTACGGGCACCGCTCGAATGACCCCCTCGGCAACGAAAACGGCGAACTGGAGAATCACATTCGCCAAGTAGTGTCCGCAAGTGGATACGACGAACTACAGCAGTTCACGATTGGTCGTAGCACCTTGCGCGGCGGGCAGGATTGCCCACCGCGCGAGTCATGGCTACACAAGAACGTGAACCGCTCCAGCCCTCAGGCGAATCCAGAGGGCGCCGCTCCACTTGGGCCGAAGTCCTCGGCAGCGGCTCCGGAACATCGGACAAACACACGGCCGGGCAAGGCCGGCCGTGGCACACTCACGGGACCTCGGCCGGCGGGTCACGTCTGCTTCTTGCGTCCCTTCTTCGCGCCGCCGACGGGGCGGGCGCGGGCGTCTTCGTCGGCCATGAACTTCGCCAACGCCTGCGGATCGGCGCGGTGGCGGAAGGCCTCCAGCGCCGGGTCGGCCGTACGGACCATCCACTGCTCCAACTCCGACCGCAGCGCGTCGAGGTCCTTCTTAACCTTGGGGTCGCCCGCGAGGTTCTTCAGCGCGTCGGGGTCTTTCTCGAAATCGTAGAACTCTTCGACCGTCCGCAGCAGGAACAGGTCCACGCGGGCCCGGATATCCTCGCTCGACTTGGCCGCCTCCTGCATGGCCTTCATCGTGCGGCCGCTCTGCGACTCGTTGCGGAAGATGCGTTTTCCATCGGACCATGGGTTGAAGATGTATCCGAACCGTGCGTTCTGGACGCACCGCATCGGGTACCGGTTGCGGCCGGAGGTCTGGTGGAACTGTGTGAAGACGAGGGTGCGGCCGCCCTGTTTCTCGCCGCGAAGCAGCGGCAGGAACGAGAATCCGTCCATGCCTTCGGGCGGCGCGAGGCCGAGGGCGTCGAGGATCGTCGGCATGAGGTCGATGCCGGAGATGAAGTGCTCGCCGTCGGTGCCGCCCGGTTTCACCACACCCGGCCACCGGACCATCCACGGCGTGTGCGTGCTGTGCAGGTAACAGTTGGTCTTGGCGAAGGGCAGCGGCATGCCGTGGTCGGAGAGGAAGACGACGAGCGTATCGTCCGCGTGGCCCGCGTCATCGAGGGCCTTCAGGACCGCCCCCACGGTATCGTCGCACCGGCGGACGGAGGAGTAGTACTCGGCGATCTCGCGGCGGACATCGGGCAGGTCGGCCAGGAAGCCGGGCGTGCGGACCTCGTCGGGCCGGTACGTGCGCGACGGCGGCGTGACATCCGCGCTGCGGAAGCGGGCCCCCTCCTGATCGCTGCCGGAGAACGGCCGGTGCGGGTCGTGCGAGTTGGCCATCAGGAAGAACGGGCGGCCGGCCTTCGCCGACTCCTCCATGAACCCCTTGGCAAACTGGTGATAGAGGCCGGGGTTGCGGCCCATGCCGAGTTGCGGCATGTCCTGGCTCATGTCCCACTGGAACGACGCCTTCGGCGTGCAGTGGCCCACCTTGCCGAGGATGCCGCAACGGTAACCATCGGCCGCGAGGCGCTCGACCAGCAGCGGCGTGTCGGTCTTCGTGATGCGGTGGAACCCTTCGCCGCCGCTTCGGTGCGGGTAGCGGCCGGTCATCAGGACCGAGCGGCACGGCTGGCAGACCGCGATGGTGATGTGGGCCCGGGTGAAGCGCATGCCCTGCCCCGCCAGGCGGTCGATATTGGGGGTGATCTCGGGCGTCCGGCATCCGAAGACGCCGACCGAGTCGCAGTTCAGGTCGTCGGCCGTGATGAGCAGGACGTTCGTGCGTTTGCGGGGCGAGGCGCCGAACGTCGGCGTCAAGCGCGATGCCGCCAGGGCTGCGGCGCCGAGGCCGACCGATTTCATGAAACGCCTGCGCGACAGCATGGGCAACTCCTTAAACGGTGCGCTGATGATGGTAATGCCGACGGGCACGGGTGGAAAGTCGAAAGTTCGGCAGCGATTGCGGTGCGCGATGTGGTGCGCGGCGGGTCTCCGTACCCGCCGCGCACACGCGCGGTTATGCGCGGTGGGTGCGGAGACCCACCGCGCATAACTCATGTCGGACCGCTTAGCCTGAAACCGCGGGGCTTTCCTTTGACATGGCCGCAGGGGCGCGTACAATCGCCCTTCGCCTCACCATACCGGAAACAGGGGTCTTTGGCTCGGCACGGAGGAAACGGACATGTCCAAGCGAGTGCTCAAGGTCGGCCTGATCGGCGGCGGGGGCGGGGCGTTCATCGTCAACCCGCATCAGAAGGCGATTCACATGGACGGCACGCGGCGCATCGTCTGCGGGGCCCTGCACCAGAACCCCAAGATCGCCATGAGCGAAGCGCGCAAGTGGCCCTACCCCATCAAGGGCTACCCCAGTTACGACGCGATGATCAAGGAACAGAAGAAACTGCCCATCGGCGAGCGCATCGACTACGCCGTCATCGTCACGCCGAACTTCGTCCACTACGACCCGGCGATGAAACTCATCAAGGCCGGCATCCCCGTATTCTGCGAGAAGCCGCTGACAATCACCGCGACGCAGGCCGAGAACCTGGCGGCGGCCGTCAAGAAACACAAGGTGCCCTTCGGCGTGGCCCACACCTACCTGGGCCACTGGTCGAGTTGGGTCTCGCGCTGGATCATCCAGAGCGGCAAACTCGGCAAGGTCCGCTGGGTCGATGCGTACTACCTCCAGGGCTGGCTGGCCACGCGGCTGGAGAAGGAAGGCCAGATGCAGGCCTCGTGGCGGACCAACCCCAAGATGGCGGGCGCCTCGTGCTGCGGCGGCGACATCGGCACCCACGCCTTCATGCAGATGCGGTTCGTCACGGGCCTGAGAGTCAAGACGGTGCGCGGCGTGGTCGAAACGTTCCTCAAGGGACGCCAGTTGGACGACCACTTCACGACGTACTGCCAACTGGCCGGCAAGATGGCGGCGCGCGGCGGGGCCCGGGCGCTCATCCGCGCCAGCCAGATCTGCATCGGACACAAGAACGATCTGGGCCTGGAGGTCAACTGCGAGAAGGGCAGCCTCATCTGGCG
>DATKXP010000034.1:0-2620 GCA_035529015.1 Phycisphaerae bacterium | reverse complement strand
GCGTGCCGGCGCCCGATCTTGCGCGGCATCGACCCGATGAGAAGCACCGTTCCCGCGACGACCGCCACGGCCCACCACCGCCAGTCGGCACCGCGGTAGTACCCCAACCCGGGCAGCCAGGATGCGGCCAGGATCGCGATGGCCAGCCACGTGCGGATCATGGCGTCTCCTCGGCGGCGCTCGGACCGCCCTTCGGAGCGACCTCCTCCGGCCCCGGCGGCGTCCAGCGCGGACGACCGGTCACCTGCGGCAGGAACCACCGCCAGAAATCGGCGTTCTCGCGGATTCCCTCGAACGGTGACCCGTCCACGTGCTCCAGGTTCTTGTTCATGGCAAAGCCCGTGTCGCCGACGACGATGACCCTGCCGTTGCCGTACCGGCGTCCGAGGATGACCGGCATATCCTCCCGCCCGTAGGCGTAGACCTGGATCTCCCCGGCCTGGCTGTCGGGCGGCTGGATGAGACCGGACGGGTCCTCGGCCACCGGCCAGGCGGCGTGGAACCGGACGTGATGCATCCGGCCGTCCACGGTCACGTACGGCGACTTGAAGTGCCCGAGCGGCGGGGGCTCGAGGTCAGGGTCGTTCGGGTGGCCGATCCGGAAACCGAACTCCGCCAGGAGCGGCGCCACCGCCTCGGATGCATCGTAGCCCGCCGTGCAGAGAAAGACGCCGCCGCCCGCCACGAAATCGCGGACGGCCTGGCGCTCGCCCGCGGAGAACGGCCGCGACGGGGCGATCGAAACCAGCAGACCGGCGCGCTTGAGCGCCTCGGCGTCGAACTCGGCGAGCGAGAGCGTGAGGAACCCGTTTCGCATCAGCGTCAGTTCCAGCCCCATCGTGCCGTCGTCGCGCAGGGCCTCCTGGCTGTACGCCTCCAGGTGCGACGCGTCGATGTAGGCCAGGTTGTTCGGTTCCTTCAGCCGCCCGTCGGGCAGCGTGACGTTCGCCCGATACGTGACGGCCGCGCACACGAGCAGCGCCACGGCGCCTGCCGCGGCCACGATACCGACGCGGCGCGGCTCCGCCGCCAGGACAAGCGCCACGATGGCGAGCGTCCCCGCGAGCATCGCCAGCACCGACCGCCACCACGATGGGGCCGACGACGGGTCCGCCAGGTACGCCAGCAGCGCCGACAGAAACTTGTAGTCGCCGATGGCGATGCCGTTCGTCAGCGACGAGGTGTCGCCGAAGACGATGACCTTGCCCTTGCCGAGCGCCTGCTCGGCCGCCAGGCACACGTCGCCCAGCCGCTCGCCGGGGTCGTACCGGTCGTTGCCCATCATGGCCCGGTCGCTCCCTCGGTCGCCGTGGTCGGACCAGCCCCATCGTCCGAGGATGAGCGGCCGCGCCGGGCGGCGGGCCCGGACCGACGCCCCGATGACGATGCCGAAACGGTTCCGGCCGTTGCCGGGCCCTGCCGTGATGGGGTGGGCGAGCGTCTCGTAACAGTCGAGCCATCCGCCCACGGCCCACTGGGCCGAATCGAACTCGACCCGCATGGCCGTCGGCGCCAAGGCGTCGTTGAACCGCGCGTTGCCGTCTTCCTCGACGTGGGTGTGCTCGCCCAGAACAAGCAGCGACCCGCCGTCGCGGACGAACTGCCAGATGCGGTCCAGTTGCCCCTCTTCCCACGGTTCGTTCGGGAAGATGAGGACAAGAGCGTCGGCATCCTTCAGGTCCTCGTCCGAGAGGTCCGCCGACCGGGCGAACGTGGCGCCGAAACTTTCCAGAAGGTCGGGCAGCATTCCGTACATGCCGATCGAGAGCCGCCCGTAGTCGCCGTGCCGGGGCCGGAGCCAGTTGAGGAAGCCCTTCTCGTACGCGACGATCTTCTTGCCCGTCAGGTCCGCGGATGCCGGATAGAGCGCCGTTGCCGCAGCAAGTCCGGCGACCGCGACGGCGCCGAGGATCAGGAAGACGGGCCGGGCCGGCAGTGAACGCAACGCGCCGCCGTTCTCAGCGGGCGCGGGCGGCGACCACCGCAACATCGCACCGGCCACGGCGGCGTGAACGAGGCCCGCCAGGGCCGGCAGGTGCCACGGCAAGAGGCTCCCGACGGCCGCCCAGAACGACCACGGCTTGCGGTCGAAGATGGAGCGGGCCGCGCCGGCGACCTCGTCGACGGGAATGGCGGCAATCAACTCCGCCGTACAGGCGATGACGAGCAGGTACACCAGGTGCACGGTCAGAATCCCGACGGCCGCAACGATGCCGCGCGCAAGCCGCGGCCGCGGCGATGCAGCCAGCCACAGGCCGAACAGGACGGCCATCAGAACCAGGAAATCGAGGCCGGCGAACGATGCGCCCACCGACAGCGGCCGGCCGACGATCGCACCGGCCACGCGACCGAGGCCGCCGCCGGCAGCATCGGCGAGGGCCCACGCGGCCGGAACCGACATCATGACGATCCGGTACACGCCGAAGACCGCCACCGCCTGGGCCGCCAGGAGCACGGGCCTGCGGTCGGCCTCCGCTCGCCCTGCCGCCAGACCCGCCAACAGCACGGCCACGGCCAGCACGCCAACGGCCGGCACCGACGAGGCGTTCAGCAGCACGGCCACGAGGGCGGCCAGCAGAAAGCCGGCCGTCGCGGGCCACGTCCGCCTCCAGGGCCGGCA
>DATKXP010000033.1:0-5214 GCA_035529015.1 Phycisphaerae bacterium | reverse complement strand
GAGGTGGAACGTGGCGGTGAAGACCTTCCCCGTGTCGCGGCACTCGACGGTGCGTCGCCCCTCGCTGCCGCCGGGCCGGGCATACACCAGGCTCCACCGGCCGCGCCCCACGTCGTGGTAGGTGACCTTGACGGCGACGCGGTGCGGACCGCCCATGAGGAACCGGTCGTCGAGGGCGAACCCGATGCGGCCGCTGCCGCCGGCCAGGTCGGTACGCCGGGCGATCCAGTCGTACTTGTGGCCCTTCGGCACCATCCACATCATCTCGTGCTGGGCGGCCTTGATCGCAGGCTTCGTGCGGTAGCCGTCGCGGTCGCGCTGGATGAGCCAGCGCTCGAAGTTGCGGATCGGAAACGTCTGGCCTTTCTTGCCCGCCGCCGACGCCCGCACCGTGCTCTCGCGCAGGTAGCAGAACGCGTCGGGCGAGTCCCGGACCGTGCGGCCGAGGGCGAGGCTGACGTAGGCCGTCAGCGCTGGGTCGGTGTCCACCGACGCCGACGACATCCACAGGTAGTTGCGGCGCATCTGCAGCGAGCGGAGCATCGACTCGTGGTACCGATACGCGTGGGTCTCGATCGGACCGAAGCGACCCGTCCAGTAGCGGCCGTACTCCTCGTTCTCGTCGCCGAAGGCCCGGCCCTCGGCGATGGGCGGGCACCTCTCGTCCACGAGCAGATAGCCGTCGTCGCCGGCGCGCTGGCCGAGCCACGGGTTGTGAAGATGGTAGAGGTAGTTCTCGACGAACCCGCACCGCTGGCCCATGCCCAGGTTGTACGCGTGCTCGATGACGCGGGCGCCCACGTCGCGGTACTCGGGCTTGCCCACGCCGCCTTCACCGGCGCCGACCCAGGCCAGTTTGTGTTCCACGCCCCGGAAGGCGCGAGCCCAGGCGTCGAGGCGTTCCTTCAGGCACCGCTCCAGCCGCTCGGGCGTCAGGCCCGTGTGCTTCTCGCACCAGGCGGCGACGTCGCGCGGCACGTACATCTCCTCGCCCCAACTCTTCGAGATGGCGCCCACGTACACGATGCGAAGCCCCTCGAGCCGGGGGATACCGCTCTTGCCCAGGGCCTCGATCACGCCCAGGTAACGCTGGTGGTAGCGGTCGTCCCAGATGGGGTAGTTGAACAGTTGGAAGCGGCCCTCCACGCTCGTCATGTCGATCACCGGGAGGCCGAGCGCGCCGAGCCAGGCCGGGGCGATCGGGTCCTTGCGCCCTTTGCTGAGCCGGTGGGCCACCGTGGCATAGAAGTGGAAGCGGTAACCCGCGACGCCTTCCGGCGGGCGCTCGAGTTTCTCTTTGAGAGGGCCGAACTCGAATCGGCCCGCTTCGGGTTCCACGTCGCGCCAGAACGCGGCGATGTCGAGCAGCCGGTTTCCGGGGAAGCGCCGCGTCTCGCGGCCCGAGAAGATGAGGCCCGAGTTCCGCACCGGCCCGACGCCGGGAGGCAGCGACCAGTCCCATCCCTCCACCACGTCGTCTTCGGTGCGCCAGGGCATCAGGCGGACGGTGCCGTCGTCGGCGTCGGCCGGCCCCAACCTGGCCGAGCGGACGCGGTCGTGGTTGAGCACCTGCTCGGGCGTGGCGGGGTTCAGGTTGATCGGCGGCCTTTCGGCGACCAGAATCCGGCACGCCACCAGCGCCGCGCAGGCGCCAAACAGGATCAGCGTGATTCGTGTTCGCATCCGATGGCGCCTCCACACGGCATCTCGCGGCGCGCTTGCCGCCGGGCGAAGCAAGAAAGAAAGCGCCGCAGGTCCGGCGACCCACGGCGCTTCGCGTTTCCGGTGAGTGGGTTAGTTGGCCGCGTGGTTCAGGATCAGTTTCGCCCCGTCGGCGGCGTCGAGGTCGAGGGCGCCGAGGGCTTCGCCGGCGGCGTCGCGGAGTTGGTCGTCCTCTTCGCCGGCCATCGCCTGGACGGCCTCAACCTGCTTCGCCTCGAGTTGGTTGCCGACGAACCGTGCGGCCCGGGCCAGCGCCTCCAGGGCTGCCACGCGGACGGGCTTCGTCCGTTTGGCATCGACGCCGACACCGGTCATGGTGCGGGTGATCTCGGCGTCGGGAATCTCGGCCAGCGCCCCGAGGACGCTGATCACCAGCGCGTCGGGCCGGTTCACCAGGCTCTCGAGCAACGACTGCCGCGCGCGCTTCGCCGAGTACACCTCGCTCGAGATCGCGATGGCCTTCAGGACCTGCGACGCCTGGAGGCTGGCGGCCCGCGAGGCGTCGGCGTCGAGCACGAGCGACCCGGCGGCCTTCTTCAGGTTCGTGACCTCGGTCTCCATCGCATCGACCGCGATCGTCTGCTCCACGGACTTCACGTACGGGATCTGCGACTCGATCCACGAGGCCTTCACGGGGTCGTCGGGCCACGAGAGGATGATGATCGGTGTCATGGCCGTCGTGTAATCGCTCCTCAGGAGGCTGACCACGTCGGCGTGGCTGACGTGCTTGGTCTTCGACGAGAGGAGGACGGCGTCGATGCGCGGCATGGCGCGGGCGGAGGAGATCGCCTGGTTCCCGTTCGTCGCGACGACGACGTTCCAGCCGCCTTCCTTGAGGGCGGCCTGGAGCCGGTTGCGGTTGTTGGCGTCGGCCTCGGCCAGGAGGAGGCTCTTTCCGGCCTCCAGGTTCAGCGCTTCCGCCAGGACCGACACCACCTTGCCCGCGCCCGTGAACGGCCTGCCCGGGCGGATGGCCGCCAGCGCGAACGCCGCCGCAAAGCGGACACGCTGGTCCGGGTACGTCAGCGCCATGACGAGCGGCGACCCGGCGTCGGCCTGGCCGTAGAGGGTCAGGAACTCCTCGTTCGCCACGTCCTCGAGCGCCTTGCACGCCCGGACGGCGACCGGCGTGTTCTGGTCCCGCAGCGCCCGGTCGAGCACGTTGTACAGGTGCTGCTGGCCGACCGCGCGGGCGAAGAAACTGACCGACGGCATCGTGTCGGGCAGGAACGGGTCGGCTTCGCGGGCGGTCTTGTCGCCCAACTCGGCCTCCATCTGCATGACCGACGAAACCCACAGGGCCACCGCCTCGAGCGCCCCCGGATCGGCCTTGAGGGCGTCGGAACAGGCACGCGACGCCAGAATCTCGTTGACGGCCTTCGAGGGGGCCGCCCGGTACAGCAGGCCCGTCCCTTCGACCCAGTCGAAGACGTCGGTGGTCTCGCGCCGCGGATCGGCGGACGCGACCTTGCCGTAGTAATGCTTGTTCGCAAGGTCGAGGTAGAGCGTCTTGGCGGGCGTCTTGAGCAGGGCCTCGTCGGCCGTTTTGAGGATGGCCCGGGTGGCGGCGGCCTTCAGACCGTCGGTGGCTTTGGGGTCCTCGACGATGGCCTTCAGGGCGGGCAGGGCGTAGGGATACTGGATATCGCCCAGGATGCCGATGATCGTTTCCTTCAGCGCCGCGTTCGGCGTCCGCAGCGACCGCACCAACGGGCGGACGACCGGGCCGCCGAGTTCCGTCAGCGCCCGGCGCACGAGCGCCGCCAGTTCCTTGCGGCCGGGATCCTGCAGAATGGCCAGGGCCTCCGGCACCACGTACGGGCCGCTGTACCTCAGTTCCTGCATCGCCAGGAAATACGGTCGCGGGCCTTTGCCCAGCCGCAGGAGGTTCGACCCGATGCGTGCGGCGTCGGTCTTCTTGGCCCGGGCGCCTTCGTCGGCCATGACCAGGATCTTGGCCACCACCTCTTGCAGTTCCTCAATACGGACCATCTTGACGACGAGGTCGTATCCGGTGGAGGGCGATTCGGCCAGGGCCAGGGCGACGGCCGGTGACGGCGTGGCCGCCACGACCTTCTCGGCCTGAGTCTTGGCCAGGTCGAAGCGGGCCAACTTGAAGTAGTGGACCATCAGCCGCCAGTCGTTCTGGAGGCCGGCGGGCGCCACGTCGATGGGCAGGCCGGCGGCGCCGAACCCGGTGGCGGCGGCCTCTTCGCCGGCCGGTGTCGTCGGAGCCGCAGGCGCGGTCGGCGCGGCGTCAGGGGCTTCGGCAGGCACCGCGGCGGGCGCTGCTGCCGGTGCGGCGGCGGGATCGGCAGCCGGTGCCGTGGCGTCCTCGGCGCTGGCCGGAGCGACCGCAAGCGTCGTCACGGCGAGCAGGGTCATCAGAACGGCGAGATTGTGGTGACGGCGGGCATCCCGCATGAGCATCTGGCATCTCCTCCTTCGTGCCAAGACGAAGACGAGTTCGGCGAGTCCCCCGGGCACTGGCCCATCCGCGCCCGCGGCGAGACACTCCCCCCGACCCGGCGCGCGGCCCATCATGCCGCGCCGCCCGGGGCGAATGCAGAGGGCGATTCTATAGATGCCCCGCAACGGGTGTCAACAAAATTGTAACCCTCTCCGGAGGGCTTCCGCCGCGCCCCCGTCGGCGGTGTCCGGAGCCCTTTGCCACAGGGCGATACGAGTCACGGCGACGCCCGCGCAACGCGATGGTCCGGGGCTGAGCGCGGCCGGCGTTGTCGGGTTTGGCGGATCTTCGAGAAGCCTCGCGGCTAAGCGTGGCCCCGCGCCTAACGCTTGGGGCTAGTTGAGGCCGGCGCCGATATATACTTTGGTAAAACGGGCTTTCTTGGGACCCCCCCAAATCGCGCTTTTCGGAGGGTCGAACCCCGTTTCTGGCCTGGAAACGCCGATTCGGGGCCTGAATGTGAAGATAGGCAAGGCAAAACGCGCTCCGTTTTGATCGGTTTCTGATCGCTTTTTGCTCAAACTTGGTCCGTTCTTGCTCCTTTTTACCCCTTTTTTAACCTAAGTGGAGCGGGGTCAATAGGTGCTAAAGTATACAAAAGGCGGGGACGGACGGGGTTAGAGGCCAGAGACCAGAGGCTACAGGCACGGCAAATTGTTAGAACTCTAACAAAATCGTGAGGCGAAAAACGGCCCTGGCGCTATCGAAAACGGCGATTCTGGCCAAGTGGCCGCGCAGGACCGGATTTGAGGTATGGGCCGAATGCAATATGACAGGCCGAAATCGGGGGATCTGTGTAAGGCCTTGTGTGAAAAGGACTTACGTCTCGGAACGGGCGAGCGAGGTTGTTAGAACTCTAACAAAAAACGGCAACGACAACAGATCTTAACGCAGAGGCCGCAGAGGGCTAAGAGAGAACAGCGAGAACAGCAAGGAATTGGGTAACCCGCCTTGGCCAAGGCTATGGCGGGCAAGCGGCAACCCCAACGGGGCAAGCCCCCAAACACCGGGGCAGGCAGCCT
>DATKXP010000032.1:0-18216 GCA_035529015.1 Phycisphaerae bacterium | reverse complement strand
GGTGCGGCCGCTCTTGATCACATTGTCGAAGTGGCGCCCCTTCTCGGCCAGGGCGTCGGCCAGCGCGTCGAGGACCTCGGCCAGGGCGCCGCCTTCCGCGATGGCCGCCACCTGCATGGCCGTCGGGAACGTGTCGTTCGTCGATTGGCTCATGTTCACATGATCGTTCGGATGGATGAGGCTGTAGGAGCCGAGAGGCGCTTCGAGGATCTGGTTGGCCCGGTTCGCGAGGACCTCGTTGGTGTTCATGTTGAAACTGGTGCCGGCCCCTGCGCCAAAGACGTCCACGACCCACTGGTCCATGAGTTTGCCGTCGTCAAGGACCTCGCGGCAGGCGTTCTCGATCATCTCGGCGCTGAGGGCGTCGAGTTTCCCCAGTTCCTGGTTGGTGCGCGCAGCGGCGAGTTTGACGGCGACATGGGCGCGGACGAGGGCGGGGTGGGCCCTCAGCCCCGAGACGGGGAAATTTTCCAGGGCCCGCTGCGTCTGGGCGCCCCAGTAGGCGTCGGCGGGCACCTGGACCTCGCCGAGGGTATCGCGTTCGGTGCGGGTCTTCTCGCTCATGTCGAGCCCTTTCGCCGGTCCCGTTTCAACGCGGAGGCCGCAGAGAAAGAAACGGCCGCGACCTCACGCAAAGGCGCAAAGCCGCAAAGAAAGAACTCTCCTACTTATCCGTTCTTTGCGCCTTGGCGGCTTTGCGTGCGATGCCTTTTTCTCTGCTCTGTGAGCGCTCCCAGGTTGCACGTCCGGCGCAAACGTCTCCTACTTGAACCCGCCGCCGGGTTTCTGGCCGTACTTCGAGTGGTACACGTCGTACAGCCGCTGAGCCTCTTCGGACGGAATCGGAATCGGATCGCCTTTGACCATCGCCAGGTGGACGGTCCGGGCCACGTCTTCGACGACGACGGCCGCCTTGAGCGCCCCGCGCGGGTGCACGCCTACGGCAAAGACGCCGTGGTTCTGCAGCAGGACGGCGGGGCACTGGAGACGGATCTCCTTCAGGACGCGCACGGCTTCCTGGCCGACCTCGATGCCGCCGATCTTGGCGTACCCGCCGCACGGGATCGGGATGCCGAAGGCGTCGCCGTGTTCGGTCAGATACACGGGGATGCTTTGGCCGAGGGCGGCGAAACTCGATGCGTACGGCGAATGCGTGTGGATGACCGCGTGCATCTCGGGCAGGTGCTTCAGAATGTACAAGGCCGTGGGCGTATCGACGCTCACCTTGTACGTGCCTTCGACGATGTTGCCCTCCAGATCGACGACCGGCATGTCCTCCGGCTGCATCTCGTCGAAGAGGACCCCGGAGGGCTTCACGACCACGAGCCCCGACTCGGGGTCGCGGCCGCACACGTTCCCGCTCGTCCACGACACCAGCCCCAGCCGCGGCAACTGCCGGTTGGCCCAGCAGACTTCGCGTTTAAGTTCTTCGAGCACGCCGCCCTCCTGGTGCCGACCCGCGTGTGCCACGGCCGGTCTTGCCCGGCCGCGCTCTGTTGTTCGGGCGAGGCATGCCTTGCCCCTACGCCCTCGCCCAAGCCGAACAGGCATGAGTGTACCATCCGGCCGGCTCGTTTGGAAGCGCTTGGCCGCCGCGCCGCAGGCCAGGTACCATGCGCCTCGCTGATCGTTGTGACCTGTGCGACATGTGAAGCAGCCTGGTTACTCGAAGGGCAACACGTTCCCCACAAAGGCCCCGGCCGGTTGGGAGCGGGCAGGGGCGTTCCACAAGCGGCTGGGTTGCCGAAGTAACTCCTCATCGCATCCGTCAGGGCAAGGGCGTCCAAGGCCGCTTCGACAGGGGCACGTACGTGTCGTCGCGGGGTCGGCCCGTCAGGTGTGACCGGTTGCCTGGCGGGTTCGAAATGGTATCATTGAGGTCCGGCATCTGAGACGTCGGATCTGAGATTCGAGATCTGAGATTTGAGATTCGAGATTTGAGATTCGAGATTTGAGATTCGAGATCTGAGATTCGAGATTCGAGATTTGAGATTCGAGATCTGAGATCTGAGATTTGAGATTCGAGATCTGAGATTCGAGATTTGAGATTTGAGATCTGAGATTTCCAATCTGAGATTGGACGTGTCAGCCAACGGAGGGCTTCGCCATGAAGTACAAGCGCTTCGAGGAGTTGCCCGTCTGGCAGGCGGCCATGACGCTGTGTGAGCGCGTTTTCTCGATCGCCGACGACAAGGCCTTCGGCCGCAAGGGAGATCTTCGGAGCCAACTTCAGCGTGCGGCTATATCGGTTGCGAACAACATCGCCGAGGGCTTCGAGCGGGGGACGACGCAGGAACTGTTGACGTTCCTTTACATCGCGCGCGGGTCGGCCGGCGAGGTGCGGTCGATGCTGCTCTTGGCCGAGCGGCTGCGGGAATTCGCTCATCTGAAATCTGAGATCTCAGATCTCAAATCGCAGGCCGAATCCATCTCCCGTCAACTCCGCGCCTGGGCCGACAGTCTTCAGAACTCCGATATCCCCGGCCAGCGTTACCTCACGGACCAGACGCGCCGCGCAGCCGAGCAGAAGCAACGCGCCGGGGCCTTCGGCGCGAAACTGGACCGCATGGTCGAGGAAGGCCGCAAGGCCAGAGGGCAACCCGGCGGTGAGGAACGCCCTGACCTGAGATCTGAAATCTGAGATCTGAGATGTGAGATCTGAGATGTGAGAGTTGAGATCTGAGATTTGAGATCTGAGATGTGAGATTTACGATCTCAGATTTGAGATTTCCGATTTGAGACGTAAGATCTCACCTCGGCCATTTGCCGTCGGGTTCGCGTGCCCGTTCACGCGCCGTCGGCTTTCCGGGCAACGAAGGCGCATTCGGGCAGCCAGGTGCTGCGCAGGCGGCCGGGAAGAAATCCGTTAAGGTACGTCCAACTGTCCACGACCTCGAAGCCGTGTCGATCCAGTGTCTCTTTCCACTCGTTGGCGTGGCGCATGCCGAGATGCTTTTCGAGGCGGTCGGCCCGGGCGTAGACGCAATGTCGGATGAGGCCCATGTTGGGCGTGGTCATGCAGAACCGGCCGCCGGCAGCCAGGATACGCGACACCTCGGCCAGGATGCGATCCTGCTGCTCGAGCGCGAGGTGTTCAAGGACGTCGGTGCACAGGACGGCGGCAAACTGCCCGCTCTCATAGGGCAGGACGCCGCTGTCGTCCACGACCACGAACTCGCCCCGCGGGAAGCGGCTTCGTGCCTCGCGCAGCGCCCACTCCGACACGTCGCACCCGCAGAGCACACGCCCGTCGTCGAACCGCGACAGCAGAAACCCGTAGGCGCACCCGACGTCGAGCACCGCCCCGTCGCCCGCGTGCGGCCGGAACCAACGGGCCAACCGGTTGAAGTACGATCCGACGTCGCGGTACCCGCCGAATTGATAGAAGTACGACGTCTTGCCTTCGAAGTAGTCTCTGTCGAAGTGCACCTGGTATTCCTGTCTGTGCGCGGCCGGGGGCGACGTCGGCGGTCGCCGCGGCGTTACCCCACCCCTTTGAGCGCCTTGAGGCGTTTCATGACGCCGCCCGCGCCGCGGCCGAACGTGTCGTGCAGCGCGTCGTACTCGGCGTAGAGTTTCTCGTAGACCGTGTGGGCGGCCGGGTCAGGCTTGTACGTCTTGTCGCGGATGCCGGCCATGGCGGCAGCCGCTTCCTCGATGGTGTCGTATCCGCCATGGTCCTTTCCGGCCGCAACGGCCCCGTGCATGGCCGACCCCAGGGCGCAGGTCTGGGCGCTTCGGGCGATCTTGAACTCGTGGCCGGTCACGTCGGAGTAGATCTGCATCAGCAGGTCGTTCCGCTCGGGCAGGCCGCCGCAGCAATAGATCTCCTCGACCGCCACGCCGTGCTCCTCGAACGTCCGGATGATCTTGTACGTGCCGAAGGCCGTCGCCTCGATGATGGCCCGGTACATCTCCTCGGGCCGGGTGCCCAGGTGCATGCCCAGCATGAGCCCTGTCAGGTCGGCATCGACGAGGACGCTGCGGTTGCCGTTCCACCAGTCCAGGGCCAGGAGGCCGGTCTCGGCGGGCTTGTAGGCGGCGGCGCGCTCGGTCAGGAGTTCGTGAACGCTCATGCTCCGCTCTTCGGCCTCGGCCTTGTAGGCGGCGGGGACGCACGAGCGGACGAACCACGCGAAGATGTCGCCGACGGCCGACTGACCCGCCTCGAACCCGTACAGCCCCGGCAGGATGCCGTCCTCCACCACGCCGCACTGGCCCGGAACGTTCAGTTCCTTCGTGCCGCACACCATGTGGCAGATGCTCGTGCCCATGATCATCACCATCTTGCCGGGACCCGTGACGGTGCAGGCGGGGACGGCGACGTGGGCGTCCACGTTTCCGGCGGCGACGGCGGTTCCCGGCGCCAGGCCGAGGCGGTGGGCCATCGCGTGGGTCAGCCCTCCCGCGCGGCCGCCGAGGGCGAGGACGTCGCGCGACATCTTCTCGTCGATCACGTCGGCGAAGTCCGGGTGAAGGGCCTCGAAGAACTCCCTTCGCGGAAACCCGTCGCGCTTCGACCAGATGGCCTTGTACCCGGCGGTGCAGAGGTTGCGGGTCTCGTTGCCCGAGAGTCGCCAGATGATCCAATCGGCCGCCTCGATGAGACGGTCGGCGGCGTGGTACACCTCGGGCGCCTCGTCGAGGATCTGGAGCGCCTTCGGAAAGAACCATTCGCTCGAGATCTTGCCGCCGTATCGCTCGAGCCACCCCTCGCCCATCCGTCGGGCGGTCTCGTTGACGCGGTCGGCCTCGGGCTGAGCGGCGTGATGCTTCCAGAGTTTGACCCAGGCGTTGGGTTCGGCGCGGAACGCGTCGAGGGCGCACAGCGGCGTGCCGTCGGCCTTCGTCGGCAGCATCGTGCAGGCGGTGAAGTCGGTGGCGATGCCGATGATCTGACCGCCATCGATGCCGGCCTCCTTCAGGCATGCCGGGACGGTGGCATCGAGGGCCCGCAGGTAGTCCCCGGGGTCCTGGAGGGCCCAGTCGTGGGCGGGCAGTTTGGTCCCCGTGCCGGGCAGGGACTCGGTGATGACGCCGTTCGAGTACTCGTAGACGGCGGTGGCGACCTCGTCGCCGGTGGCAACGTCCACGAGCAGGGCCCGCGCCGACTCGGTCCCGTAGTCGATTCCCAGGGCGAATGTGGGTTCGGCCATGACGGTCTCCTCAAAGCGGGTACGGAAGCCGCTCCCTGACGGTCGCGGCTAGTCAGGCGGTCGCGGCTAGTCACGCGGTCGCGGCTGGTCACGCGGTCGCGGCTGGTCAGGCGCTGGCAGTGGTCGCGGCTCGGCACAGGCACGGACCATTTTGGCCGGGAGGTCGAGCGCATGTAAAGGAAAAGTCTGAAACGCGCCGGGTCGGCCTGCGTCCAGGTAGACGGAACGTCCGATGTGACTCACGCCGACGGGCGCCCATGGCGGAGCGTCGGGACTGAAGGTGAACCCGAAACGCCGGGGTCCAATCGCACCCCGGAAGGAGGTCCCGCCATGGTACCCCAACCGTCTTCCTCAAACGTTTGTGTCAGCGATGCATCCCTTGCCGTCTCCGACGAGCGTGCCTGGGACCGCATGATGGGGTGGGTGGCGCTGTACATCCCCACGTACGGGACGAGCGTGGTGCTGCACCTGGCCGTCGGGCTGCTGCTGGCGTTCATGGTCACCTGGCCGGAGGCGTCGAAAGAGCCCTGGGGCGTGGTCACGGGGCGAGTTGTCCCGGTGCGCCCGCCCAGAGAGGTCGTGCGCCGGCCGAGGTTGCAGCACGAATCGCGCCTCCGCCCGACACTGCCGCCCTCAACCCTGGTCCAGCAGGTCACGCCCAACCTGACGCGCGACATCGCCACCAACTACAAGGAGATGCTGCAGGTGATCGGCATCGGCTCAGGCGGCGACCGGATCGGCAGTCTCAGCGGGCCGGGCCCCGACACGATCTTCGACCGTTGGGACGAACTGCATGATGATCCCGCCGGCAAGGTCGTCTACGTTGTGGATCGCTCCGGCAGCATGACCGATTCGATCGACTTCGTGAAGGCTGAACTGAGACGCTCGATCATGGAACTCGGCGACGACGTCGAGTTCCACGTCATCTTCTACTCTTCGGGTCCACCGGTCGAGATGCCGACCCGCCGCCTCGTGGCCGCCACCGACCGCAACAAGCAACTGGCCTTCGAGTTCGTGGACGGCATCATCCCCCAGGGCGAGACGGATCCGTCGAAGGCGCTGGAGCGAGCGTTCGCCGTGCGGCCGGAAGCGATTTACCTTTTGACCGACGGCGAGTTCGACCGGGGCATCATCGGCCTGGTGAAGCGCCTGAACGCCGGCCGCCGCACGCGGGTCTTCACGATCGGCTTTCTGTACGACGGCGGGACCGACGTGCTGAAGGAGATCGCCCGGGACAGCGGCGGCCAGTACACGTTCGTGTCGGAGCAGGACCTGGCGTCGATCCTGGGGGGCGTATGACCGGGCTGCGGGGGGGCCGGGGCGCGGTGGGCAAGATTGCCCACCGCGCGGCCTGCGCGCGGCGGGGCGGGGACGGAATAGAACGCGAGCGTCCTGCCCGCAGGCGGGACGCTCGCGCGGATGGTCGTCCGGACCCGCTCAGCCCTTGGGCTTCTCGGGCGTCGTGGGGGCGGTCTTCTCCGGGGGCGCAGGAGCCGGTATTTCAGGCGTCGGCGCAGGCGGCGTTGCGGGTGTCGTCGTGCCGGGTGTTACGGGTGGCGTCGTGCCTGGTGTTTCCGGCGGCGTCGTGCCGGGCATCGTGGGCGTCGTGGTGCCAGGTGTCTCCGGCGGCTGGGCCAACTGGACGGGGCCCATTGACTTCGGCCTGAGCCAGCGGACCTTCTCCACCTGGTAGTAATCGTCCGCGCGCGACAGTTCCACGGCGAAGACCATAGGCCCTTGCCGCAACTGCAGTTTCGGCTTGTCCAGGTTGCGGTCGAGGACCTCCCAGAACAGGCCCGCATTGGCGGTCAGCACGGACCGGACGCCGAAGGACTTGGCCTGAAGCAGCCGGGCCAGCCAGTTGTTCAGCCCCATCTGGGCCGCGCCCACGGGGCTCCAGAGGAACTGCTTCAGGATGATGCCCTTGGGCTGGTCTGCGCTGGGCTCGACGCGGCTGCCCGAGGCGATCTCCAGGTACAGGTCCTCGTTGTAGGGCTTGGCCTCGTCGAGCTGATTCAGGATTTCGGTGACGCGCCGGCCGATGAGGTCGTCCTTGCCGGCGAACGTCTCGTCCCAGAGGCGTGCGGCCTCGGCGGTGATCTGGACCGGCTTCATCGTCTCGGCGGTTCCCACCATCTTCTCGTGGAAGCGGGCGGAATACTCTTTGTACAGCCTCTGAAACTCCTTCTCGGTGGCGGACTTGCCGCCGTCGCCGACACACCCCAAAGCCAGCACGGCCCAGGCCACCGCGAGTACGGCCAGAAGCACCTTTTTCATGGCCCTCTCCTATCTGTGATTCCCATCGAAAGTGACCCACTTAGAATACGGCGCCCCACAGGGCGCCGTCAAGCGATTAACAGGATACTGGGCTTCCGGCTTCGCGACCCGTCTATACATCGGGCCGGCCGGGTCCTGAACTTGAGCCGCATGGCGTGCACCTCAAGAAAGTGGCGACCTGGTCGTGCGGCGGGTGCCAGGGTGGCACCCGGCAAGCCTGCCGCTTTCTTCAGGCGCACCTGCCGCAGGCACGCCCCGATTTTTTCTCGAACGACCCCCCACCTTATCCGTATGCTATGGTGCATGGGCCGAAGGCGCGGGCCTGGCAGGGGGCCGAGGGGGCGGCGAGAGTCCATTGACAGCCCTGCCCGTTTCCTCTAAGATAGCCCGCCTGCCGACGGCCTGAAGAAGGAGGTGTTCGGATGGCCTTCAGATTTCGCTGCGCCAAGTGCGGTAAGCGCGTTGTGGTGGACGACGCTCCGGGGTCCGATGTCACGTGCCCCCACTGCGACCAGGCGATCGCCGTCCCCGACGACGCACAGATGACCGACCCCGACGGCGTGGTCGAAGCGGCGCCTGTGGCCGAAGCCGAACCGGTTGAGGCTGTCGAGCCCGACGAGGAGCCACCGCAGGAGGAAGAACCCGAAAGCGGCATGGACACCGTCATGGGCTGGCTGGCCCTGTATCTGCCCAGTTGGGGCACCAGTGTGGTCCTGCATGCCGCCGTCTTCATCCTGGCCGCCTTCATGGTCTGGCAGACCCACACCATCCAGCCCCCCTTCAAGTATAAGACCGAGGTGGTTTCCGACACCAAACACAAGACGCTGAAGCGCAAGCGTCTGAAGAAGCAGGAGTCGCGCGGCAAACTGAAGCCGCAGCCGTCGAGCATCGTTCGCCAGTTTACGCAGAACCCGGTGCCGGACGTGGCGTCGAACCGGATGCAGACGCTCAAGGTCATCGGCATCGGCGGCGGCGGGAACATCATCGGCGGCTTCGAGGGCCTGGGCGACGGCGGCCGCGGGTTCTTCGGAACCGTCGAGACCGAGATCGCCCACAAAATCGTGTACGTCGTGGACCGCTCCGGCAGCATGACCGACTCCATCGACTACGTCAAATTCGAGTTGAAACGCAGCGTCGGCGAACTCGGCGAGGATACCGCGTTTCACGTGATCTTTTACTCCTCCGGCCCGCCGGTCGAGATGCCCACCCGGCGGCTGGTCAACGCCACCGACCGCAACAAGCAACTCGCCTTCGAGTTCGTGGACGGCATCATCCCACAGGGCGAGACCGACCCCTCGAAGGCCCTGGAGCGGGCCTTCGCCGTCGGACCCGAACTCATCTACCTGTTGACCGACGGCGAGTTCGACCGCGCCATCATCGACCTCGTCAAACGCAACAACACCGGCAGCAAAGTGACCGTGCACACCATCGGCTTCCTCTACCGCACCGGCGAGGATGTCCTCAAGAAGATCGCCGAGCAGAACAACGGAAACTACAAGTTCGTGTCCGAGGCCGACCTTGCAACACTGGCGAACTAAACCCTGGCGCCTTCTTCTGGCTGCCGCGACCGTGCTGGCTGCGGCTGCCTCCGCCCGCGCCGACCGGGTCCGTACCAACGCGGGCATCGGGTACACCGGCGACATCGTCGGCGTGTCCGCGGGCGGTCTCGTCGTCCAGGACGGCAGCCGCAAGCGGACCGTGCCGTTTGCCGACATCCGCGAACTCCGCGCTGACAAGCACCCCGACCTGAGGCGCGCCGAGGAAGCCTACGGCAAGGGCCTCGACGGCCGGGCGACGGCGTTCGAGGAGGCCGGCAGGCTTTACCAGGGTCTCCTTCGCCGAGGCGCTCCCGCCTGGCTGCGCGTCGTCGTCCAGTGGCGGATGTACAAACTGTACGTCGAATCCGGCCGCGTGACCGACGCCCTCGACGCGTACCTCGAAATGGCACAAAGCACCCCCCAACTGGTGGCCGACCTCAAGTTGCCGTCGCCGGACGATGCCGACCACGGGGCCAACCAGGCGATGCTCGCCAAGGTGGAGGGGGCCCTCGAGAAAGCCGGCGGCAAGCCCTACGCCGACGCCCTCAAGAGTTTCCGCGTGGCCCTGTTTCTGATTGAAGGCAAGCCCGAACAGGTCCTGCCTCTGCTGGAGCCGCTGCTGGTGAGCAGCCTCCCGCAGGTCCGCCGCGGCGCCATGATCCGCAAACTCGAACTCCTGCTGGCCACCGGCAAGACCGACGAGGCCACCCGTTGGTTCGAAAAGGTCGAGGCGGTTGTGGACGACTCGGGGCAGTTCGAGTTGGCTTACTGGCGGGGGCGGATCCACGTGGCCGAAGGCAAGCATCTGGAGGCGGCCCTGGAGTTTATGAAGTTGCCGATCCTGTACCCTGCGGCCGACCGCAGCCGCGTCGCCGACGCCCTCTTTCGGGCCGGACAGGCGCTGGCGGCCGTCAAAGCCCCCCGCGAGGAAATCGTCAGCGTGTACAATGAGGCCGTCCGGAAGTACGCCGGAACGAGCGGCGCCGAACGTGCCAGACGCGAACTGGCCCGGCTGGGGTCGGAATAGGCCCGCGCCGGACTCGGGCAAACCAAGGGAACCGACGCACACCGCATTCAGGGGACATTCGATGAAGGAGTTTACGCACATGGGTAAGATAAGGGCGCTCATCCTGCTGATGGTCGCGATCGTGATCGTCCTGGCGATCTCGGATGCCGCGATGGCCGAGGAAGCCACGAAGATCCGGCGAACCCTCTTCGGCATCATGTCGAAGGCCACGTTCACCGACGCGATCGGCTTCACGGACATGATGGTCATCTACCTGTGCTCGATCGCCTCGATCGCGCTGATCATCGAGCACGCCATCACCATTCGCCGGTCGGTGCTGGTGCCGGAACTCTCGGTCGCGCAGATCAAGACCATGTTCGACGAGCGCCGGTTCCGCGAGGCCCTGGAGTTCTGCCAGGTCGATCCGTCGTTTGTCTCGGGCGTCGTCCACGCCGGCCTGATCGAGGCGGCCAACGGGTACGAGGCCATGGAGAACGCCATGCAGGAGGCCACCGGCGAACGCAGCGCACGCCTCTACCGCAAGATCGAGTGGCTGAACCTCCTGGGGAACGTCGCCCCCATGCTCGGGCTGCTCGGAACCGTCTGGGGCATGATCGTGGCGTTCGGCGAGATCGAGGCCAAGGGCGGAAAGGCCAGCCCCGAGGACCTGGCCGGCGGTATCATGATCGCCCTGTTCTCGACCTTCTCCGGCCTGGTGGTGGCTATTCCGGCGCTCGCCGGCTACGGCATCTTCCGCAGCCGCATCGAGCAGATGTCGATGGAGGCCGCCCTGGTGGC
Organism: Phycisphaerae bacterium; assembly: GCA_035529015.1. Taxonomy (GTDB): domain Bacteria; phylum Planctomycetota; class Phycisphaerae; order FEN-1346; family FEN-1346; genus JAUVZF01. The sequence goes on along the minus strand of DATKXP010000032.1, from coordinate 7,441 downwards.
CGAGGAACTCCTGGCCAACTTCAAGCCGTCCGCCGGCGACTAATCGCCCGCGGCGGGGGCACGGCCGTCCTCTCGGTGAGTGCCGCATGTTGGCTTTGAAAGGAACGAGCCATGCCTCAGAAGAGACGCTCGGGAGCGGGTACCGGCGCCGTCAGCATGAACATGACGCCGCTGATCGACATCGTCTTCCAGTTGATCATCTTCTTCCTGCTCACCAGCCAGTTCCAGCAGTTGGCGATCGAGCAGGTCGTTCTGCCGATGTCCATTGCCGCCGAACCCAAGGACCCGTTCCAGTACCGCAACGTCGTCATCAACATCGTCAACCCGGACTATCCTGAGGTCAAGGTCATGGGCCAGACGCTGGATTACCGCGTCATCGACGGCGACAACGAACTCTCGGCGTACCTGAAGCAGCGGAAGGTCGCCGAGACGGAGGGCAGCGAGAAACTGAACGTCATCCTGCGGGCCGACGAGATGATCTGCTATGAGGTCGTCGCCAGCGTCATGCTGGCCGCCGGCCGCGCAGAGATCCAAGGATGGTGGATCACGACCGACATCGAGGAGCCCGAAGACGTGGTGGATTAGCCACGCCGCCCGTGCGGCACGCACCGGACGTGCATGCAACCGCCCCTGTGGCGTGAAGGAGTCTCGCGATGGCCAAGGCCGAGAGACGCGAACACCCGCCCAAAATGCAGCCGCCCATGACCCCCATGATCGACTGCGTCTTCCAGTTGATTATCTTCTTCATGCTCATCCCCAACCAGCAGGCGGGCGAAGGGTACCTGACCACCAACCTGCCGAGTACCTCCGGCCCCGTCGCCGGCAAGCAGCAGAAGGACGTCCAGCGCATCAAGATCGAACTGGAGGTCCCCGACAACGACAACAAGGGCGTCAACATCGTCCTGAACGAGAGCCAGGTCTTCGGCCGCAACTTCGGGGGACTTCTGGCGGCCCTGCAAGGCCTGAAGGCGCGGGGACTGCCCGAGGACCACCCCGTCCTGATCTCGCCGTGGATGGGTACGCGGCACAAGTGGGTGGTTCGGGCCTTCGACATGGCCGTGGCAGCACGGTTCACGAACATCCACTTCGCCGTGCCGTACGACTGATGAACGCCGCACGCTTGACAGGCACGCTCCTGGCCGCGGCCCGCCTGTCCGTCGAAGCCTTGGCGAAGGCGGAAAGGCAAGCGCGTTTGAATCGGCCCAGGGTCGGCGGCGTCACGCGCGTTTGACGAACAGGCTTTTAGCCGCGACCCGAAGGGAAGCGCGTTTGAATCGGCCGAGGGTCGCCGGCGTCTCTAGACGAGGGGACAGGCTCAACGTGATGCGACTGGTTCTGGGGATCTCGTCTCTTGCGGTTCTCGTGATGGTCTGCCCGCCGACGGTCCGCGCGGCAGCAGCGGCGGCCGACCCGTTCTACCAGGGTCTGGAATCGCGCGGCCTGCGGACCCTCATGGAGGCCTATCTGAAGCAGAAGGGCGCCGCCGCCACCCAGGCGACTCCCGGCGTCACGCCTGCCGAGAGCAACAACCTGGCCCTGGCACGCCTGCAGGTCGAGAACGCGCGACAGGCCAAGAACATGGCCGCACCACGCGACACCGCCTTCCAGAACGCCCGCAAACTGTACGAGGGCGCCATCGCCGACTCCGGGAAGGCCCTGGCCGCCATCCCGGCCGACCAGGTCGAGAAGGTCAACGAGGCCCGGCGGGCCCTCATGAACGTCCGGCTCGAACTCGCCAACATGATCTTCCAGCAGTGGCTCAGGGACGACCTGGAGTTCCTCGAAGTCACCGACCGCCGCGGAGGCAACCGCGAACGCGCCACCGAACTGCTTGGCGTCGCCAACGAGCAGTACACCACCACCATCCGCGACACCGAGGTCTGGCTCTCCACCCTCGACCAACTGCCCGAAGACCAGCGGCGCACGTACGTCAATACCGGCCAGACGCGCGCGGTCCGCGGCGTCCAGCGCGACGCCAAGTTCGCCAACGCCTGGGTCACCTATTACTACGGCTGGATCCTCCCGAAGGACTACAAGCCCCCCAAGGGCAAACGCACCCGTGACCAGATCCTGGGCGACGCCATCACGGCCTTCCAGGCCTACGTGGACATGCCGGATCGGGTCCGGGCCAAGTGGCAGGCTCACATGGCCACCGGCATGGCGTACCGCGAACTCGGCAAGTTCAAGGAAGCCCTCCAGACGTTCGCCATGGCCAACCCGCCGCCCACCGACCCCAACGCCTCCGACCGCGTCAAGCAGGCGGAGGCCTGGAAGGACCAGGTCCGCATCCAAGTCGCCTACGAGCGGGCCGTCACCCTCATGCGCAAGGGCGACCACGCCGGCGCACGAAAGGCCATCGACGAGGCCTCCAAGAAGTACAAGGACACACTGGGCACCAGCCTGTACGGTCTGGCCATGCCGCTGGTGGCGGCCGAAAGTTATGTCCTCGAAGGCACTGCCGACAACAAGCAGGGCCTCAAAGACAAGGGCATGGCCATCTTCATGGGCGTCCACAAACGCGACAACCCCTGGCCCGTGCTCGTCCAGTGGATTATGAAGGAACTGCTCGGCGAGACGCCAGACGTCGAGCGGGCGCCGTTCCAACTCTGGATCGACGCCAACGACGCCCTGCGCGAGGCTCAGGATACCGAGAAGGCCGACGTCATGAGACGGGCCGCCGACCTCTTCAAGACTTACATTGACAAGGTCGGCCCGGAAGACGCCAACTATCCCGACGCCCTCTATGCCCGCGCCTACTGCCTCCTGCGGCTTGTCGAGGAGGCCGAAGCCGCCAAACTCTATCAGACGCTGGCCGACGGGTTCCCCAAGTACAAGTACGCGGCGGCCGCCGCAGGATATGCCGTCAAGGTCGCAGGCGACGTCTATGAGAAGGAGCAGACCGAGCCCAACCGCCTCGCCTACGAAAAGGCCCTCCGATGGTTCATCTCCAAGTGGGGCCAGGCCGACCCCGATCAGCAGTACTTCCTCGCGCTGATCCTGTATCGCGGCAAGGACTTCACGAACGCGGCCGACGCCTTCACGCGCGTGCCCGAAGCGGCCGACCATTACGTCGATTCCAAGTACTGGGTCCCCCTGTGCCGCCTCGAGCATTTCCGCGAGAGGATTCTGCCGTCGCGCGACCCGCAACTGACCCTGAGCGGCGCCCGCGTCGTTGCCCAGGCGCTGCTCGCCTACGCCGATTACGCCTTCAGCGTGCAGAACTCCGACCTTCCGGACGAGAAGAAGAAGCAGTTGCTCGACTGGGCCGAGGGCGCCTACGTCAACGCCGCCGACGTCTACCTGTACCAGGAAGTCAATCTGGCGGCCGACGCCCTCCCGATCCTCGACGCCACCGAGAAGAAGTTCAAACTCTCCGAGGAGACCCTCGGCAACGTCCTGAAACTGCGGATCGACGCCCTGACGAAACTCGGCCGACTCGACGAGGCGCGGCAGGTGCTTGACCGCTTCCTGACCGTCGCCGACCCCGCAAAGGTGGGGCCGGTCCTTCGCGGCCTCTTTGCCGCCATGACCGATGAGGTCCGCAGCCTCATCAAACGCCAGCAGACCAAAGTGGCCGGCGTCAAGGTCGAGCAGGCCAAGGTCCTCGGCGACCGCTACCTCGAATGGCTCGAAAAGAGCCAGGTCCCCAACAAGGCCGTCCAGATCGAGAACTCCCGCTACGACCTCGCCGAACTGTACCTGGCCGTCCGCAATTACGGAGGCGCCCTTCAGATCTACCGCGACATCGGCGGCCTGGACCCCCACAAGGCCGAGAAGGGCAAGCCCCTCAGGGAGGACTGCATCTACGGCCAGGCCCGCGCCTTCCAGGGCATGGGAGATGCCGAGACGGAGCCGGCGCAGGCCAAGCCCAACTACGAGGCCGCACTCGACCGCTGGCGCGTCCTCAGGCAGGTCGAGAACGTCCAGCCCGATGATTGGTGGGAGCGGACCTACAACCTCCACTACTGCAAGTACAAACTCGGCGACACCAAAGACGTCCGCGACAACATCACCGCCGTCGAACTCATGAAGGGTACCCCCAAAGACCCGCTCCTCCAGCAGAAATGGCGCGAACTTAAAGCCGCCGTCGCCGGCACCGACTAAGTGATCCGAAATGAGTTTTGCGCGGTGGGTCTCCGTACCCACCGCGCATTACAGCCGGGTGCCATGCTTTCGCGAGCCGGGTGCCGTGCTTTCGCGAGCCGGGTGCCACGGCCGGTCTTGTCCGGCCGTGCTTTTTTCGACCGCCGGGTGCCATGCTTTCGCGAGCCGGGTGCCACGGCCGGTCTTGTCCGGCCGTGCTTTTTTCGACCTGTGCGCCTCCCGGTCCCCCCGCGTCCTTGTCCGCCCGCGCGCCCCCTTCTATAATGCCCGGTCCATGGAACCTGTCTGCGTCCACATCACGACGTACGGCTGCCAGATGAACCGGCTCGACGCCGAACTCATCGCCGAGCGGCTCCGCACCGCGGGCGCCCGCATCGTGGACGACCCCGCCGACGCGGGGGTCCTCCTGTTCGTCACGTGTTCGGTCCGCGCCCACGCCGAGAACCGCGTCTTCTCGAACATCGGCGCATTCAAGACGCGCAAACGCCGCGAGCCGGACCTCGTCATCGGCCTCCTCGGCTGCATGGCCCAGCAATACGGCCACCGCCTCCGAAGCCGCGCCCCGCTGGTGGACCTCGTCTGCGCACCGGGCCGCCTGGCCGAACTGCCCGACCTCATCGACGCGGCCCGAACGAGCCGGACCCGCCCCATCGTCGCCCTCGACCCGCCGCGCGATGCCGACGCGTTCACCCCGTTGGACGCCGCCCTCGACGAGGTCGAGATCCACCGTCCCCTGGGCGGCCCGTCGCCCGGCCACGCCTTCGTTACCGCGATGCGCGGATGCGACAACTTCTGCGCCTACTGCGTGGTCCCGAACGTTCGCGGCCCGGAGCGCAGCCGCCCGCCCGCCGTCATCGTCGAAGAAGTCCGCCGCCTGGTGGGGCAGGGGGCGCGGCAGATCACGCTCCTGGGACAGGCGGTCAACAAGTACGCCGCTCGCCAGGACGGACGGACCTGGGACCTGGCGGACCTCATCGAAAAGGTCGCCGAAACGCCGGGCCTCGCACGCCTGAACTTCATCACCAGCCACCCCGGCGCGATGACCGAACGCCTGGCCCAGGTTTTTCGCAACGTCCCCGCCGTCTGCCCGTACCTGCACATGCCTGCCCAGTCGGGGTCCGACGCGGTGCTGGCCCGGATGAAGCGCGGCTACACGGCTGCCGAGTATGCGGACCGCGTGGCGATGGTCCGCGCCGCGCGGCCGCACGTGGCGGTCGCGTCCGACTTCATCGTCGGCTTTCCCGGCGAGACCGAGGACGACTTCGAAGCGACGATGGACCTCGTGCGCCGCGTGCGCTTCTCCCAGGCGTTCGTCTTCAAGTACTCGCCGCGCCCCGGCACCTTTGCCGCCGAGCATTACGAGGACGACGTGCCGACGCCCGAAAAACGCCGACGCAACCAGGCCCTGCTCGACCTCGTGCAACAGGTCGCCGGCGAGGACAACCGCCGCTTCGTCGGCCGCCGCATGACCGTCTTCGTCGAAGGCCCCAGCCCGCTGACCAAAAAGGGTCCTGGACCCTTTTCCCCGCTTCGCGCGGCGGGTCTCCGCACCCGCCGCGAACGTAGGTCATCTGGCGCGGTAGGTGCGGAGACCCACCGCGCGATGCCCTGGTGCCAACTTCGCGGCCGCACCCCCGGCAACCGCATCGTCGTCTTCGACGGCCCCGCCGCCCTCGCCGGCACGGAAGCCGACGTCGAGGTCACCGACTCAAGCCCGCTGACGCTCTTCGCTCGCCTTCCCGAAGCAGTGTAGGCCGGGGCCTGCCCCGGCTATTGATCTATGAAACGTGTCGCGCGGCGGGTCTCCGCACCCGCCGCGCGCTCGGGGCGTCTGGGCGCGGATGGCTTGTCCATCCGTGCTCATCGAGCAAGGCTCACCGTTTGGCTCTTCAAACGGTGGCACCCGGCTTGACGGTCACTCGCCACTTTCTTGAGGTGCACCCTTCTTCGTCCGGCATGCCCGGAACGTCACGTGGCCTTCTTCCACACCTCCAGCCCCGAGAAGTTCGCCGCGCCGCCGCCGCTGGCGATCTCGATCCGACCGCCGGTCACGTCCACTTCCCACGGCCCGAGACGCTGCCACTGCCCGGCCTCGCCGCTGTTGTACCCCTGGGCGACCGCCCGGCCGTTCAGACGGATGGTGAGCGTCTCGGGCGACGTCTCTTCCCAGACGTAGGCGTACACGGCGTAGCGGCCCTTGGGCACGCCCGTCAGCACCAGGTGCGGCTCGCGGCTCCAGCGGAACGCGTGGATCATCTTCGCGCGGGCGGGGTCGGTCGGCGGCACAAGCCGGACCTGCGGACTGTTGAGTTGCCGGTCCTGGCAGTCGAAGTCCTTGGCGTCGTCGCCCTCCCACGCGTTGCCGTCAATCTCGACCGGCCCGCCGCCGACGTTGATGTCGCGGTAAAACGTCCACGGGCCCGTCTTCGCGGGCGGGCCGCTCAGGTGCGTGACCGGCTTGCCCGGGTCGGGCCGGTCGGCACCGGCGGGGGAGGGCACCGCCTCGCCGCTCGTCTCCAGGATCGCCCGGCGGTAGCCGGCAAGCGGCGGCCGGCCGTCGTCGGTCGCCTCCAGAATGATGTGGATCGTGCGGCCGGCGGCGTCCTGCGGAACCGTGACGACGGCCTCGGACCCGTCGGCCCCGCGAACGGGCGCCTCGGCCCAGTACGTGCCCGCCTCGACGTACGTCCACCATCGGTACGAGAGTGTGTCGCCGTCGGGGTCCGACGAGCCGGCGGCCGACAGTTTGACCTCGGCCCCCGGGTCCGTCCGGATCCGGAGGACGCCTATCCCCACCTCGCCGTTCAGTGCGGCGGCGGGCTCGTGGTTGGCCTCGTCGAAGGGTTTGACGCACCAGTCCATCCGCGCCTCGAAGGCGTTCTGGTAGGCCGTGCGCCACCGCTGGATGCTGTACATGGCATTCGGCCGCCCGTTCTCGATGTCGTCCACGGGGACGTACTCGCGGCCCTTGCCGGACGGGCGGAACCGGCCGCCCCAGTTCCCCCACTCCGGATGCTCGGGATCGCTCAGCCCGTCGGGCACGAGGTACAGGAACGACGGCGTGTCGCCCTCCTTGACGCCGGCCTTGCCGGCCGCCTTCGCCGGGTACACGGGGCCGAGCGGCCCGTGGCCCGTGCGGACGTTTCGTTCGAGCCACTCGGGCGAAACGATTTCCTGGTCGCCGCCCTGCCAGATGCCGCGGAACAGCCGGTTCGAGAAGATCCAGAACACGTCCGGGTGGTTCGTCTTGACCCACCCGGCGGTGCGGTCCTGGTCGGCGATCGAGTGGACGCGGATCTTCTTCTTGAAGGCCGCCGCCTCCTGCTTCGACCGCGTC
>DATKXP010000031.1:0-19777 GCA_035529015.1 Phycisphaerae bacterium | reverse complement strand
TGGCGATGGCCCGGGCGAACGAGGCGCTCGCGCAGAAGAACTTCGACGAAGCGGACGCCCGCGCCCAGGAAGCCCAGAGCCACAAGGACTCCGGCGAGGTGAAGAGTCTCCTGGAGAGAATCGACACCCACCGCCAGTACTACGGGCACTTCGACCTGGCCAAGGAACTGTTCAACCAGGTCAGTTACGTGGAGGCCCTCAAGGAGGCGCAACTGGCCCAGAAGGTGATGGACACCCAGGAAGTGCGCGAACTCATCACCGAGATCAACTACCGGCGGTACCTCGGGCAGGGCAAGTCGTATATGAAGAGCGGGCAATACCGGCAGGCCCTGTCGGTCCTGAAGATGGCGCAGCGCTACAGGGACACCATCGAGATCCAGGGCCTCATCCAGCAGGCGGCGATGCTGTTGGCCGAACAGGAGAAGAAGCAGAACCAGAAGAAGTGAGGTGAGGTATGCTCGGCTCACGCAAGGCGGCGCGTCGGTCGCGAACCGGACGCGTTCGTGCCGCGCTCCGCCGGCTGCACGGCTGTGAGCGCGGCCAGGCAATCTATGTGGTGGTCCTGTTCTTCTTTCTGCTGGCGGGTCTGTTGTTCGTAATCCTCAACAGCGGCGAGAAACTGAACCACAAGGTCCAGATGCAAAGCGCCGCCGACTCGGCGGCGGCGACGGGCGCGGCATGGTATGCGCGCGGCCTGAACGTCATCTCGATGGCCAACGTGGCCGAGACGCAACTGCTGAGCCTCATCGTGCTTCTCGATGCGCTGGAGACGGTCACGCCGCCGGCCCGCGAGTGCATCGACGACTTGGTCCAGAACATCAGCAAGTCGAAGGCGGGGCACGACATCCCGATCGACGACCGGATCTCGGAGTGGCTGGCCGTCGGCAACGCCCGCTCCGAACAGCAGATCATCGGGAAATTCGGCGACATCGTGGCCGACGTCGACTGGCCCGACTACCTCCGGTACGACAACGGCGTGCTGTGGGAGTGCATGAAACTGATGGAGGGGTTCAAGGACGTGATGGCGGAGCGAACGCCGGTGGCGGCCCAGCGCGAGGCGATCGACATCGCCACGGAATGCGGCGCCGAGTTCGGGTTCCTTCTGCCGCTCAATCCCGTCCTGCCCATCCGTGACGGCGTGTGGGACGACTTCGAGAACCCGATGGTCCATGGCAGGATGCCGCCGCCCGGGGGCGGCATCTCCACCCGCGAGCCGGTCATCGGCGGCTTCGCCCACGTCATGAACTACCGCGGGTACTATCCGGATTACCTGTACAAGGGCGAGATCCGACACGGCCAGGGGCCGGTCATGGGGCCGTGGTCATACTGGCGCGAGCCGTTCACGGCGACGCGGCCGATGGGCCTGCTGGACGTCAGCCGGTTCTCAGTCCTCTTTAACCTCGTCTCGTCGAAGAAACTGGAGATGATGTTCGGCACGCCCGACCCGCAGGTGTCGCTGCGGAACTGGGAGATGGACTACGACACCGCCAAGGGCCTGGGCGAGAACCAGATCCTGCGGACCTGGTGGGAGAGTGTCAGTTTCAGTTGCCGCTACCCGTACCCGCAGGCGTCGTTCTTCTCGAACATGGACCTGAGGCACCATCACCGGCCGGTCGTGTATACCCGTGCGTCCGACGGGTGGCGAGACCTTGGGAATCCGCCGCGGTCGGGCAAGCCTCCCATGGCGGGGGTCGAGGAGGGGGTATCGGTGCCCGAAGGGTGGCAGCGTTCGACGCTGCCGGAAGAGGGCGCCGACCCGCGCGAGGCGGTCTGGTACGCCGTCACGAAGCACTGGTCGTACCACTTCCCGCAATTGGGGATTTTTGCGCCGCACCCGCCCATGCATCCCGACGGGTCGAAGTGGGAGTACACCAGCCCCTCGGACTGGAAGGTGTACTACCGGGTCCGGTTCCAGCGATTCGACGGGGCGGAGTTGGATACCGACGAGACGCTGCACCGCGACTACCTGCCGCCGGGCGGCAACGCCCCCTATGCGCCCATCATGTTCGACCGGGTGGCGGGCGAGCACACCTGGGCGAACATCGACCGGTACTTCTCGTTCAACGGGTTCGCGTACCGTCCCGGGGGCGTCCGGCACTGGCGCAAGTTGCCCCCCGAGGCCGAGCAGGAGCGGCGGACGGTGGGGTTCCTGAATCCCAATCCCATCCCCGAACTCATCGCCTACGCCCAGGCCCGCGTGTACGCCCGGTACAGTTGGGACCTCTTCACGCAGCACTGGAAGGTGAAACTGATGCGGACCGACCGGTGGCAGGGAGGGCTGCAGCAACCAGACCCCAGCCAGCCGACCAGCATGGCGAGCATGGCGGGCGAACTGGGCAGGTCGCCCCCCGCCGAGTTGTCCGAGGCCTTGACGGACGAACGCATCAAGCCGGTCGAGGACATGGTCACCGCGTACGAGGATACGTTCGTGGAGGGCTTTACCCATTGAAAGCGATACCGACCCCAAAGCGGCGCCGGGCCCGCAGGGGTAACGCCCTGCTGGAGTTCGTGCTGACGTTGCCGATCATCATCTTCATGGCGGGCCTGACGATGTACATGTCGTTCGCCATGCTGACGCAGCAGAAGGCGCTGGTCGCCTGTCGCCGCAGCCTCTGGCGCAGCGCCGGCCACGGCCACTGGACGCCCATGGAACTCGAGGGAACCGAGCCCACCGTGGATGACATAGACGACGACACACACCGTCCACGCGGTGCGGGCGAGGAACTGGAGCGCCTTCGGCCGGAGGTCGAGCCGGAAACCCTCGCCAAGACGTCCAACGCCCGTGCCCGCGAGTACTGGTTCCGCATCTGGGACAACCTGCCCGGCCGCCACGAGAGCGAGGCGTCGCGGTCGTTCGAGACGACGGGCCGGCTCTGGAACTTCATCCGCCGCACCGCCCACGCCAAGCACCAGCGCGATTCCAGCCCGTGGCATTTCTACCACATCGATGCCTGGAAGATTGCCCGCGCGGGCCCGCTCAAAGAGATCTTCGATGCGTTCTACGACCATCTCGAAATGGAGACCTTCGCGCCCCATTTCGAGCCGACGCGCGACGACATCATGCGCCGCTGGTGGCATGGCGACGACGTCCTCCGCGAGGAAGACCAGTACGACAACTGACCGGGGGAGGCATGCGCAGGCCATGACGCACGAGTCGTCCAGTTCCGAGGCCGGCCGGCCGCCCAGGGAGCGGCGCACGAAACGCTCCCTCGTGTGGCGTGTTGCGGCCGTGGTTCTCGTTGTCCTCGTGATGCTGGCCATGGCGCACGTCCTTCGGAATCCGTCCGGGTTCTGGGACGACGACGAGAGCGGCGGCACGATCTTCAGCCAGTGGCCGCCCGAGGTCGAGCCTTCCGGCGCTCCGCCGATGCCCGACGAGCGGCCCACCACCCACGAGGAGGCGACCGACGATCTGCGCCAGGTCATGGCCGGCATCGTCATGGCCGCCATCGGTGACCCCGACGACCCCGACGACCCGCGCCGCGCCGACGACGAGGCGAAGCGGAAGTTCGTCGCCGACGCCTTCGGCCTGCCGCACGACTATCCGCGCAACAAGGCTCCCGCCGACCTCATGCCGGACGAGGCGCAGGTCCTGATCGTGTTCGAGAATCCGGATCGCCCCGGGGCTCGCATGGTTCTGGTCCGCATGCGCGCCGACCTCGGCGCGACGCTCGAGGCCTTCGCGAGGCAGTACGAGACGAAGGGATGGCAGTGGGACGAACTGACCCGTCCGCAGGACGACCGCGACGCTCAGCCCGACCGCGGGTGGCTGGTCCGCTTCCGCAAAGGCAAGCGCGAACGCGTCGTGTATGCCCAGGCCCGGTCCGGCGGCGAAGAAACACTGGTGGCGATCTACGATCCGCGGTATTAGAGGGACGCGGAGACTCATCGACGCGAAGGAGCACCGATGGCAAGACGAAAGGACAACCCCTGGCTTCCGAGCGGCGGCGTGCTCGTGGTGGCGGTGATTGCCGCCGTCCTGGCCGGAATCCTCCTCAACGTGTACGTCGGGTACCTGAAGAGTTCGTACGAGGTGGGGTCCGTCATGTTTCTCCAGATGAAACGGGAGGTGCCGCAGGGCAGGCAGATCGAGTCCGGCGATATCACCACGTTCCGCGTTCCCAAGCCGATGCTCGAGTCCTTCTCGAAGGTGGTCAAGGCCAAGGACGCGGACAGCCTGGTCATCGGCAGGAAGACCCGCCGCACGATGTTCCAGAGCGAGTTTCTCCAGTACATGGATTTCCTGCCCGGTTCGGGCAAAGGGCTCGAGGCGCCTCGCGCGGGCTACGAGCGGATGACGATCTTCATCCAGCCCGAGCCGCTTCTGCAGCCGGGAGCGTTCATCACCATCCGAGGCTACTTCGACACGAACCCCGACCCCAAGAAGGAGGACATCGAGATCCTCGACGTCCTGAACAACGTCCAGGTCAAAGCCATCGGGGGGTCGGCCGAAACCGCCGAGACGAAACGGCGGTCGGCCGACAATATCCAGATCGAGATTCGGACCACCCAGGTTACCCAACTGCTTCAGATCAGCAAGGAACTCGCCGACAAGCACTTCATTGTTTCGTTGAGCGCCTCACCGACGGGCGGAGGACCCGCGGGGGAGCCCAAGTTCTCGGACAAGATCCTGGACTACCTCGCCAGGTTGAGGACGACGGTTCCGACGGCGACGCCCTGAGCGCTGCGCCGGGAGATGGAGAGCCGATGCGCGTTATCGCGTACAGCCAGTTGAGCGACGTGCGGCAGGAGATCGAGTTGACGGTGGACGTCCTGCGCATCGGCCGCGACCCCGCCAACGACCTCGAACTGCCCAGCCCGTTCGTCTCGCGCGAGCATGCGCGAATCATCAGGCACGACGGCGACTACTTCATCGAGAACGTGGGCCTGAACGGCACGCTCGTTGACGACAACCTGGTCGGGGTGGGCGAGCAGGTCAAGGTCGCGCCGGGGCAGGAGATTCACATCGGCGAGTGGGCGCTGTACCTGTCGGCCGACGAAACGGTCGAGCCCACCGACAAGGCCATCCGGATTCACCGCGAACGCACCCCCCTGGCCAAGGCGATGGCCGCCGAGAAGAACGTCCACTCGGAACTCTTGCGCCGCCTCAACCTGCGGACCATCGACGTCGAGGCCCAGGACGACCCGCGGTACGTCGACCACATCAAGGCTCACCTGTCGGGCATCATCGACACCGTCATCGGCGAGATCGACGATGAGACGGGCTGGTTCCTGGTCGAGCATCAACTGATGCGCGACGTCATTACCGAGATTTCCCGCCGCGCGGGCAGCAAGATGCGGCCGCCCATCCTGAAGGCCGGCGACGCCGTCCTCGACCCCCAGTACGAGGCGGGCCTGCTGCGGGTGCGCGACCTCCTGATCCAGGACCTCGGCCTGAAGTTCGGCACGGAGAACGTCAAGCAGGACGTCGAGGCCGTCGAGGAGCGGTTCCACGAGGAGTTCGACCGCGAGGCGCCGCAGGTCACCGAGTCGCTCTGGGTGTACATCGTCCGCCGCTACATCATGAAGGACATCCTCGACATCGTCGTCGGCCTCGGCCCGATCCAGGACCTGCTCGACATGCCGAACGTGACCGAAGTCATGGTGGTGGGGCCGAGCAAGATCTACATCGAAGAGGCCGGCGTCATCCGGAACACCGGACGCTCGTTCTTCTCCGACGAGGTCGTTCACACGGTCATCGAGCGGATCGTCACGCCCCTGGGCCGGCGGATCGACCGGTCCACGCCCATCGTGGACGCCCGGCTGCCCGACGGCAGCCGTGTCAACGCCACGATTGAGCCCTTGAGCCTCTGCGGGCCGGTCCTGACAATCCGCAAGTTTTCCGAGACGCCGTTTACGATCGACGACCTGATCGGCTTCGGCACGATCACGCCGTTTGCGGCCAACTTCCTGCGGGCCTGCATTCTGGGACGCAAGAACCTGCTCGTGGCGGGCGGCACGGCGTCCGGCAAGACGACGCTCTTGAACGTCCTGAGCGCCTATATCCCTCCCCACGAGCGAATCATCACCATCGAGGACTCGGCCGAACTGCAACTGTACCAGGAGCACGTCGTCCGTGTCGAGACCCGCCAGGCCAACGTCGAAGGCAAGGGCCGGTACACGATTCGCTCCCTGGTGCAGAACGCTCTCAGGCAGCGGCCCGACCGCATCATCGTCGGCGAGGTCCGCGGGGCCGAGGCACTCGACATGCTCCAGGCCATGAACACCGGCCACGACGGGTCGCTCACCACGATCCACGCCAACAGTCCCTCGGACGCCATGAAACGCCTGGAGGGCCTCGTGCTGGAAGCCGTGGACATGCCCATTCGGGCCATCCGCGAACAGATCGTCACGGCCCTCGACGCCGTTGTCCACCTGACGCGCTTCGCCGACGGCCGCCGCGAGGTCACCGCCGTCAGCGAGGTCGCCGGACTCGACCGCGACGAGGGCGACATTCTGGTCGAAGACATCTTCGTGCGGCCGACGATCGGCACGGAGCGCGGCAAGCGCGGCGATTTGATGCATACCGGGTACATCCCGCTGTTTGCGAAAGATCTGCTCCACAAGGGCCTCCTGACCGTTGACGCTTTCATGTAAGCCATGACCGACCTGTTACCACTGGCTGCCGGCGCGCTCGTCTACCAGGGCGGCGCCACATTGCTGGCGATGCTGGCGGCGTTCTGCGCCGTCATCTCGCTGCGGCTGCCGTTCGGCGTGCTCATCCGCAAGCAGGAAGAGAGTTTTCACGGCGCGCTCGTCGAGTTGTTCATGTTCGACGTCACGCCGCGCCAACTGACCTACGTGATGTTCGCCGGGGCATTTGTCGCCGGGGCGATCATGGCGATGTTGGCGAACCACGCCGAGGCCGGGAGCCTGGGCGTCTTCATCATCTTCGTCGTCGGCATGGTCCTGGGGTACTGGGTGCCGAGGCTCGTCATCTTCGTCCTCCAGCGACGCAGGCGCGACAAACTCAACGAGCAACTGATCGACGGCCTGGTCACCCTGGCCAACGGCATGCGCGCCGGGCTGAACCTGGTCCAGTCAATGAAACTCATTGAAGAAAACACCGAGCCCCCCATCAGCCAGGAGTTCGGCCTCATGCTCCGCGAGTTCGAGCACGGCGCGAGCGTGGACGAGGTCATGCGGCGGGCGTCGGCGCGGCTGAAACTGCATCATTACCAACTGCTCTTTGCCGCCATGGAGACCGCACGCATTCGGGGAGGCAACCTGCCCGAAACGCTCGACCGCCTCGGCGAGTCGCTCCGCGAGATCGTCCGCCTCGAAGAGAAGGTCAGGGCGCTGACGGCCCAGAACAAGATGTCGGCCATCATGATGGGGCTCATGCCCCTGGTCGTCGCGGGCATCTACTACATGATCGAACCCACCTGGGTTGAGGCCCTCTTCAACGACCAGTGGGGACTGCTCCTGCTGGCCATCGCCGTGTTTCTGAACATCGTCGGATTCCTTTGGATCCGCAAGATCGTGACGTTCGAGATCTAGGTCGCACTGTTGGGACTGACCGCGTGGCTCTGATCGTCATCATCAACGTGCTGGTGTGCGCGTCTGTGTTCTTCCTCATCACGGCGCTGTTTCGCACGCCCATCGAGACGGAGGATGCCTCGGCGTTCCGGATCGAGGTGGACAACGTCAATCGCGACACCATCTTCGAGAGCGCTGTCATGCGGCCGTTCCTGGTTCCCATCTACCACGTGGTGCTGCGGCTGAACCTGCCGGGCTTCAAGTACCACGTCCTGAAACTGCTGCTGGCCCTCGGCAATCCGAACCAATACTCCTCGGACGAGTACCTGGTCATCTGCGCGGTGTGGGGCCTGATCGGGGCCATCGCCCTGTGGCTGGGGGCCTGGGCGATTGTGGGGTTCCTCTCGATGCTGGCCCTGGCGGGGTACCTCGTCGTCGGTTTTGCGGTGGGGTCCTTCACGGCGTACCTGTGGCTTCGCGAGCGGGCCCTGTCGCGCCTGCGTGCGATTGCCAAGCGGCTGCCGTACACGCTTGACCTGATTGCGATGGCGATGGATGCCGGCGCCACGTTCTACGAGGCCGCCAGTGCCGTCATCCGTGACGACCCCCAGGAGCCGCTGAACCAGGAGTTCGGCATGGTGGTTCGCGAGATCGATTTCGGCCGCAGCCGCCAGGACGCCCTCACCCATCTGGGCCAGCGCATCAACGTGGACGGCCTCGACAGCATTATCTCGGCCGTCCTTCAGGCCGAGCAACTCGGCACGCCGCTGGCCGAGGTCCTCAAACTCCAGGCCAACCTCCTGCGGATGCGCCGAAGCATGAAGGCCGAGCGTCGCGCCGGCGAAGCCGCCGTCAAGATGCTCGTGCCGTCGATGCTCATCCTCATGGCCGTCGTCCTCGTCATCTTCGCCCCCATCATCGTGCGCTTCATCCGCGGCCAGTATCTGGAGTAGCGCCGAAGGACGGCTCAGTCGGCTGCGAGATCGAAGGCGATGCTGTAGGCCTCGCCGTCGAACGCCGTGCTGACCTTGTAGCCGCTGTTGTGGAAGACGGCCAGCATGGCCTTGTTGGTAGGCAGCACCTTGGCGAAGAAGCGCCGGACGCCCCGCTGGCGGGCGATCTGGGCGAGGTACTCCAGCAGAAACGTCCCCATCCCCTTGGCCTGCCACTCGTCGTGGACGACGAAGGCCACCTCCGCCTCCTGCGTCTTCGGGTCGAGGAAGTACTGGGCGATGGCGACGACCTCTTCGCCGCCCGGCCCCGGCACCATGCCGACGATGGCCAGGTCGTTGCGGTAATCGATGTTGGCCACCCGCTGCATGTCCCGGTGCGGAAACCGCACGGTGCTCGTGAAGAAACGCGAGCGGACCGACTCGGCGCTCAGACTGTAGAGCAACTCGGCCAGGGCGGGTTCGTCGGTCGGCTTGACCGGGCGGAAGAAGATCTGCGTACCGTCGCGCAGCGTCTCGTACCGTTCGAGTTCCTCGGGGTAGCGGACCTGTTCCCAGGCCATCTCGATCTGGTCCTCGGCCAGGTACTTCTGCGTCTTGGCGAACTGGATGAGGTCGTTGCGAAACTTCGGATGGGCGATGTTGATCAGCGCCAGCACCCGCTCCCGGATGCTCTTGCCGTGCAGGTACGCGATGCCGTACTCGGTGACCACGTAGTGGACGTCGCCTCGCGTCGTCACGACGCCGGCGCCCTGGGTGAGGTGCGGGACGATGCGCGAGACCTCGCCGTCGCGCGCGGTCGAAGGCATGGCGATAATGGCCTTGCCTCCGCGGCTGCGAGCGGCGCCGCGGATAAAGTCCACCTGCCCGCCGATGCCGCTGTAGAACCGGTACCCGAGCGAATCCGAGCAGACCTGGCCCGTCAGGTCCACCTCCAGCCCCACGTTGATCGCGACCATCTTGTCGTGCTGGCTGATGACGTACGGGTCGTTGACGTACTCGGTCGGATGGAACTCGAAGAACGGGTTGTTGTCCACGAAGTCGTACAAGCGCTCGGAGCCCATGCAGAAACTGGCGACGACCTTGCCGCGGTTGACGCTCTTCTTGGTGCACGTAATCGCGCCGCATTCGACAAGGCCGATGATCCAGTCGCTGAACATCTCGGTGTGGACGCCGAGTTCCTTCTTGTCGCGGAGCGACTCGGCCAGCGCCTGCGGGATCCGTCCGATGCCGCACTCGATCGTGCTGCCGTCCTCGACGAGCCGGGCCAGGTTCTGGCCGATGCGCCGCAGCGTCTCGTCCGGCTCGTGGACCGGCACCGTGATGACCGGTTCGTCGTGCGAGACGAGCATGTCGATGTTGCTGACGTGCAGGAAGGCGTCGCCGAGGGTGCGCGGCATGCGGGCGTTGACCTGGGCGACCACGTACTTGGCGTTGCCGGCGGCCGACTTGACGATATCGACCGAGACGCCCAGACTGCACAGCCCGCTCGAATCGGGCGGCGTGACCGAGATCAGCGCCACGTCGATGGGAATCCGCCCTGACTCGAACTCGCGCGGAATCTCCGACAGGAAGATCGGCGTGTAGTCTCCGATGCCCTGCGCCAGCGCGTGACGCACGTTGTCGGCCACGAAAAACGAGTTCATCTTGAACTTGGCACGGAACCGCTCCTGGGCGTACGGGGCCGAGCCCATCGTCAGCAGATGGATGATGTGCGCATCGTAAATGTGCCCGCCGTGCTCCACCAGCGCCGCGACCAGGTGCTGCGGCTGACCGCAGCCCGTGCCGATGAAGACGCTGTTGCCGGGCCTGATGAGTTTCATCGCTTCGGCGGCGGTGCCGACCTGGTCGCGATAGCGCTCGGTCCAGTCGAAGTCCTGCCCCATGACGGTTTCCTTCTACGCCTCGGCCACGCTGATGCGGGCGTCCACGGCAATGGGTGCGGTGCCTTCCGGCCCCACGACGTACGGGTTGATGTCCATCTCCTGAATCTGCGGGAACTCGGTGACCAACTGGCTCAGCCGCTGGAGCCCCTCGGCGATGGCGGCCACGTCCACGCCCTCCCGCCCGCGGACGCCGCAGAGCATCTGGTACGTCCGCGTCCGGACGAGCATCTGTTTGGCTTCATCGGCCGTCAGCGGCGCCAGGTAAAAGGAGACGTCCCTGAGCACTTCGACCATAATGCCGCCCATGCCGAACATCATGAGCGGCCCGAACCGCGGGTCGCGGTTCATCCCGAGGATGACCTCCTGGCCGCCGCCGCACATCTGCTGGACCAGGACGCCCAGGATGTTCGCCTCGGGCACCTTCTTCGGAATGCGGTACATCATCAGGTCGAAGGCGTCGCGGACCTCGCGCGGGCTCGACAGGCCCAGTTTCACGCCGTCCACGTCACTCTTGTGCAGGATGTCGGGCGACCAGATCTTCAGGACCACGGGGTAGCCGAGTTGGTCGGCGATGTTGGCGGCCTGCTCGGCCGTGGTGGCCAGAGAACCCTTGGGCGTGACGAACCCGTAGGCCTCGAGAATCTCCTTCGACTCCATCTCGCCGATCTCCCGCCGGCCGCGGCGAAGGTGCCGTTCGATGAGACGCTCCACCTTCCGCCGGTTCACGGAGAAGAGTTTGACCACCCGTTTCGGACGGGCACGCCACCGGACGTAATCGGTCATGGCGCGCAGCGTGGTCACCGCGCTCTCGGACGAATCGTACGGCGGGATGCCGCCTTCCCTGAGAATCCGGATGGCCTCCTGCACCTTCGTCGCGCCCAGAAAACAGGCGAGTACGGGCTTGCCGGGCTTCTCTGTGACCACCTTGACGACCACCTCGGCCGTGGCCGAGGCCTCGGTCATGGCCTGCGGCGTCAGGAGGACGAGCAGCGAATCGATCTTCGGGTCGTCCAGCGCGGCGCGAAGCGCCAGTTCGTACCGGTCGGCGAGGGCGTCGCCCAATACGTCGATGGGGTTGTGGACGTTGGCGGCAGGGGGCAGGCCCTTGGCCAGCGTCTCGACGGTCTCGTCGCTCAGCGCCGCGAACTCCAGCCCCTTGCGTTCGACGGCGTCGGCCGCCAGGATGCCCGGCCCGCCGGCGTTGGTGATGACGGCCACCCGCGGCCCCTCCGGCAAGGGCTGCTGGGCGAAGGCCTGGGCAAAATCGAACTGCTCCTTGATGGACGTGCAGCGGATGATGCCGGCCCGCTCGAAGACGGCCTCGTACGCCGCCTCGCCGCCGGCGAGCGACCCCGTATGCGACGACGCCGCTGCCGCCCCCGCTTCGGTGCCTCCGGACTTGACGAGCAGGATCGGCTTCGTGCCCGAGATGCGTTCGGCCTCCCGCACAAACGCGTCACCGTGCGTGATGCTCTCGAGGTACCCGGCGATGACCTTCGTGTCGGCATCGTCGCCGAGCGCCTTGATGACGTCGAGTTCGTCCACGTCGGCCTTGTTGCCGATTGAGACGAGCGTGCTGAAACCGATGCCGTTGGCATTGGCCATGTCGAGGATGGCGGCCAGCAGCGCGCCGGATTGAGAGAGGTACCCGGTTCCACCGACGGCCGGCAGGTCGCCGCCGAAACTCGCGTTCAGTTTCCGGCCGGGCACCATGATGCCGAGGCAGTTCGGGCCGATGACGCGGATGCCTGCCCGCCGCGCAATGCTCACCACCTGCTCCTCGAGGGCCTTGCCTTCGGCCCCGACTTCCTTGAAGCCGGCCGTGATAATGATGACGGCCTTCGTGCCCACGGCCGCGCACTGCTCCATCACCCCCGGGACGATCTTCGCCGGGACGACCACCACCACCAGGTCGGGGACCTCGCCGATGGAGCCGAGGTCCGGGTAGCAGGTCAGCCCTTCCACCTCGGTCGCCTTCGGGTTGACGGGGAACACCTTCCCCCCGAAGCCGTCGCGCAGCAGGCTGGCCAGGATCTCGTGGCCGGTCTTTCCCTCTTCGCGAGAGGCACCGACCACGGCAACCGATTGGGGATTGAAGAACGCCTCAAGGCTCATGTCGTGCGGTGTCCGTAAGGTCTACAGTCCATGAATACGGAAGAGGTTGGCCCGGACCTTCGCGATCGTCTCGTCGATGGCCGGGTCCACGATCCTGCGCTGCATACTGCGCGGGGCCAACTCGCGATCCCGGAGTCCTGCCTGCCAGTCGGTGGACTCAAGCATGACGCCGCCCAAGCCCAGGGCCATCTCGTCCTGACTCTCCTCCCCGACGAGGACGCTCCAGACCAGCGCCCACCCCCGGGCCGTGTTCTGCGGATGATACCCGCCGCCGCCCGTTGCCACAATAGGCTTGCCGACGCTGAGCACGCGGCGGGCGACCTCGGCATGGGCGTTGTTCGTCAGGCTCAGGAACGCCAGCGGGTCGCCGGCCAGGCCGTCCATCCCCACCTCCAGCACAATCACGTCCGGGTCGAAGGCGCCGATGAGCGGCACGGCCACGGCATCGAACGCCCGAAGGTACGCCTCGTCGTACGTTCCGACCGGCAGCGGGACGTTCACGCTGTAGCCGCGCCCCTCGCCCGTGCCGATCTCGTCTTCAAAGCCCGTCCCGGGGAACAGCGTCTTGCCGCTCTCGTGAAACGACATGGTCATCACGTCGCGGCGGTCGTAGAAGAAGTTCTGGACGCCGTCGCCGTGATGCACGTCCACGTCGAGGAAGAGGACCCGCTTGCCCTGTTCGGCCAGCACCTGGCAGGCGAGCCCCACGTCGTTGATGTAGCAGAACCCCGAGGCCGTCTCGGGCCCCGCGTGATGGTACCCGCCCGACGGGTTGAAGGCCACGTCGGCCTCTCCCTTGCCTACGAGGGCGGCGCCTTGGAGCGTCGCGCCGCAAGCGAGCGCCGCATAGTCGTACATCTCCCGGAAGACGGGGCACTCGCTCTGGCCGAACCCCATGCCGAAACCCTCGATGTCCAGGTGCCCCTGCGTGGCGGCGATCATCGTGTCGAGGTACCGGGCGGTGTGGAACGTCTCGAGCACGGCGCGCGGGGCGGGCTCCGGCGCCACTTCCGACCGGCCGGGCCCCGCCAGGAGCCCCATCCTCAGCAGGATCTTGCGCATCATGCCCGCCCGCTCCGTCTTGAACGGGCAGTCGGGCGGGTAGTGGTACCGCTCCATGTCCGGCGAATGCAGGAACGCCGCGCGCTTGTGCTCCATAGACTCGATTCTTCCCGATGGCCCGCGCAGATTCAACCCCATTCTCCCGACGCGACGGGTAGGCCCCCGCCCCGACGCATCAGAAGCCGCTTGCCGGGCCGCTTCAGAAGCGCATAATCGAGCGCCCCTATGAGCACCGCCGGAGACAAACCGAGCGACAGAAACGCCGCGCGCCACGCCGCCATCCTCCTCATCGGCCCAACGGGGTCGGGAAAAACGCCGCTGGGAAACCTGCTCGAGGCACGGGGCCTGTGGGGCAGGCGATGCGTGC
This sequence comes from Phycisphaerae bacterium, assembly GCA_035529015.1. Lineage (GTDB taxonomy): Bacteria > Planctomycetota > Phycisphaerae > FEN-1346 > FEN-1346 > JAUVZF01. The sequence continues at coordinate 5,918 of DATKXP010000031.1, read as the reverse complement.
ACTTCGACTTCGGCGCGAGCCTTCGGGCATGCGCGGCAGGCGCGGGCCATGGGGCGGGGCTGACGCGCGGGGAGTGCACGCTGCTGGCGCAGATGCTCGAGTCCGAGGCGCTGCTCGAGGACGAGCACTTCCGCATCGCCGAGAACGTGCTCCGCTCGTTTCTGGCCGATCGCGATGCCGGCCCGCAGACGCTGGTCGTCCTCAACGGCCTGCCGCGCCACGTCGGACAGGCCACGGACATGAAACGGGTCGTGCGGGTCGAGGCACTCGTCCACCTGTCCTGTCCACCCAAAGTCATCCGCGAACGTGTCCGTACGAACGCAGGCGGTGACCGGACGGACCGGTCCGACGACGATGCCCGGGCGGTGGCGCACAAGATGGCCGTCTTCCAGGAGCGGACGGCTCCGCTGGTGGCGTATTACCGCGACGGCGGCACGCCCGTCATCACGATCGGCGTCGCGGCCGACACGACCGCCGATGCGATGTGGCAGCGGCTGAACGAGTCGCCGCCGAATCGGGCATAGAGGGCGCTGCCGGGAACCGGCCGGACGCCATCCTGGGCCGCATCGGATACGGGCGAGGGAGCAGCGGCTTGGGGGGCGCCGCGTTTTTTTCGGCCGTGGGCCTTGACTTTCACCGTGTTTGGACGCAGAATAGGCGTCTCCGCTTGGTTCAACACACGTGCTGGGATAGGCTTGGCCTTCTGGTTGTGAAGTTTTTCACAGAACCGCGGCGCTTGTCGGCGTCCATTAAAATTCAGCGCAAGACAGAGAAGAAACGAAAGGAGCGGGCAGGACGATGGCCAAGGAAAGAGCGATTGACTCGCTGATGTCGGAGAAACGGACGTTCCCGCCCCCGGCCGATCTTCAGGCCAAGGCTCACGTCACGTCGATGCGACAGTATCAAGAAATGTACGACCGGTCCGTCAACGACCCGGAGGGCTTCTGGCTCGAGCAGGCCGAGCAGATGGTCCACTGGTTCAGGAAGCCGACCGTCGCCCGCCGGTACACGTGGGACACGGCGGCGCGCAAGGTCGAGCACACCTGGTTCGCCGACGGCCAACTCAACGTCGCCTACAACTGCCTGGACCGGCATCTGGGCACCGAACGCGAGAACAAGGTCGCCCTGGTCTGGCAGGGCGACGAGGTCGATGAAGACAAGACGATCACTTACAAGGAACTGCACGCCGACGTCTGCCGGTTCGCCAACGCCCTCAAGGGGCTCGGCGTCAGGAAAGGCGATCGGGTCTGCATCTACCTCGGCATGATCCTGGAGTTGCCGATCGTGATGATGGCGTGCGCCCGCATCGGCGCCATTCATTCGATCGTCTTCGGCGGCTTCAGCGCCGACGCCCTGCGCGACCGCATCAACGACGCCGAGTGCAAGGTCCTTATCACCGCCAACGTCTCGCGGCGCGCCGGCAAGAGCGTTCCGCTCAAGCACATAGCCGACGAAGCGCTTGCCGAGACGCCCAGCATCGAGAAGGTCGTCGTCGTCAAACGCAACGACGAGACCTGCGACATGGCCGACGGCCGCGACCTTTGGTACGACTCGCTTCTGGCCGACGCCAGCGCCGACTGCGAGGCCGAGCCGATGGATGCCGAGGACCCGCTCTTCATCCTTTACACGTCCGGGTCCACGGGAAAGCCCAAGGGCGTGGTCCACACGACGGGCGGCTACCTGGTCCACGTGGCGCTGTCGCACAAGGTCATTTTCGACATCCAGGAGGAGGACATCTACTGCTGCGCGGCCGACATCGGCTGGGTCACCGGGCACAGTTACATCGTGTACGGTCCCCTGACGAACGGGGCCACGAGCGTCATGTTCGAGTCCACGCCCCTGTACCCCGACCCCGGCCGGTACTGGCATATGATCGACAAGTTCAAGATCACGCAGTTCTACACGGCGCCGACGGCCATCCGGGCGCTCATCCGCCAGGGCGAGGAATGGCCGGCCAAGTACCGGCTCGACTCCCTCAGGGTGCTTGGGACGGTCGGCGAACCGATCAACCCCGAGGCCTGGATGTGGTACTACGAGAAGATTGGCAAGGGGCAACGCCCCATCGTCGACACGTGGTGGCAGACGGAAACGGGCAGTATCCTCATCACGCCGCTGCCGGGCGCCATGACCCTGAAGCCCGGCAGCGCCTCGCGCCCGTTCTTTGGCGTCGAGGCGGTTGTCCTGCGCGACGACGGCACGGAGTGCGACCGCAACGAAGGCGGCAAACTCTGCATCACGAAGCCTTGGCCCGGCATGATGCGGACCATGTGGGGCGACCACGACCGCTTCATCGAGACCTATTTCACGATGTACCCCGACGTGTATTTCACCGGCGACGGGTGCCGCATCGACCCCGACGGCGATTACTGGCTCATGGGACGCATCGACGACGTCGTCAACGTCTCGGGCCACCGTATCGGGACGGCCGAGGTTGAAAGCGCCCTCGTCTCGCACGAGAACGTGGCCGAGGCGGCCGTCGCCCCCATGCCTCACGACATCAAGGGCCAGGGCCTCTACGCCTTCGTGACGCTGGTCGAGGGCGTCGAGCCGAGCGACGAGTTGCGCAAGGAACTCGTGAAGCACGTCCGCAAGGAGATCGGCCCGATCGCCACGCCCGACAAGATTCAGTTCACGCCCGCGCTGCCCAAGACGCGGTCCGGCAAGATCATGCGGCGGATCCTCCGAAAGATCGCCGAGGGCATCACCGACAAGGCGACCCTCGGCGATACGTCCACGCTGGCCGACCCGTCGATCGTCGATGCCCTCATCGAGGGCCGGGCGGATTAGTTCGACAACGCGAAGTCCCGCGCGGCGGCCTTCCCGGGCCGCCGCCGTCTTCACGGCGATGCCGCCACCGAGTCCCGAGGCCGTGCCGCTTGCGCGGCACGAGCCGGGGGCCCCTCGGACAGAAACGGAGTGAGCGATGGGTGAGAAGTCGGCTGTTCCTGCGGCAGCCGTTGAGAATCACGGGTGGACGGTCACCTTTGTCGGCCTGGGCATCAACCTGGCCCTCGGCGTCCTGTATTCGTGGAGCATCGTGGCGGGCGGCATCCCCGAGGCATGGGGCTGGGACCAGAGCGACAAGGCGTGGCCGTACTCGGTCGCCTGCCTGGTGTTCTGCCTGATCATGGTGCCGGCCGGCCGGATGCAGGACCGCATCGGCCCGCGGATGGTGGCCACCATCGGCGGCGTGCTGGTGGGCGTGGGCATGGTCGTGGCGGCCTTGTGCAGCATGACCATGCCGGGTCAGAGCCTCCTGGGGTTCATCATCGGGTTCGGCGTGTTGGCGGGCGCGGGGATCGGGTTCGGATACGCCGCGGCCACCCCACCCGCCGTCAAATGGTTCCCGGCCGCCAGGACGGGCCTGATTGCCGGCCTGGTCGTCTCGGGGTTCGGCCTGGCGAGCGTCTACGTTGCCCCCCTGGCCACGTGGCTCATCGGTGCGGTCGGCCTGTCGAGCACGGTCATGATTCTGGGTGTCGGCTTCCTGGTGGTGGTGTGCGGTCTGGCGCAATGGCTGAGGCCGCCGCCCGACGGCTACGTTCCCGAGGGCACGCCGCCTGCTCCCAAGCCGGTCAACGGTGTCGTCAAGAAGCAAGACTTCACGCCGGGCGAGATGCTCGGGACGTGGCAGTTCTACCTCATCTGGTTCCTGTATGCGTGCGGCGCAGGTGCGGGGCTGATGGTCATCTCGGTGGCCAGGAAGGTGGGCGCTTCGGCCGATGTGGGGGTTTACGCCGTCGTCGGCCTGGCCATCGGAAACGGTGCCGGCCGTATCATCGCGGGCGTCCTCTCCGACAAACTCGGCCGCAAGGCGGCGCTGGTCCTGTTCTTCCTCCTCCAGGCGATCATGGTGCTCGGCCTCTCGATGTCGGAGCCCGGCTCGCCGCTCGGCACCGCCATGGCCGTCGTCGCGATGGCGTCCCTCATTGGCGCGAACTACGGGTCGAACCTGTCGCTGTTCCCCTCGATCGCGAAGGATTTCTACGGCCTGAAGAACTTCGGCGTGAACTACGGCCTGGTCTTCACGGCGTGGGGCGTCGGCGGCTTCATGCTCGCCAAGTTCGCCGGGTGGGTCTACGACGGCCGGGTCGTCGAGGCCTGGAAAGGCAGTTTCACCTTCGCCTACTACACGTCGGCGGCGCTGCTGGTGCTGGCGGCAATCCTCACGTTCGTCCTCAAGGCGCCGCACCACAACGTCGAGCCGGCGGCGGAGTGAGCGGCGGCGGATGTCACCTGCTTGCGATTCGGCTTCGGCGGGGCTGACGTCGTGGGACAGGCGTGCGGTGCGGACCGCAAACGGTCGCGGACACTCTATACGAGCCTCACCTCGCCGCAAGCGATTTAGGTTCTGAAACATCCTCTCACCTCCGTGGAGTGTGGCAATCCTTTCTGGCGGCGCATGTCGTTCCGCGTTTGTCACCCTGAGACCCCGCAACGCGGGGGCGAAGGGTCTCGCCGTGATTCCGTTTTGGCTGGCGCCACACCGCAACGACCACGGCGAGATTCTTCGCTGCGCTCAGAATGACAGCCCAAGGGCTGCGACCAGGTTCGATGGTGCCAGTAATCGTTGCCACACCCCTTCCGTGCACCCGCCGCGAACGTGCTGGTGAAACGCCGGCGTGGACCTTACAATCACGCGCCGCCGCGCCGCGCGTGGGGCGCCGACGCCGAGCCGCACGCGCCGACGGCGCGCGAGACGCAAACCATGATGCAAGGAGCGAACCGAAGATGCAGGACATGACCATCCAGACGGGGCCGTTCGAGCCGACCTGGGAGTCGCTGAGAACCTTCGAGTGTCCCGAATGGTTCCGGGACGCCAAACTCGGCATCTGGGCCCACTGGGGGCCGCAGTGCGTGCCCATGTACGGCGACTGGTACGCCCGCAACATGTACATCGAGGGCCACGACCAGCACCGCCACCACTGGCGCGCGTACGGGCACCCGTCCAAGGTCGGGTACAAGGACATCGTCGGCCTCTGGAAGGCCGAGAAGTTCGATCCCGACGCCCTGATGGACCTCTATGCGAAGGCAGGGGCGACGTACTTCGTTGCCCAGGCCTGCCACCACGACAACTTCGACAACTGGGACTCGAAGCATCACAAGTGGAACGCCGTCCAGGTCGGCCCAAAGAAGGACATCGTGGCCCTGTGGCACGAGGCCGCGACGAAGCGCGGTCTGCGCTTCGGCGTCACGGAGCACCTCGGCGCGACCTACAAGTGGTTCGCCACCAACAAGGGGGCCGACGAAACCGGCCCGTACGCCGGCGTCGCCTACGACGGCAACGACCCCGCCTGCGAGGACCTGTATCTGCCGAACAAGGGCGAGGTGAAGGAAGGCTGGTACACCGACAACCCCTGGTGGCACCGGCGGTGGTTCGAGCGGATGAAGGACCTGATCGGCCAGCACCGGCCGGACCTGCTGTACTCGGACGGCGGCGTGCCCTTCTACCGCCCGCGCGACGGCGTGCGGTGCGAAGCGCCCGGCCTGCACATCATCGCCCACCTGTACAACACGAGCGCCGGGCTCCACGGCGGCGCGAATCAGGCGGTCTACACTCAGAAGGACACCGAGCCCGACGTGTACCGCGTCGGCGTGCTCGACATCGAGCGCGGCATGCAGGCCGAGATTGCCGAACATCCGTGGCAGACCGATACCTGCGTCGGCGGGTGGTTCTACGACGTCCGCCGCGTCTACAAGACGCCGAACCACGTCATCGAGATGCTCGTCAACATCGTCAGCAGGAACGGCAACCTGCTGCTGAACCTGCCGCAGCGCCCCGACGGAACCCTCGACGAGGAGTGCCTCCACATCCTCGAGTGCATGGCCCGCTGGATCGGCGTCAACGGCGAAGGCATCTTCGAGACCCGCCCCTGGCGCGTTGCGGGCGAGGGACCGGCCCTTGCCCCCGAAAGCGG
>DATKXP010000030.1:0-7801 GCA_035529015.1 Phycisphaerae bacterium | reverse complement strand
GCCATCTTCTTGAAGAAGGTCTCCACGGGGAAGACAATGTGCTGCCAGCCACCCTTCTCGTTGAGTTTGAGGTTGACCTGATGCACCTTGTCCTCGGCATCCGTATAGCGGATCGGCAACCGCTTGGAGCCAGCCGGCGAGTTCACCCAGAAGGACAGCGCCTTGACGCGGGTCTTCGGCAAGGCCACCCAGGCCTGCACGTAGTTGCCGCCCTCGGTGAAGTCGCCGTGCAGGCTCAGCACCGGCTTGCCGCGGTACGGCTCAGCGGCCAGTTGGAGTTCCCCCTTGGCGCCGGGGAACTCGGGTCCGTTGCCGAAGGCCCATCCTCCCGCCGGCTTGCCGGGATCGATCAGGGAGACCGGCTCCTGACCGAGCGCCGGCGCGGCCAGTGCCAGGGCAACCACTGCAACCAGGGGCATACTCCGCCGCATGGGTGTTCCTCCGTGCATGGTCGCTACCGCCCTCGCCGCCGGGGGAGCAGGTGACCCTTTCCCGATTCCTGGGCCGGGCGGTATGAGAGAATCGCTTGCCGATTTGCATCCTAATCCCACCCCTCCCCCGAGGCAAGGCCGAAGGGAGGCACGTGTGAAGGTGACGTCGAACCCGGGCGGACGGGGGAGGAGGGGGAAGATCACACCCACGTCAGGGCCGGATGAAGTTTTCGGGAGGGTCAACGGTCCGACGGCGGGCAGTTGGAGCCTCGGGAGGGCCGAACACAACCTTGCCAGAGCCTGAAGGGAAGGTAGAATCATCGAGGCGGCCCACGATGGTCGTGGGCGGGAGTCCATCTGTGGATTCCGGGTTCCGCCTTACAAGGAGCAAGGGAGCACCATGAACGTCAACGTAGGGAGGCGTGAGTTTCTGAAGAAGACAGCCATCGCGGGAACGGCATCCCTGTTCCGTCACGCCTCGGAATCCTCTGCCGCCGAGGCCCCCGCCAAGCCCGACGTGCTTCTGATCATGCCGGACCAGATGCGAGGAGATTGCCTGTCGGCCCTCGGTCATCCGGCAGTACGCACGCCGCAGTTGGACGGACTCGCCAAACGAGGCGTGCTGTTCCGGCGGGCCTACACCACCGTGGCATCCTGCATCCCGGCTCGCTACGCGCTGCTTACCGGCCTCTACCCTCAGACAAGCGGCGTGGTGGGCTTTGCCGCCAAACCATTCTCCACGCCGCCTTTGCCTGAGTTGCTGGGCAAGGCCGGCTACGCCACCGTCCTGGTCGGCCGCAACATGCACCAAAGCCGCGCCAGCGGCTCTTGTGGATACCAGAAGCGAATCCTCGGGTCCACCTACGTCGCCAACGATGAGTACGACACGTTTCTGAAACAGTCGGCGCCGGAAACCGGCGGCATCAGGACACTCGTCAAGACTCTGGGCGTCACCTACAACCATTGGCAGGCAAAACCGTGGCCGCTGGCGGACAACCTGCACCCCACCGCATGGGTGGTCGCCCAGTCGCGCCAGGTGGTGGAGGAGACGGATGCGGCCCAACCGCTCTTTCTGACAACGTCGTTCTACGCCCCACACCCGCCGCTCTTCCCCCCCAAGGAGCACTTCGATGCGTACGCGAAGCAGAAACTGCCGCCGCCTTCACACGGCGACTGGGTGGACTGGAAGGCACTGTCGCCAAAGGGCGACCAGAGCGGCCACCGGGTCCTGCTGGAAGGCGAAGTCCTGCGCGCCGCCCAGGCCGGCTACTTTGGTCTCATCGAACATATCGACAGCCAGATTGCGCCACTGATTCGCGACTTCACGGCACGGAGCGAGAAGGCCGGGCGGCCGTGGGTGGTCGTGGTCACCAGCGATCACGGCGAGATGCTGGGCGACCACGGCTATTTCCGCAAATGCGAGCCGTATGAGGGCTCGGCGAATATCCCGTTCATCATCTGCGGTTCGCCCGCACTGGGCTTCAAGCCCGGTCTGCGTGTCAATCAGCCGGTCTGTCTGGAAGATATCATGCCCACGTTGCTGGCCCTGGCCGGAACGAAATGCCCGACCCGAATCGACGGTGTCAATCTGGTGCCGACACTGCGTGGAGGGAAAGATACCGTTCGTGAATGGCTGCACTTCGAGCATGCACCTTGCTACAGCAAGGCACAGGCGTTTCATGCACTGGCTGGTCGCCGCTTCAAGTACATCTGGCGACCTACAGAAGGCACGGAGCAGTTGTTCGACCTCGACAAGGACCCAAGGGAGGAGCACGACCTGTCGAAAGACGCCTCACAGCGTGCCACACTTGACGCCTGGCGGGCACGCCTCATTCAGCGCCTTGCCAACAGGCCCGAAGGCTTCTCTGGAGGCGGCAGGCTGATTCCAGGTCGTCCCTATCGCGCGCTCAACGAAGGCACGATGACGACGGACGGCAAAGCATCCTGAGAAAACGTGAGGTCCGACAACCTGAGCGACTCATCCGCCGCATCAGCCTTCGATGTCAGATGAAAGGAAGGTCGATGGAATGTACGAGGCGTCAGTTCCTGGGCCTGGCGGCAGGAGCGGGGGCATTCGGGGCGGCGGGGGTTGGCGCGATGGCTGAGACGCCGACCGGGGATGCGCCGCGATTGCCGAGGCCGTCCGCGGCGCAGGTGGCGTGGCAGGACTGCGAGGTCGGGTTGCTCTACTCGTTCGACCTGGCCATCGCCGCTCAGCGCTTCGCCCGCAACAACACCGTCCGCGAGCGGCTGGACCCGAAGTTATACAACCCGACCAAACTGGACACCGACCAGTGGATCGAGGCGGCGAAGGCCGCAGGGGCCAGGTACGCGGTGTTCACGGCGACGCATTTCAACGGCTTCATGCAGTGGCAGAGCGACCTCTATCCCTATGGCTGCAAGCAGGCGGCGTGGCGAGGCGGCAAAGGCGACGTGGTGGGCGACTTCGTTGAGAGTTGCCGCAAGGCACACATCGAGCCGGGGATCTACTTCAGCACGCACCGCAACGTCTACTGGGAAGTGTGGGGCCACTACGTTGATTGGGGCAAGGGCAAGGGAACCGACAAGCAGGCGGCCTTCAACGGCGTCGCCGAGAAGATGACCGAGGAACTGTGCTCGCGATATGGGCCGCTCGTGCAGATCTGGTACGACGCCGGCGTCAAGACGCCCCAGCAGGGCGGGCCCGACGTGCTGCCGATCTTCGAAAAGCACCAGCCCAACTCGGTCTTCTACCACAGCGGTCAGCGTTCCGACCACCGATGGATCGGCAACGAGGTCGGGCACGCGGGCTATCCCTGTTGGGCCACGATGCCCGGCCGGGCCGGATCTGTCTCGCACAATGATCCGACGTGGAAACGGCTTCTCGGCACTGGCGACCCGGAGGGGACGTACTGGTCGCCGGGCATGGTCGACGTGCCGCTGCGCAACCACAACTGGTTCTGGAAGCCCGACCAGGACCAGGCGGCGTATTCGACCGACAGGCTGGTGAAGATGTACGACGAGTCGGTCGGCCGGAACTGCAACTTCATCATCGGCGAGGTGGTCACGTCCGACGGGCTCGTGCCGGCTTCCGACATCGAACGCCTGGCCGAGTTCGGCAAAGAGACCCGCAGGCGCTTCGGCAACCCCGTCGCCCAGACGGCCGGGGCCGGCGGCACCGTGGAACTGAAGATGCCCAAGCCCACGCGCATCGACCACGTCGTCATCATGGAGCAGATCGCCCGCGGCGAGCGCATCCGCCGCTACGAGGTCGAGGGTCTGGTCGCCGGCAACCGGTGGCAGACGCTCGGCGAGGGCCAGTCGGTCGGGCACAAGCGGATCCAGCGGTTCGATGCAGTGGAGGCGGCCGCGGTGCGGCTGAAGACGACCGAATCCGTCGCCACGCCGCAGATCCGCCAACTGGCCGTCCACGACACCACCGGCTGAGCTATTCGGTGTGTGGCCCTCTCGGCCTTGATCCGTCTGAAGGCTTCGACGACCTCTTCGGGCCATTTGGGTTGACAGGAAGGTCCCTGTCCCCCAAGGGCGGCGCCCCAGGAAAGCTTGCCGCCGCAGGCGCCCGGCGCATTTTCAGCGCGCAGATACCCCGGGACGCCATCACTCGCCAAGACGGGAAGTCGGAGAAAAAGAGAGGCGAGGGCGCGCCAGTCTGGCATTTGTCAAGACTTGCCCCCACTCGCCATCGTATGTCGATGGTGGGCGTTACAGGACTCGAACCTGTGACCTCCTCCTTGTAAGAGAGGCGCTCTAGCCGGCTGAGCTAAACGCCCACCTTCGACCGCAGGGCGAGTATAGCCGTCCGAAGCCGTCGATGCAAGGCCGTCGGTGGCCTGGGGCCCCGGCGTGACCCTTCACGTTTCGGTGCGGGCCCACCGCGCCGGGTGGCACGGCAGCCCGAAGGGCGGCCGTGTCGGACACCAGGCGCAGGAGAAGGTGCTGCCTTTGGCAGCGCGGCGGCCTGGGAAGGCCGCCGCGCGGAGTCTGTTAAGACGCTGAACACGTACAGCCTGAAGGGCGGCCGTGTCGGACACCGGGCGCACACGGCCGCCCTTCGGGCTGCCGTGCCACCCTGCCGTGTCTAAGGGCTCACGGACGGCCTCAAGATAGCGTTGACTTGCGCCGCCGCGACCGCTACAGTGTGGACCCTCAGACGCAGACCACGATTCAGGCACGGGTGAAGACATGGGAGACCCCGGGTGGGCTTCGACGCGGAATCTGTCCGAGAACTGGTCTTGCGTTTGCCTGTGGTCCTGTTCTCTCTGACCATTCACGAGGTCATGCACGCCTGGGTGGCCCTGAAATGCGGCGACGATACGGCGCTGCGGGCCGGCCGCATTACGCTGAACCCGCTCGTGCACCTCGACCCCATCGGGACGTTGTGTCTGATGTTCGCCCCCATCGGCTGGGCCAAGCCGGTGCCGGTCAACCCGAGCAATTACGGTCAGCCGCGGCGCGACGACATCCTGGTCAGCGGGGCCGGCATTGCGGCGAACTTTGCGATGGGCATCGGCTTCGCCTTCATCATGCGTTTCTTCGGCGCGGCGCTGTACGGCATTTCGGAGGTGGGACCCATACTGTTCAACGTCTTGTTTCTCGGCTGCGTGGTCAACTTCGGCCTGGCCGTCTTCAACCTGCTGCCGTTTCCGCCGCTCGACGGTTCCCACATCCTCCAGAACCTGTTGCCGCTGAACCTCGCCATCCGGTTTGCCGAACTGCGCCGCTACGGGATCATCATGGTGATCGCTTTTGTCATGCTGAACCGATTCGCGGCGCAGGCATTGGGCTTCAGCCTCCTGGGCTACCCGATACGAAAGTTGATTGAACTGTTTTCAGGACTCGACTTAGGTTAGTGCTACTTTGTCAACTTCCCGCCGATCCAGGCACGTGGTAGCGCGGTGGCCAATCCCGGTCGCCGCGCGGTGGGCAAGATTGCCCACCGCGCTATCCGGATGGCGCTATCCGGATAAGCGGCGACGCGAAATTGACAAAGTAGCATTAGCAATGGGAAGGACACACGATGGGCGACGCAACCGGAGGCCGTAAGCGCATCCTGAGCGGCATGCGCCCCACGGGGCGGCTTCACCTGGGGAACCTGGTCGGGGCCCTCTCGAACTGGCGGGCCCTCCAGGACGACTACGACTGTTTCTTCATGATCGCCGACTACCACGCCCTGATGAGCGAGTACGAAAGCCCGGGCGCCATCTCCGCCAACGCGCGGGAGGTCCTCATTGACTTCGTCTCCTGCGGCCTGGACCCCCAGCGCAGCGTCATCTTCCGCCAGAGCGACGTGCCCGGACACGCCGAACTGCACCTGGTGCTCTCGTGCTACACGCCCATCGGCTGGCTCGAGCGCTGCCCCACCTACAAGGAGCAGATGAAGCAACTCGCGAACAAGGACATTCACAACTACGCGTTCCTGGGCTACCCGGTGCTCCAGTCGGCCGACATCCTTCTCTACAAGGCCCACCTCGTACCGGTGGGCGAAGACCAGTTGCCGCATCTGGAACTGGCGCGCGAGGTCGTCCGCCGGTTCAACTCGCTGACCGGGGCCGATGCCCTCATCGAGCCGCAGGGCAAACTCACGACCAGCCCGCGCCTGCTCGGCACCGACCGCCGCAAGATGTCGAAGAGTTACGCTAACCAGATCGACATCGCCGACGACCCCGATACCGTCCGCAAGAAGGTCCGCACCATGATTACCGATCCGAAGCGGATCCGGCGCGACGACCTCGGTCACCCCGACGAGTGCAACGTGTGCGACTACTACAAGACGTTTGCGCCGGACGAGGCCGACGAGGTGGCCGAGAAATGCCGCACCGCCGCCTGGGGCTGCACCGACTGCAAGGCCCGTCTGGCCGACATCCTCATCGAATACCTGAAGGAACCGCGAGAGAAACGCGCGGAACTCGAGGCTGACCCCGACTGCCTCCGGGCCATCCTCACTGACGGAGCCGAACGCGCCAACGCCGTGGCCGACGAGACCCTGCGTGAAATCAGGGCCCTCACCGGCCTCGCCGGATGGTAGCCATTCAGGAGCGCGCAGCCGCAGGGCCGGGGCCGCGCACGACAACAACACGACGATGACCTACAAAGTCGAACTCGACATCTACAACGGGCCGATGGACCTGCTCCTGTACCTGATCAAGCGGGAGGAGGTCGAGATTACGGACCTGCCCATCGCCCGCATCGCCGACCAGTACATCGCGTACCTCGACATGCTCAAGGCCCTCGACATCGAACTGGCCGGCGACTTCGTGGTCATGGCCGCCACGCTCCTGGAACTCAAGAGCCGCGCCCTGCTGCCGCGCCCCCCCGAACTCGAAGACGACGAGGACGGCGAGGCCGAGGACCCGCGCGAAACGCTCATCCGCCAACTCATTGACTACCGCCGCTTCAAGGAAGCCGCCGGACTCCTCGGCGACCGCGGACGCGAGATGGCTCGCCGGTTCCCCCGGCAGTTCGACTCGCACATCCTCCGCGAGATCGAAGCCCAAACCGAGGACCTCCCGCCCGAGGACCTTCTCCAGGGCGTCGCGGTCTGGGACCTCATCACCACCTTCGGCAACGTCATCCGCACGCTCGGCTACTCCGAGGCTCGAGAGGTCGTCTACGACGACACGCCCGTGGAGGAGGCGGCCAACGAACTCATGCAGCGGCTCGAGGCCGAGAAGTCGCTTCGGTTCACCGACCTGTTTGCCGGCGGCCGCGGCGTCAACTACTGCATTGCCATGTTCCTGGCCATCCTGGAACTCGTTCGCCAGCGCCGCATCGGCGCCGAACAGAGCACGGACTTCAAAGACCTGCGGATCTACCTTCGGGACCCGCAGGCTGAAGAGCCCGTCAAGCAGGTGCGGCCGAAGGGCGCACAGGCGTCGCGCGAGGCCCTCAAGCGAAAACGCCCGCGACGGCCTTCGGCACAGCAGGTGGACAACGTCCGCGGCATGATGGAGGACGTCGAATTCGAAAAGACCGAGTTCGACGAGATCCTCGAAGCGATCGACGTCCCGGAGGTCGAGCGGTTTCACCCCATCTACTCCGACGATGAACTCATGGGCCGCACACACGAGGACGACGACGTCGCCAAACCCGCAGACGACGGCTCGACTGACGATGTGAGCAGCGAAGCGGCAGAGGCCGAAACCGACGACGCTGCCGAGGGCGAAACCAACGAAGCGGCCGAACCGCAATCGCCGGACCTGGAAGAGGACCGCGAGCCGCACGCGGAAGAGGCCTAGCAGGCCGCTAAAGAATGCGGCGGAGCGTGACAGAATCTGATTTCATCGAGCGATTGATGGTTCTTTTCAGACCCAATCTGACTGATCCCGCCGCCCGACGTGGCCGACGAGGCGCCGGCCGACCGATCGGGCGCG
>DATKXP010000029.1:0-5233 GCA_035529015.1 Phycisphaerae bacterium | reverse complement strand
CCCAATGGCATTAGGATGAGGCGCAACGGCCTCGCCTGCCGGACTGCGGCGGAGGTCTTCTGACGCCGACCCGTTACACTTACGATGTGAATTCGCCACTCCCCATCACACGTTTCGTATTCCCGTTTCGCTGGGGCATTCTGGGGTTGCTATGGCGGAAACCCTGCCATTGGGGACGGTACATGTTTTCGGTCGGTCTTCAAGGCGGCAAGCCCTTGGGCGGCCGGCCGCCATCTCCTCGGCGTGGTCGGCCAGGTCTTTCCTGTTCACGTAGGCGGTCCAACCTTCGATATCGCGTATATCGAAAAGATGGTTGTACGACACGGGGGCCCTGCTCTTCTTCTCCGGCTTGGGCGGCGGGGGTGCGGGGACCCTTTTCGGTTCGCCCCAGATGCGGTTGAGGAGTTTGGCGACGTCGGGGTCCCGCTCTTTAAGTTCGTCCCGCTGCTCCTGGGGGCCGAAGTAGCGCTGCGTGACGGCGCAGAAGAACTCCTTGTGGTTGCTCCTGGCCCAATCGCGCGCCGGATACGCCGTACCGGCGACCGCGCGTTTGTAGGCGGCCAGAATCTCGGGGTCGTCGAAGCCGAGGACGCGGTCGTGGTACGCGTGGGCCAACTCGTGGAGGACGACGCCTGCCTCGCGGCTCGGCCGGCCGGCGTAGGCGGCGGCGCGGCTGAACTCCACGCACTGGTGCTTGTCGGGGTGGAAATCCATCTTCTTCAGCCAGTCGGCGCCCGGATGATAGTGGAACGCGGGCGTCCTGCCGTGCGGACCGTTGGTCGTATCGACCTCGAGCCAGATCGGCACCTTGAGCAGTTCCTTGAGCGGCCGGTCGGGGACGAGCGTCTTGACGGCAGCCAGGTCGGCCTGCAACTTTTTCAGGGCCTTGGCACCGACCTCGGCGTGCTCCGCGTTGCCCAGCAGAGCGTTGTTGACGTAAACCTTCCAGCCCTCGATGGTCTGAATCGTGTAGTGCGACGTGGGCTCGTAGGCCACAGCGGTGGCGGCGAGCGCGAGCAACGCGAGAACGGCACGGAAGGCAGGCTTCATGGAGCATCCCTCTCGAACCAGGAAGACGTCCACGGCGCCGCGGGGTCCGGACCTGCCGGTCGCGGGCCGTGCCCACATGATACGTCGCGGCGGTGCGCCGTCAAGGGCCGGGGCCCGTTACGAGGCTTTGCCCTCCTGCGGCGGGTGTGATAGACTGGGCCCTTCTTGACGGAACGAAGCCGGGTTGTCCCCGGCATGGAGGATCAGTCAATGGCATGGTGCGCAGAATCAGACGCAGACACACATGGGCCGGGAATGGGCCGTCGCGCCGCAGCGTACGGCGCCCTGGCGGTTGCCCTGGCGCTCGGCGCGGCAGCGCAGGCGGTTGCGGCGCCGGGAGACGAGGAGGCCCTGGCGCAGAAGATTCTGTCGGCCACGGGCGTCAAGGGCGGCCTCATCGTCCACCTCGGCTGCGGCGATGGGAAACTGACAGCCGCACTGCACGCCAGCGACCGTTACACGGTTCACGGCCTCGATCCGGACGCCGCCAGGGTCGAGACGGCGCGGCAGTACCTCCACGCGCGCGGGCTGTACGGGCCGGTGTCGGTCGAGCAACGTCAGGGGGCGGCGCTGCCGTATGCCGACAACCTGATTAACCTGGTGGTGGCCGAGGATGTCGGCGGCATCGCCATGGCCGAGGTGCTGCGCGTGCTCGCGCCCGGCGGCGTGGCGTACGTCAAAGAGGGCGGGGCCTGGAAGAAGACGGTCAAGCCGCGGCCGGACACGATCGACGTGTGGTCGCACTATCTTCACGACGCGGGCAACAACGCGGTCGCCCGCGACACGGTGGCGGGGCCGCCGCGAACGTTGCAGTGGCTTGCGCCGCCGCTGTGGCTGCGCACTCACGAGACGCCGTCGGGGTTCCAGGCGCAGGTGTGTTCGGGGGGTCGGGTATTCTACATCTTCGACGAAGGCCCCATCGGCATCATCGACGAGCGGTTGCCCGACCGGTGGTCCATCATCTGCCGCGACGCGTTCAACGGCAAACGGCTCTGGAAACGTCCCATCGAACCGTGGGGCTGGCGCGAGTGGGCCAGAGAGAAGTGGGAGGGAGCCGACTGGACGGTCGTCCGAGCCGGCCGCGTGGCCCTGCCCATCGAGAACCAACGACGCCTGGTGGCCGTGGGTGACCGACTGTACGCGACCCTGGGGTTCCGCGCGCCGCTGTCGATCCTGGATGCGGCAACCGGCGAGGTCGTCACCACGGTGAAGGGCACCGAAGGCGCCAACGAGGTCCTGGCAAGCGACGGCGTCGTCGTGGTCTCCATCCCGAGCGCGCCGTCGGGCACCGCAAAGCAACGGACCGAGGCCGGCCCCGGCTCGGCCGCGCTCGTGGCGGTCAGCGGCGAAACGGGAAAGGTCCTCTGGAAGCAGGGGACGAGCGGCATCCGGTCGCTGCTCCTCGCCATCGACGGGGGACGCGTCGTCTACCAGACCGGCAAGGACCTGATCGCCCGCGCCCTGAAAGACGGCAAGGAGGTGTGGCGCGTCGAGCCGAAGGTGCGAAACGCCGCGACGCTCGTGGCCCACGGCGGCGTCGTTCTGATCAAAGGCGGCCCGTCGCTGGCCTCGTACGACGGCGCAAGCGGCCGGCTGCTGTGGAGCAAGAAGGTGAACCGCGACAGCGGCGCCGCCAACGTGGACCTCTTCGTGGCCAACGGCCTGGTGTGGACCGGCATGTGGGCGGTGGATGCGGACCTGAAACCGGCCCGCAAGTCGGCCCGGGCCATGACCATCGGCCTCGACCCGCGCACCGGCGACGAGAAGAAGCGGATCGTCGTCGCGAACCTCCGCAGCCCCGAACATCATCACCGCTGCTATCGCAACCAGGCCACCGACCGTTACCTGATAAGCGCCATGGAAGGCATCGAGTTTCTCGACCTGCGCGGAGACGGCCATTCGCAGAACAACTGGCTCCGCGGCGCGTGCAAACTGGGCGTGATGCCGTGCAACGGCATGGTCTACGTTCCGGCGGACCAGTGTTTCTGCGAACCCGGTGCGAAGTTGCTCGGTTACGCGGCGATCGGGCCGGCATCGGCCTCCGGACGCAACGCCGTGGCCGACGCCGGACGGCTCGTGAAGGGACCTGCCTTCGGCGCGGTTCCGGCCGCAATGGCCGCGGCCCCCGATCCGGATGCCTGGCCGACGTACCGTCACGATGCCGCGCGACGCGGCGCCACGGTCTCGGCCGTGGCGGGACCGGTGGCCAGCGTCTGGCGACAGACGTTGGGAGGCAACCTGACGGCGCCCGTGGCGGCCGGCGGCAAGGTCCTCGTGGCGGCGCGCGACGCTCACACCCTGTACGCTCTCGACGCGAAGACGGGCGAGCGGCTGTGGCGGTTCACGGCGGGCGGGCGGATCGATTCGCCTCCCACGCTGCACGGCGGCCTGGTGCTCTTCGGGTCGGCGGACGGGCGGGTCCGGTGTCTGCGCGCCTCCGACGGGGCACTCGTGTGGGAGTTCCTGGCGGCGCCCGGCGACCGCAGGATCGCCTGCTTCGGCCAGGTGGAATCGACCTGGCCGGTGCACGGAAGCGTGCTGGTCGAGGGCGGCGTGGCCTACGTCACGGCCGGGCGTTCGACGTACCTTGACGGGGGCATCCGCCTGTACGGTCTGGACCCCGCCACCGGCAAGGTCCTCCACAAGGGCCTTCTCGAAGGGCCGCACCCCGACGTCCGGACCGGACGCGACTACTCGTTCTATACGCAGGGGGCCAACTCGGACGTGCTGGTGGCCGAGGGCGGCCACATCTACATGCGGCAGAAGAAGGTAACGCCCGAGTTGAAGGAGATCGACCCCAAGGTCCTCTCGACCAAGGGCGAGAAGGACGTGGGGCTGCACGTGTTCTCGACGGCGGGGCTGCTCGACGGTTCCTGGTACAACCGCACGTTCTGGATGTACTCGAAGCGGTGGCCCGGATTCCAACTGGCCAACCAGTCGCCCAAGACCGGTCAACTGCTCGTCGTTGACGACACCACCACGTACGCCGTGCGCGTGTTCTACCGCCGGAACGTCCACAGCCTGTTTTTCTTCCCGGGCAAGGAGGGGTACCTGCTGTTTGCCGACAAGAACACCACCGAGCCGCAGATCGTCGGCGAGGAAGGCGCCCGCCCGCCGCTGCGCTGGCTGCCCCAGTCGGACTACTCCCGCGGCCGGGCCGACGAGGTGCGTAAACTCAACAGCCCCGCCTTCGGCCAGGACAAGGGCATCGGCTATACCCGTGCCGACCAGCCGCTATGGACGCTCTGGCTCCCCGTCCGGGTCCGCGCGATGGTCAAGACCCGCGACGTCCTGTTCGTGGCCGGCCCTCCCGACGAGTTCGACCCGAAAGCCCCCTTCGCCGCCCTCGAGGGTCGGCGCGGCGCCGTCCTGGTAGCCGTCTCGCCCAAGGAAGGCAAGAAACTCGCCGAACTCAAACTCGACACCGAACCCGTCTTCGACGGCATGATCGCCGCGCAGGGCCGACTGTTCGTTTCCCTGCAGGACGGCAGTATCGTCTGCCTCGCCGGACGGGGCTGAGCAGACCGGGACGGATGAGGGCCGGGGCACGCCCCGGCCTACGTGGCACCGCGTCTCACAGGCGCACGTCAAGGGCGGGAAGCGCGAGGGCATCGACGAGGTCGTCGGCGGCGAGGGTTGAGTCTGTCGCGATCGTGTCGGGCATCGCGGGCGACCAGGGCGCCGAGGACGAGGGGAGCGGATCGGCCGATGCAACCAGCACAGCGGCCGCAGGCGGCGTGTGGCACGGCTGGCTCGCCCAGCCGTGGTTGCCGGACGGTTTCTCCACGGCTGGACAAGCCAGCCGTGCCACACTCAAAGGTGTTGCCGTCTCAGCAGTCCCTGCCGCTAGCGGCAGCGGCGCGGGTGTGCCGACGGCCAGGCCTTCGCCGCCCGTCGGAAGCAGTTCCAGGTGCGTCCCCGCCGCCATCGCCGCCGAGTAGCGCGACGTGAAACCGCTGATGTCCCACGGGTTCACGTCGGCGTCGGGCTCGGCCTGGCCGGGACCGTACCCGGCCATGTCGGCGTCGAGGTTGTCCGAGAGGTATTTCTGCGTGAATCCCGTGATGTCCCAGGGGGTGATCTCGCCGTCGGGCATCTCCTCGCCGGGCCCGTAGCCGCGCATGTCGGCCCGCAGGCTGCCGACGTAGAAGACGGCGTTGCCGCCGGCCATGCCGTTGCCGGT
>DATKXP010000028.1:0-3849 GCA_035529015.1 Phycisphaerae bacterium | reverse complement strand
GTCGAGATGGTGCTGCTCATCTCGTCCATCGCCTTCGATTCCTTGTTGGCGTCGCAGTTGGTGAACTGCGGCACGATGATGATGACGAGCGCGACGATGATGATCGCCACTGCGAGAACCTTCACTGCTGCCCCTCCCCGAAGACCATTCCTGACCGTGCCCGGGTCCATGTGCCCCCAGTCACGAGGTGATTGTATGGTACCGTTTGGTGCCCGTCCACGAAGAGGGCCGGTTGCGTCCGGATTTCTCGACGAAGGCGGCGCGCTCAGGGCACGCGCAGGGAGCAAGGAGGACCGTCTGGAACGCCGGCTGCTCAGACTGAGCGCGGCGGTGCTTGCCGTCGCGGCGGTCGCCGCGATCGCGCTCGCCGTGGGCGCCTGCGGCTCCGGCCAGAAACCGCAGGCGGGCATTGCGCCGCGTGGCGCATCCGCGTTCGACGCAGGCGTCACCGACGGGGCCATCTCCTACACCACCCGCGACCTCGCTTCGTTCATGGCCGAGCAGCCGACGCAGGCCATCCGCTTCAACGCGGCGACCCTCGCCGGCCAGAAGATGGCCGGCGAACCGGCCCCTCCCCCGCCGCGCCTCGACCCGCTCGCCACACCGGACTACTTCGGCGGCACCGCCAACTGGGCCAACAGCCCGATCATCCGCAAGTTCGTCGATGCGCTGCCGGGCGTCGGCGCTGCGGCGGCCAACGGACTCGGACAGTACATCCCCGTCGCCGTGCCGGACACGATCACGTACCCGGGCTGCGATTACTACGAGATCGCCGTCCGCCAGTACTCGCAGCGGTTTCACCGCGACCTGCCGGAGACCCGGCTGCGCGGCTACGTCCAGCTCAACCGGGGCACCGGCGCCGACGGGCAGAACACCGTCGAGCCGGCGCCGATCCGCTACCTCGGGCCGTTGATCCACGCGCGGAGCGGCCGGCCGGCGCGCATCAAGTTCGTGAACCAGCTGCCGACCGGCAGCGGCGGCAAGCTGTTCCTGCCGGTCGACGCGACCGTCACCGGCGCCGGCGCCGGACCCCTGGGCGGCGGCGAGACCTATCCGCAGAACCGGGCGTCGCTTCACCTGCACGGCGGCCTCACGCCATGGATCAGCGGCGGCTCGCAGTATCAGTGGGTGACGCCGGCCGGCGAACGCTCTTCCTACGACGCCGGACCCAGCCTCACCCACGTCCCGGACATGTGGTTCGACGCGCGAGGCAAGCCCGTCGGCCAGGGCACGCCCGGGGCCACCAACGACCCCGGCCCGGGCGCCACCACGCTCTACTTCCCCAACGACCAGAGCGCCCGCTTCCTCTATCTGCACGACGACACCTACGGGCTCACGCGCCTCAGCGTCTACGCGGGCGAGGCCGCGCCGTACTTCATCGGCGACCCCGTCGACGACGAGCTCGTCGCCGGCAACGCGGGCGAGCCGGCGTCGAGTCGGGCGATCGAGGCGCCGGTCAAGGCAGGCACCGTGCCGGCCGCCGAGCTCCCCCTGATCATCGAGGACAAGACGTTCGTGCCCGAGGCCGCGCAGGTCAGGCTCCAGGACCCCACCTGGGATCTCGCCCGCTGGGGCGCTCTCGGGGCTCTCTGGTACCCGCACGTGTACATGCCCAACCAGACCCACAGCGAGAGCGAGAGCTACAACCTGAGCGCCACCGTGAACGCCAAAGGCAGATGGGACTACCTGCCCTGGTACTGGACGGACTACGACCGCACCGTGAACGGCCCCGTGCCGAACCCGCTCTACGGCAAGGTCGCCTACGAGCCGGAGGAGAATCCCGGAACGCCCAACCCGTCGGCGGTGCCCAACGCCTTCTTCGACACCATGCTCGTCAACGGAACCGCCTACCCCTACGCCAAGGTCGAGCGCAAGGCCTACCGGCTGCGCATCCTCAACGCCTGTGGCGACCGCCACCTCAACCTCCAGCTCTACTACGCGGTGTCCAACGAGATCGCGAAGACCGGGCCCGGAGGCCGGCCGGAGCTGCAGACCGACTCGGGCGAGATCCCGATGCTGCCGGCCGCGGGATCCGTCAACCCAGACTGGCCGGCGGACTGGCCGACGGACAAACGCCCGGGCGGCGTCCCGGCCCCGAGCGCCGCCGGCCCCGCCATGATCCAGATCGGCAACGACGGCGGCCTCCTGCCCCAGGCCGTCGAACTGCCCACTACGCCCGTCGGCTACATCGTGAGGCAGCCGACGTCGCAAGACGCCGAGATGGGCGTCCTCGCCACCGTCGTCGGCATCTCCGGACGGACGCTCCTCCTCGCCCCGGGCGAGCGCGCCGACGTGATCGTCGACTTCTCGCAGGTCCCGAGCGGCTCTAAGCTCATCCTGTACAACGACGCCCCGGCGCCGGCGCCCCAAGGCGACAGCCGCGTCGACTACTTCACCGGGAACACCGACATGACCGCGATCGGCGGAGCGCCGACGACGCTGCCCGGCTACGGCCCCAACACGCGCACGATCCTGCAGTTCCAGGTCGAAGGCGCCGCCGCGCCGGCCTTCGACCTCACC
Organism: Phycisphaerae bacterium; assembly: GCA_035529015.1. Classification (GTDB taxonomy): domain Bacteria; phylum Planctomycetota; class Phycisphaerae; order FEN-1346; family FEN-1346; genus JAUVZF01. The sequence continues at coordinate 1,329 of DATKXP010000028.1, read as the reverse complement.
CGTCTGCGGCGAGCGCTCCCGGCCGCCTACGCGGCCTCCCAGGATCCCGTCCTCGTCCCGACCGCCGCCTACGACGCGGTCTACGAGACCGAGTCCCCCGCCGTGTATGCGGCCGAGGAGGCCGGGACGGTCGCGTTCACCCCGCTCGACCGCGACTACCGGCTGACGCTGCCCGTGCACGGCAAGATGGTCACCGAGCTGTTCGAACCCGAGTACGGCCGCGAGACGGCCACCTTGGGCGTGGAGGCGCCGCTGGCGGCCACCGGCGTGCGAACGGCGGTGCCGTACTCGGCCATCGACCCCGCGACGGAGTTCGTCGCCAGCGCCGAAGAGGCGTCCCCCCCACGGCTGGGCGACGGGACGCAAGTGTGGCGCATCACGCACGACGGCACCGAGTCGCACAGCATCCACTTCGCGGCCTTCAACGTCCAGGTGCTGGCGCGCTCCTCGCGCGACGGCGACGCGCGCGCGCCCGGCCCCGGCGAGCTGGGCTGGAAGGACACGGTGCGGGTCGACCCTCTGGAGTCCTGCCTCGTCGCGCTGCGTCCCGTGCTCCCGCGGCTGCCGTTCAAGCTTGACGCCAGCCACCGGCCACTCGACGTGACGCGCCCGCTCGGAACGACCGGCGGTTTCACTCCTCTCGAGCCCCTGAGCGCCACGCCGGTCAAGGTCGTCAATGAGCTGGCAGACTTCAGTTGGGAGGCCGCGTGGAGCGTCCACCTGCCGGGCGGCCTGGAGAGCCACATGAGTCGGCCGGTGGTCGTCCAGAACAGTCCTCAGGCTCCAGAGGGGCTGACGGCGGCCACCGGAGACGGTCCGACGGTGACCCTCCGGTGGACGGCCTCGATCTTCCCGCCTCCGGCCGGCGCCTACGTGGCGGAGCGCGCCGACGGCGAGGACTTCCGCAAGGGCCGCACGTCCTTCGAGGCGGCAGCCGACGCCGCGTCCCTCACCGACGACACGACGCAGGCCGGCCGCACCTACTTCTACCGGGTGCGGGCCGAGGGCGCGGTCGGGTACTCGCCGTGGTCGGCATCGGCCGAGGTGACTGTGCCGTAGTCTCGCCACTCCTTGTGCACTCCGGTACAATTGACTCCGGACCGGGGGGTCAGGCGTACTGGGGGGTGTGGCATGAAGGTCGGGCGATGGCAGAAGCTCGCCCTCTTCGCTCTCGCGATGGCAGTGGCTTTCGCGCTGGGCGCGTGGCGGAGCACGATGTCCGACGCCGAGTCTGTGCACTTCGCCGTCAATTACCCGGCTGAGGGCAAGGACATGGGCGGGCCGGGGGCCATGGGCGCCACGGGCTCCGTCGTTGTCAATGTCGGCAAC
>DATKXP010000027.1:0-2213 GCA_035529015.1 Phycisphaerae bacterium | reverse complement strand
GCCCGCATCAACTGCGACGACCACGCGCCGGCCCTAACCGGATTGCTGATGGGGATGCTGAATCCCCGCGTCAGCAGCCGGGACGTCTTGGGCGAGCGGAGGAGTTTGGCGAGTCCAGCGCCGGCAATCTCGTAGGCCACGCCCGCGGCTGGGTTGTGGAACCAGTAGCCGTTCGCCAGATGCGCCACCATCCCGCCGACGTAGGCCGTCCCTGACGGGTTCATGTTTTCGGTCGCCTTTTTCCCCAGCAGGAAGAAGTTGTCGAGGTCCTCGATAAGCGCCGGGTTGCGGAACAGGATGCGCTTGGTCTGGTCGCCCAGTTTGCTCCAGTCCTGAAGCAACCGCTGCGCGTGGTCGAAGGCGCCTTCTCTGCCCGACATCTCGAGCAGCTTGTCCAGATAGGCGCGGCCCACTTCCGCCATTGCCTTTGGGGCCAGCTTGGCGACTTCCTTCAGCCGCTCCACGCCGGCATCGCCGGCCCACGTCAGTTGGTTAAACGTCTGGACCGGCTCGTCGCGGAGTTGCTTCAGGACATCAGCCGCTTCCATCTTGGCGGCGTGCGCGGCGCGGCCCTCGCGGAGTCCCTTGACGACGTCCTTTCCAGCCTTGGTCGCGGCGGCATCGACGGCTTGCTGGAGTTTCGGCACGATACCAGCCGCGGTTCCCTGGTTGAAGTCTCTCAGGTCTGACGACACGGCTTCCTGCGAGAGCTTCTTCAGTCCGCCCAGTGCGGCTTCTGCCGCCTCTGCCGGGATGACATCCTTGCCCTTGATGATGCTTTCCAGCGCCGTGTAGGCCGCCGAGGAGTTCCGTCGCGCCGGCTCCCACCATTTTCGCATCGACTCGTAGATGGGCCGCGCCTGAGCCTTGATGGCTGACACGTCCACGGGCATGGCGATGTCTTCCGTGATCGGAACGGTCTTAGTGATGGGGTTGCCCTTGGGGTCCAGCACTCCGGTCGGAACCTGCTTGGTTCCGGTCTGAATAGCGACGGTGTTCTTTGGGTTTTTCGCGGCCGTGTGGAACACGCCGTAGGCGGGATCTTCGGCGTTGACCTTTAGCGAGTGGATAGCATCCTCGACACCCGTTCGCGTGGCCTCCCCCGCTGATGCGGCGACAGCCGGCCGCGGAGCCGCCCGATTCACCAACCGCTGCCCAGTCGCCGCCAACGCTTCGGCCTCAGCCTGCGCGGCCTTGCGTCCGACAAACGAACCGCTAATCGTCATCCGCTCGGCGGCCTGATTCGCGCCCTTGATGAGCGTATTGCCGGTGGCTGTTCCGGCATCGACCGGGATACCTTCGCGGAGTCCAAAGTCTACGGCCTTGGCAACCTGCGCGTTGGGATTGCGGGCCAGCGGCCCCACCGATACTCGCTTCGGCAGCGCCGCCGGTCCTACCGTCGTTGCGGCCATGCCGAGGACGTTGCCGGCCGCTTCGTAGGGCTTGCCAGACTCAGCCAGATCCGCTTGCGCCGACAGCCACGGGCCAAGCAGCGGGAGCATCCCCAGCGCGTGACGGGCAGCAGTCGGAATGTCACCGCGGCCAGCCGCCTCGGTCATTTTCTGCGCTTCGGCCGCATGTTCTGGCGACAGCCCTAGCGCACTCTTGGCGAGGTTGATGAAGAACTCTCCGGACGCCATCTGCGCGCCCATGTCCTTCGAGGCTTGCGTGCCTGGCACAAACGGCGCGACACCACCCCAGACCGTTTTCGCGGCGCCCTTAACCACATCCATCGGCCCGTCAGTCGGCGTCAGTTCCTTCCCGGTCACGCTGTCGAAGGCGCGGACGACTGGCTCCTGCTTCGTGCCGGCGTTAGGGTCAGTGGACAGATAGTCCGTTTGTGCCGGCGCGACAGCCTGTGCGGCAGGTAGCGACTGTCCCGCTTTCGGATCAAGGGACAAGTATTCTGTCTTCTGCGGCTCCACCGGCATTACTTCACCGCCTTCCATCCCTTGCCGTCCCATTCGCCCATCACGCCGTTGATGAGCCGTCGCTCACCGATGGCTGGGCCAGCCTCAGCGCCCGCTGGCGGCTGCGTGGTCGGCGACGGCGCCTGGCTCGTCTTCCCGCCGGGGTCAATCACATCCACTTCGACGCCCATGCCGGACAGGATGCGGCGCGACTTGTCCGACAGGAAGTGGAAGTCCTTCGGCTTGCCCATACCGCGCTCGTACTGCGAGTTGGTTTCACCGATGCGGCCGGCGAGCAGTTCA
>DATKXP010000026.1:0-3940 GCA_035529015.1 Phycisphaerae bacterium | reverse complement strand
AGCCTCACCCTGGTGGCGCTCGTCGGCGCGTCGGTCCATTCCGGCGAAGCCGGGAAGATGACCGACGCCCAGCGCGAGGAGTTCATCAAGAACTTCAACCGCACCGGCATGGACACCACGCCCGGCGACGCCATGTTCCTGCGCATCCTCGTCGAGGCCCGCAAGGCCAAATGCGGTGTCGAGGTCGGGTCCTTCAAGGGGTTCGGCGCCATCAACATGGGCATCGGGTTTGAACGAAACGGCGGCCACCTGACCACCCTCGAAATCAATCCCGGCACCGCCGACACCTGCCGCGAAAACCTCAAAAAAGTCGGACTCGAAAAAACCGTCACCTGCATCACCGGCGACGCCCTCAAGACGCTCCCCACCCTCGAAGGCCAGTTCGACTTCGTCTTTCTCGACGCCGTCAAAAGCGACTACTTCAAGTACTTCAAAGCCCTCGAGCCGAAACTGGTGCCCGGGGCCGTCATCGTCGCCGACAACACCATCCGTTCCGCCAAGGCCGTCCAGGACTTCCATACCTACCTCCAGGACAGCCCCGATTACGAGATGGTCACCATCCGGGCCTCCCTCGAGAAGAACGACGGCATGACCGTCGCCTACAAGATCCGATGAGCCGCGCCGCCGTGGACCGCGACCCGGAGGAACACCAATGAACAGACCGTCTCTACTTGTCGCATCGGTTGTGCTGTCTGCCGCCGTCGCCGGGTATGCGGCCGCCGAGACGCGCATCGAATCGGTGCCCCGGCCGCCCACCGACGTTCGAACCGCACTGTACCCGTCGAACCGCGAGCCGCTGGCGCCCAGCCCGCTCGTCAAACTGCCCATCGGCGCCGTCAAACCCCGCGGGTGGCTGCGGCACATGCTGCAACTCGAGGCCGACGGCTTCATCGGCCACCTGCCCGAAATCAGCCGATGGTGCAAGGCCGACGGCAACGCATGGCTCAGCCCCGAAGGCAACGGACACAGCCCCTGGGAGGAACTGCCCTACTGGCTCAAAGGTTTCGGCGACCTCGGCTACGTGCTGGGCGATGAGCGCATCACCAAAGAGGCCCGCCAATGGATCGAGGGTATCCTCTCCAGCCAGCGCGACGACGGCTGGTTCGGACCGCGCGTCAACCTCACGCACCTGAAGGGCAAGCCCGACGTCTGGCCCAACATGATCGCCATGAACTGCCTCCAGTCGTTCCACGAGGCCACCGGCGATGAACGCGTCCTTCCGTTCCTGACCCAATACTTCCGCTGGCAGATGAGCGTCCCCGACGACGACTTCCTCCTGCCCTACTGGCAGAAGATGCGCGCCGGAGACAACCTCGAGTCCGTCTACTGGCTCTACAACCGCACCGGCGAGGCGCCTCTGCTGGAGGTCGCCAGGAAGGTCCACCGCCGCACCGCCGACTGGACCGGCGGCGTCGCAAACTGGCACGGCGTCAACTTCTCGCAGTGTTTCCGACAGCCCGCCATCTACTGGATGCAGGCACGCCAGGACACCTTCCGACAGGCCGCCTACCGCAACTACGACACCGCCATGGGCCTCTACGGACAGGTGCCCGGCGGCATGTTCGGCGCCGACGAAAACTGCCGCAACGGCTTCGACGACCCCCGACAGGCCGCCGAAACCTGTTCCATGGTCGAATATATGCACTCCTTCGAAATGCTCACCAGAATCACCGGCGACCCGCTCTGGGCCGACCGATGCGAGGAGGTCGCCTTCAACTCCTTCCCCGCCTCGCGGACGCCCGACCTCAAGGGCCTTCACTATCTGACCGCCCCGAACATGGTCGTCCTCGACGCCAAAAACCACTCCCCCGGCGTCCAGAACGGCGGGTGCATGCTGGCCTACAACCCGCACTCCTACCGATGCTGCCAGCACAACGTCTCGCACGGATGGCCGTACTACGCCGAGGAACTCTGGCTCGCCACCGCCGACGGCGGACTGTGCGCGTCGCTCTACGCCGCCGGCGAGGTCACCGCCAGGGTGGCCGACGGCGCCACGGTCACCATCACCGAGGAAACCGACTACCCGTTCTCCGAGCAGGTTCGTTTCCGCGTCACGGCGCCGAAGGCCGTCCGCTTCCCCCTGTACCTGCGGATCCCCGGCTGGTGCAAGGGGGCGAGCGTGACGATCAACGGCAAGGCGGTCGAGGCCAAGGCCGAACCGCTCGCCTACCTCGTCATCGACCGGACCTGGCCCGAGGAGTCCGACGGCGACGTGGTCACCCTCACGCTGCCGATGCGCCTGGAGGCGGTCCTGTGGGAGAAAAACAAGTCGGCCGTCTCGGTCCGCCGCGGGCCGCTCTGGTTCTCGCTGAAGATCGGCGAGGAGTGGAAACGCATCGGCGGCACCGACGACTGGCCCGCCTTCGAGGTCCATCCGACCACGCCGTGGAACTACGGTCTCGCGGTCGATGCGGACCATCCGGAGGAATCGATCCAGGTCACCCAACCGGAGGTCGGGCCCAAAGCGCCGGGCCAGGCGATCACATTCCGAGAACCGCCCATTCTCCTCAAGGCCAAGGCCAGAAAGATCCCCGAGTGGGACCTCGACCGCCACGGCCTCGTCGCCGTCCTTCAGCCCAGCCCCGCCCGTACAAACGAGCCGACCGAGACCGTCACGCTCATCCCGATGGGCTGCGCCCGCCTCAGAATCTCGGCGTTTCCCACGGTCAGTACGTCGCCCGACGCCCACGCGTGGACCAAACCCGCCGGGCCGCCCAAACCGGCGTACGCCACGACCGCGTCGCACTGCCATGGCGGCGACACGGTCGATGCCCTCAGCGACGGGCTCCTGCCGAAGCGCTCAAACGACCACGCCATCCCCCGGCTCACCTGGTGGGACCATCGCGGAACGACCGAATGGGCCGCCTACCGCTTCAAGCAGCCGCGCACCCTCTCGCAGGCCGACGTCTACTGGTTCGACGACACCGGCCGCGGCCAGTGCCGCGTCCCCGCATCGTGGCGGCTGCTCTACAAAGACGGCGACGAGTGGAAGGAAGTCAAACTCACCGGCGGCTCGACCTATGGAACCCAAGACGACACGTTCAACAAGGTCGCCTTCGAACCGGTCGAGACCCGGGAACTGCGGATCGAGGTCAAACTCCAGCCCGACGTCTCCGGCGGCATCCTCGAATGGCGCGTCGGACCCAAACCCGGGTAGTGCTGCTACGCTACGTTCCGCGCGGCGGCCTTCCCAGGCCGCCGCGAACGCAGTTTATGCTTGTTCCTGGTGGCCTGGGAAGGCCACCAGGCGGGCAACAAGGCGAAGTAGCGTTATGGGGTTAGATGCCGTTTGACATCCCCTCTACCCCGGCGGCAGAGGGCGTCGTGAAACGGCCTCGCAACGAAGGAGGACGAAGCGATGCGCACGATCCTTCTGACGGCCCTTGCGGCAAGTGTCTTGTCGGCGACGGTCCTGGCGGCCGACAACGCACCACCCGAGGGGTTCAAAGCGTTGTTCAACGGCAAGGACTTCACAAACTGGCAGGCCAGGCAGGGCAAGCCCGAATCCGAAGCCGACAGGGCCAAGTGGCTGCAGAACTGGAAGGCCGAAGGCGGCATCGTCCGCTTCGACGGCCAGGGACCCACCATCTGGACCAGCGAGAAGTTCGAGGACTTCGTCCTGATGCTCGATTGGCGGTTCCCGAAACCGGGCGACAGCGGCGTCTTCCTGCGCGGCAACTCCAAGAGCCAGATCAACATCTGGTGCAACGACCTGGGCTCCGGAGAAGTCTATGGGTACCGCACCGACGGCAAGCAGCCCGAGGCCGTCCGCAAGGCCTGCACGCCCCTCAAAAAAGCCGACAAGCCCGTCGGCCAGTGGAACACCTTCCTCATCACCATGAAGGGCGACCGCCTGACTGTCGAACTCAACGGCGAGGTCGTCATCCGGGAAGCCCAACTGCCGGGCGTGCCGTCCGAAGGCGAGATCGCCCTCCAGCGG
>DATKXP010000025.1:0-3176 GCA_035529015.1 Phycisphaerae bacterium | reverse complement strand
GGTCTACGGCCCGTTCGATGAGAAAACCGGGTTCCCGGCCGCGAACAACCGGGGCTGCAAGGCAGACATCCTGGTCGCCGACGGAACCCGGCTCTACATGCGGCACAAGGCGTTCGCGCCGGACCTGACGGACGCCGGTGCAACCGGTGCGCACCTCATCCCGTCGGCCGGGTTCACGGATGGGGACCCTCAGCACCGGACCTACTGGACGATCGGCACGGGGTTCTCGGGGAAGACGGCCGTGCGGCCTCCTTCCGGCGACATCCTTGTGACGGACGGGAAGGACTTTTACGAGGTCCGGGGGTTCCCCGTGCACCGCCACTCCTACTTCGACCCGCGCGTCAAGGGATACAGACTGACCGCAGGCACGGTAAGCCCCAGGACCCCGCAACAGACCGCGAAGGGCAAGACGGCGGCGGGAAAGGGCAAGGGCAGGGCGAGGGCGGCGGTCGGCAGCGCCGCCGAGAAGTGGAGCACCGATATCCCCCTGACCGGCAAGGCGATGGTCCTGGCCGGCGACGTTGTCTATGTGGCGGGCACACCGGCCTATTTCCCGCCCGACCACCCGGCCGCCAAGTACGAGGCGGCCCACGCGGGCAAACTCGGAGGCGTCTTGTGGGCCGCTTCCGCGACCGACGGCAAGAAACTGGCCGAGTGCCAACTGGACGCCGCGCCCGCCTGGGACGGCATGGCCGCCGCCAACGGCTGCCTCTTTGTCTCGCTCAAGAACGGGACGGTGCAGTGCTGGCGCTGAGCCACTAACGGCGTGGCCGATCCACCGCCCAGCAGATTCGTCGCCATGAGGAGGCAAGCCTGATGCGATGTCGTCACCTTCGGATACTCGTAACCGCCGCGCTGCTCCTGGCCTTCGGCGCGCCCGCCCGTGCGGCGGATGCCGGCCAGGCCGCCCAGATCCTCAAAGCCGCCGGCGTGACGGGCGGCCTGGTCGTCCACCTGGGTTGCGGCGACGGACGGCTCACGGCGGCGCTCGGCGCCGAGGAGCGCTACCTCGTCCACGGTCTCGACACCGACGCGAAGCACGTCGAGGCGGCGCGCAAGCACATCGCGTCGCTCGGCCTCTACGGCCGGGTCTCGGTCGAGGTCTTTGGCGGCAGCCGCCTGCCGTACGCCGACAACCTGGTCAACCTCCTGATCGCCGACGATCTGGCCGCCGTCCCGATGGCCGAAGTCATGCGCGTCCTCGCGCCGCGTGGCGTGGCGATGATCGGCGGCAAGAAGACCGTCAAGCCGTGGCCGGACGACATCGATGAGTGGACGCACTTCCTGCACGGCCCGGACGGCAACGCCGTCGCCCGCGACAGCCGCGTCGGGTCGCCTCGCCGAGTCCAGTGGACGGCCGGCCCGAAGCGGTGCCGCGACCACGATGCCCTGGCCAGCATGAGCGCCATGACCTCGAGCGCCGGACGCCTGTTCTACATCTTCGACGAGGGGCACACGTCGCTGATGCACCGGCCGGCCCAGTGGCGGCTCGTTGCCCGCGACGCCTTCAACGGCGTCCTCCTGTGGAAGCGCGACATCCCCACGTGGCTCACGCACCTTTTCTACTTCCGGTCCGGGCCGGCCCAGTTGCCGCGCAGGCTCGTCTCCGTCGGCGACCGCGTGTACGCCACGCTGGGGCTCGACGCGCCCGTCTCGGCCCTCGACGCCGCCACCGGCAAGACGCTGCACACCTTCAAGGGCTCCGAGAAGACCGAGGAGATCATCCACCATCGGGGCACGCTCCTGGCCGTTCTCGGCGACCCCAACATCATGAACGACGAGGCGCCGAAGGTCTACGGCTACTGGGAACTCAGCGTCAACCGCGAGCCCACCGTCGAGAAGGCCATCGTCGCGTACGAGGCCGGCACCGGCAAGGTCCGCTGGAAGAAGACCGGCCGCAACCTTGCGTATCTCGCACCGCTCTCGCTCATCGCTTCCGCCGACAAGGTCTTCTTCCTCGACAACGAGAGCCTCCACTGCATCAACCTGGCCGACGGCGCCGACGTGTGGAAGGCGCCCTTCCCCACACAGGGCCTCTTCCTGCGGGACTACGCGCCAACCGTCGTGGCCTACGGCGGCGTGGTCATGTGCCTGACCTGGAACCGCCTGCACGCCTTCGCCATGGCCGACGGCAAGAAGGTGTGGGAGCACAAGGGATCGATGGGCTTTGCCTCGCCCGCCGACCTCTTCGCCATCGACGGCCTTGCCTGGACCGTCCCCCTGACCTCCTCCATCTGGAAGGACAACAGACTCGGCAAGGACGGGAAGATCACGACCGGCATCGCCATCCCCAAGGACAACTTCATCGGAAACGACGCCAAGGAGATCTGGGGCGTCGATGTCCGCACCGGCGAAGTCAAGAAGACGCTCTCACGGACCGCCGTCCTTCCCGGCGGACACCACCACCGCTGCTACCGCAACAAGGCCACCGAGCGCTTTCTCATCTGCGGACGCCGCGGACTGGAATACGTTGACCTCGCCGGCGACAATCACGTGAACAACTGGTGGGTGCGCGGCCTGTGCCAGTACGGCGTCATGCCCGCCAACGGATACATCTACATTCCGCCCGATCCGTGCCAGTGCTTCAACCTCATCAAGGTCAACGGGTTCTACGCCCTGGCCGCCCAGAATTCGCTCGACCAGGTCGAGGACGCCGGCGACCAGGTAGTGGAGAAGGGCCCCGCCTATGCGGCCGTCGCGACGAAGCCGCCGACAGGCGCCGACAGTCCTGCGGCCGCCGCACCCGCCGCCACGGACGCCAAGGGTTCGGCCTGGCACCCGCCCATCTATCCGCCGGACCCCCGGGAGTGGCCGACGTATCGCGGCAACGTCACCCGCAGCGGATCGACGACCGTGCCCGTCCCCGCCGCGCTCAAGGTCCGCTGGCGGGCCCGCATCGGCGGTGCCCTGACCGCCCCCGTCGTGGCCGACGGAAAACTGTTCCTCTGCGCCAAAGACGCCCACACGGTCCACTGTCTCGACGCCGACACCGGGAAGCCCCTCTGGCAGGTCGCCGCCGGCGGACGGGTCGATTCTCCGCCGACCGTCTACGACGGTCTCTGTGTGTTCGGCTGCGGCGACGGATCGGTCTACTGCCTGCGGGCGGCCGACGGCCAACTCGTCTGGCGGTTCCGGGCGGCTCCCGTTGACCGGCGCATCGTCGCGGACAGCCGCCT
>DATKXP010000024.1:0-9577 GCA_035529015.1 Phycisphaerae bacterium | reverse complement strand
CTCGCCGCCGCGGCACTCGCCCACGATGATCCGGTCCGGCCGCATCCGCAGGCTGTTCTTGAAGAGGTCGCGGATCGTGACCTCGCCCCGTCCGTAACGGTCGGGCGACCGTGATTCGAGGTTGATGACGTGCGGCTGGTTGAGTTGCAATTCGCCCGACTCCTCGATGACGACGATGCGGCGGTCATCCGGGATGTACTCCGACAGGACGTTCAGCAGGCTCGTTTTGCCGCTCGACGTGCCCCCGCTGAGCAGCATGTTCTTCTCGGTGATCACGCACAGCTGGAGAAAGTCGCGGGCCAGTTCCGAAATGGACCGCGTCCGCACGAGGAAGTCCATGTCGAACGCCTCACGCGCGAACTTGCGGATCGTCACCACCGTGCCCCGCCGCGAACACGGATGCATGGCCACGTGCACGCGGGAACCGTCCGGCAGACGGGCATCCATCATGGGGATGTCGGGATTCAGCCGTTTTCCCACGAACTGAAGCATGTTGCGGACGGCCGCCATCAGCGCAGGCTCGTTCGGGAACCGTGCGTCGGTCAGCACCAACTGGCCTTTGCGCTCAAGGTAGACCTCGTTGTAGCCGTTGATCATGACCTCGGTGACGGACGGGTCGCGCAGGAACTCGCCGACCGGTTCGAGAAAGTGGTAGATCGTCTTCTCGAAGATGTCTTCGAGCCGGATTTCCGAGCGGTCGGCAACGGCCTGTTTGTCCGGTTCCGATGCAACCATAGCGCACCCTTCACGGGCCTACTCGCCCCAGTATTATACGAGGCAGACCCCTGAACCGCCACAACGTTCCCCTGAGCCTTTTGCTGCAGGCTATAGCGGCTTGCAGGCTGCAGGCACCCTACGCAAGCCCCGTCCTTCGCGCACCTCCCTGTGAATTGGCTTGACCCTGCCAAGGCTGAAACGTAGAAGAGGAATGGGACCAGGCGGTTGTCGCACCACCGCAGTTTGGCGTCTTTAACCACTTGTCATTAAAGCACTTGCGCCCGTAGTTCAACGGATAGAGTCGCGGACTTCGAATTTTCGATGCCCGATTTTCGCAAGTCCTTGTCTTTGCTTTAATTGCGGCTGGCGAAATGGCTTGCGGCTGTTTCAGCAATACCGCCTGAGCCGCTCAAACCGCCCGAAACCGCCCCTCCGGTTGTCGCGACAACCAGGTCCTGAGCAGTCCGGCGGTTCAGAAGACGGGGGGGGGCTCCCAGGGCGTGATGGGCAAGTCTCAGCCGTCAACTAACCGATACCTGTCAGCGCCAAGTCCACCGCTGGCGTGCTCACACCCTGCAACGCTTCGCCTGGCCCGGAGACGGTTTGCCCTGAGTGCAATGGTCTGTAGCCGGGGCACGCTTTCCCATTTACCCGCGACCGCGAGCTGGACTCCTGTTGCCTTTCACGTGGGGGCCGGGCAGTGTCATTGACGTAGCCCGATAGAACGTCCATTCCTGGCCGCTCTGTCGGCCGCCTGCCGTCTCCACCGGTGTTCACCGATGACCAACAACGGTCCATCGGATAGCTTGAAATAGACCTTGTTTGCCCGGCCCGGATGCGGAGAATACCCCGGCGGCCTCTGACGCCAGACCTGTGGCGACGCACTCGACATGGGGGGAAGAGAGGCTTGCGGACGATCCTTGGGGCCAGTCTGGTCCTGTGGGTGCCGAGTGGGGCCCAGGCTGGTGCAGCCGATAAGGGCCCCCTCGTGGATCTGGACGCCTCAGGCCTGGGCTCGGGCGAGGTGGCCTCCTCGCCGTTCAGAACGGATGACGGGTAGAGGCCGGTCCGCGATTGGAGGGAACGGCGATGACCTCGCTGGTGCACAACGGGCTCATACCGGCGCTCGCCGTGATCCTGGTGTGGGCGATTCCGGCCATGGCGGAGAACTTGTTCAAGCCTGACTTCCGCGTGCGTCCCGACGACTACACGGTCCTGATGGCCCACGACGCCCGCCTCCCGGAAGGTCTGAAGCGTTCCCAGGCGGCTGCCCACGGCAAGTTTCCTGTGGACGGCTGGACGCGACCCGACCAGCCGCTGACCTGGGAAGTCACGGTCGCGGATGACGACGCCTATGCCGTCAACGTCCTGGCCCGGCGCGGCGACGCCCGGCCGCTGGAACTCATGGTGTCCTGCGCCGGCGGGAGCGTCCGTGGCACGCTCCAGTCGGCGGCTCGGACGTGGACCCGCCAGACACTGGATGGCACCTTGCGCCTCCCCAAGGGGAAACAAACGGTCGTCCTGCGGGCGCAGCCGCCGGACAACTCGACGGAGTTCACCGCTTCGGTGCTCTCGCTCGAACTGGTGCGTCCCTCGGCACGCGACCGGTTGCACGAGGCGGCAATGAAACTCCGGTCCGATACGACATGGCTGCAGAAGGCCAGGTACGGCCTGATGAGTCACTGGACCTCGCAGAGTTGCCCCCGCCGCGGCGACCCCAAGCCTTACGCCCAGGCCGTGCGGGACTTCGACGTCGAGACGCTCGCCAACCAAGTGCAGGAAGCCGGGGCGGGCTTCTTCGTCCTGACCACCTCCCACGCGCAGTTCTACTTCCCGGCCCCGATCAAGGCGATCGACCGGATCCTCCCGGGTCGCACCGCCCAACGCGACCTCGTGGCCGACCTCGCCGACGCGCTGGGCAAGCGCGGCATCCGGCTCATGCTCTACTACCACATCGGAGCCATCAGCGATCCGGAATGGCTCGATGCCAGCGGCTTCTGGGAAACCGACACCAGCAGAATCTTCGGCAACTGGACCGCGATCATCGGCGAAGTGGGACGGCGTTACGGCGACCGCCTCGCCGGCTGGTGGTTCGACGACGGTTCCATCAACTACTACTATCGCAGCGCGCCTTGGGAACGATTGACCCGCGAGGCCAAGGCCGGCAATCCGCAGCGCCTGGTCGGCTACAACCCGTGGGTCTTCCCGTCTCCCACCGAGTTCCAGGACTTCTGCTGCGGCGAAGGTTTCCGCGATCCCGGTGCCGGCGGGTTGCTTCCGCTCGGAGGCGACGGCCGCTACACGGCCGGCAGGTATCAGGGTCTCCAGGCCTGCGCCACGCTGATCACCGAGGGCGACTGGGTGCATGGCCGCAAGGACGCCGAGATCGGCAAACCGCGCTGGTCGGCGGAGCAGTTGGCCACTGTCCTGAGTGACTTCGCGAAGTTCAGGAACGTTCCGATCTTCGACCTGGAGATCTACCAGGAAGGGACCGTGTCGCCGACAAGCGTTGAGGTGTTCAAGCAGGCACGCAGGCTATGGCACGAAAGGAAGCCGTAGTCGTGCTGAGGGCGAGTGTGGCGGTTCTCTCGGCGATGCTTATGGCGGGGGCCGCCTGGGCTGGGGAGACCCAGGTGGTGGTGGTCCAGAAGCCGGACACCAGCCAGTCCACCCCGTACTATCCCGGTAACCGGCCGCCGCTCCTCCCCAGCCCGTTCATCCGCCTCCCCACGGGGACCGTCAAGCCGCAGGGGTGGGTGCGCAGGCAGCCTGAACTCGAGGCCGAAGGGTACATCGGGCACGTGGGCGAAGTGAGCGGCTACCAGTACAACGAGGTGACCTTCGACCCGGTCAAGACGACTGAACTGAAGATCGAGATCCAGTTCCGGCCCGGCCGGTGCGGCAGCCTGATCCGCTGGCGCGTAGAGTAGGGAGAGACCAATGACAAAACCAATGATAGTCGGCGTGGCCGCGCTCCTGGCTCTTCTTGGAACGGCCTCCGCCCAGTATCCGAGCTGGCAGCACTCCGGCTCTATCTACCTGCTCACCACGCCCGAAGGGGCGAATCTGCCGGCATCGGCCTCGGAAGACGGTTTCCCGTTGCTGGTGCGGCTGCACAAGGAGTTCTTCGATTTCAGCCAGGCGAAGACCGATGGAGAAGATATCCGCTTCGCCACCAACACCGGCACCCCGCTGGCCTACCAGATCGATGAGTGGGCCGCGGCCGCCGGAACGGCCAGCATCTGGGTGAGAATGCCCAACATCAAGGGCAACGCGCGGCAGGAGATCAGGCTGTATTGGGGCAAGGCCGATGCCGCCAGTGAATCCGGCGGATCGGCGGTATTCAATGAGTCCAACGGATACCTCAGCGTCTGGCACATGAACGATCCGGTGAAGGATGAGGTCGGCACGCTCGAATCGAAGGACGCGGGCACGACTTCCGCCCCCGGCATGATCGGCAAGAGTCGGCACTTTGGCGTAGGCAAGGGGATCAACTGCGGGGAGCACATCGCAACCTATCCTTCCGGCGCCAGTCCCCATTCCTCGGAAGCGTGGTTCCGGGCCGAAAAGCCGAATGCGACCATCCTGGGATGGGGGAACGAACAGGCCCAGGGCAAGGTGATCATGCAGTTTGTCAGTCCACCCCACATCCGCATGGACTGCTATTTTTCGGGAGCCAATGTCGCGGGCGGCAACTCGCTCCCCATGTCTCAGTGGATTCATGTGGTACACACGTTCAAGAATGGGGATTCGCGGGTCTACGTGAATGGCGTCCTCGCCGGCTCTTCAACCTCCACAGGGGCTCCGCTGGCAATCAAGAGTCCCGCGAGGATGTACGTTGGCGGCTGGTACAACAATTACAGGTTCGTCGGCGACATCGACGAGGTGCGGATTTCCAAGGTCACGCGCTCCGCCGACTGGGTGAAGCTGCAATATGAGAACCAGAAGTCCCTGCAAACCTTGGTTGGGCCGGTGGTGCAACCGGGCAATGCCTTCTCGGTCTCAGAGAAGAGGCTGACCGTATTGGAAGGCAAGAGCGCCGCGGTGTCGGCGAAGGCCGGAGGCGCGCAGAAGGTCTATTGGATCCTCAAGAGAGATGGCCGGGAAACGCTCGCCGCCGTAGACCGGTATACGTTTACGTTGGATGCCGGCCGGGTGGTTGGGAACCAGTCGCTCACCCTCCAGTTCAAGGCGGTCAACGCCAATGAGGTGAAGACCCTGGACGTCCCCGTGACGATCCCGGAAGACATTCCGGAGCCGGTTTTCACCCTGAAAGCTCCGGCACGGTGGGATGGCCGGGAGATGGTCGAGGTGGTGCCGCAGATCGCCAATCTGGGCGAAATGCAGGCCAAGGGCGCCGGCAACCTGAATTACACCTGGACCGTTTCGGATATCGCCGTGATCAAGGAGATTGCACCGGGGAGACTCATCCTCCGGAGGGCCCAGAACAGCGGCAGAATGACCGTTACGGCGGCCATCCACAACGGCGGCGCGGAGGTGACGGCCTCGACCACGGTCCTGGTCAACGAACCCAGGAAGGATGCCTGGATACAACGGACGCCCGCAACGGACGAGAAACCCGAGGACAACCAGTTCTATGCCCGTGATGACAAGGATGAAGGCACGCTCTTCTACAACGGGGCCCTGAATGAAGCGGCCGACTCCGTCTTCCTGAAGGTCTATGCCGACGGCAAGATCTTCAAGACCGAAAGCCAGAAACCCGGTGCGGACAACGCGTACGCGTTTTCAGTCAAGCTCAAGCCGGGGCTCGTCAAGTACAAGGTGGAGTTCGGGTCCAGGAGCGGGAACTGCGAGACGCTGCTCCATACGGTCACCAACCTGGTGTGCGGCGACGCCTACCTGATCAACGGGCAATCCAACGCGGTCGCGACTGATTTCGGGAAGGAAGATCCCACATTCCGCAGCGAATGGATACGCACCTTTGGCAGCATGTCGAGGAGCCCTCAAGGCGTGAGGCTTTGGGGCGACGCGATGCACCGCAGCCGCGACGCAGCAAAGATGCAGATCGGCTACTGGGGCATGGAACTTGGCCGCCGTCTGGTGGAAAGCCAGAAGATACCCATCTTCATCATCAACGGCGCCGTCGGTGGCACCCGGATCGACCAGCACCAGCGGAACCCGCAGAATCCCCAGGATATGACGACGATTTACGGGCGCTTGCTGTGGCGCGTCGAGCAAGCCAGGCTCACCCACGGCATCCGTGGCGTCCTGTGGCATCAGGGTGAAAGCGACCAGGGCGCGGATGGTCCCACCGGCCGTTATGGATGGGAAACTTACCGGCAATACTTTGTGGATCTGG
This sequence comes from Phycisphaerae bacterium, assembly GCA_035529015.1. Lineage (GTDB taxonomy): Bacteria > Planctomycetota > Phycisphaerae > FEN-1346 > FEN-1346 > JAUVZF01. Next base: position 3,540 of record DATKXP010000024.1, on the reverse strand, counting down.
CGGCGTCCTGGAAGCAGGATTACCCCAATATCCAGCACTATTACGTTTTCCAGATCTGGCCCAGGTCCTGCTCGATGGGCGTCAATGGGTCCGACAACGTGCTGCGGGAAGTGGAAAGGACCTTGCCGTCCTCGTTCTCCAACATGGGGATCATGTCCACGCTGGGCATCAAGCCCCCTGGGCCGGCCCACTATCCTGCTGCCGGCTACGCCGAGATGGCCCGCCTGATATGCCCACTGGTGGAGCGGGACAACTACGGGAAAGCGTTTGACAAGGCCATCACGCCTCCCGACCTCAAGAAGGCATACTATACGAGCGGCAGGAAGGACGAGATTGCCCTGGAATTTGACCAGCCCATGGCATGGAACAATGCGTTGGCGAGTCAGTTCTATCTGGATGGAGAGAAGGGCAAGGTGGCCTCGGGCGCCGTGTCTGGAAACGTGATCACGCTCAAGCTGAAGGGAGCTTCAGCGGCACAAGATCTCGCGTACCTTGATAGCGCGTCGTGGAGCGTGGACAACCTTCTGTACGGCGAAAACGGGATCGCAGCGCTCACATTCTGTGGGGTTCCGATTCTCCCCCGGAAGCCGTCCCCCTGAAGATGTGCCGTTGTGCTTCAGGTCCGTTCCCCGTGCCGACGATGGCAGATAATGGGGCCAAGAACGGGGATTAGGGTCACAGACGCGAGATGGGTGGCTTATTGGGTGACCTGGGATAGGTCTCCTGCCCGGCCACTATTCAGACCATCGCCAAGCTCCGCGCCCATGCGTCGCCAGCTTAAACCGGGCCAGCAGTGCGCGGCCCAAGGCCGTCAGAATGCGCTTGAGAGACGCCCTGCAAGAGAGTGAACGGCTAACAGACTGGTTGAAAGGGCCACGGTTATGGAAGCAGGGGTTCTGATCAGCTTCGCGCTGGAGGCAGGCTTTGTGGTTGGCTGGATGGTCCGCGACACGCGGGTTCGGGCGCCGGACCAGCTCCAACAGCGTCTTCCAGAGATGGCCCTGGAGGTGGCGGCCGAGTTGCCGGAACCGGACGAAGGGGAAGTCCGGGCGATGGTGGCCGCGGGCAAGACGCTGTTCGTCGCCGGTCCGCCCGACGTGGCTGAATCCTCGGATCCATGGGCCGCGTTTGAGAGCAGGAAGGGCTCGGTGTTGTGGGCGGTGAGCAAGTCCGACGGCAGGAAGCTCGCACAGACCAGACTGGACTCAGCCCCCGTGTTCGACGGCATGATCGCGGCGAACGGCAAGTTGTACGTCGCGACAATGGACGGCGAGGTCATCTGCTTGAACGGGAAGTAGCGCGACGTCAAACGCCGCTTCATCGTGCACGAACCGGGGTCCCTCCCCGCGTCCGCCCGGGCGTGTGAAAGACCGTAGGAGTACGGGAGGCGAGCCAGAGGGCCACCTGTGACCATCGTCGCTGGGCCCCATGGTCAAGAAGGACTCTCACCACGGCGGCACCGCAGACGGTTGAGTCGAACTCTACGGCAACGTTACGACAAGCCGTAGTAGGGTAGTACGGCAGTGCGTAAGTCTACGGGGCATGGAGGCGTGAATACAGAGGAGACGAGTAGGGGTCGTCCGGCCCGGTCTTCCGCGCAAAACGTTTTCTGCGCCTGCCGGAACCGCCCCCAACGCCCCCTCGGTCATCGGTCACGCTTTGCCCGCGCTGGGCGGATGCCGATGGCGGTTCAACATTCCGCGTCGGCGGCGTTGCAGCAAGAGGCTCAGGCTGCCCAGGGTTAGCAGCGCCACCGTGGCCGGCTCAGGCGTCGGGACAGGAAGGCCCAGGTTCGAGCCGAGCCCGCCGCTCTGCTGCGTGAAGGCGTTGTCGATCTTGTCGTAGTCGTTCGAGTCCACCACGCCGTCGTAGGTGACGTCGCCGACGCTCCACCGCCAACCACCCGCAGGTGCCGTGTTGATCGGATCCAGCGGGTCGTATGCGACGAAGGAGTTGTCGATGAGGTCGTAGTCGTTCGAGTCCACGATGCCGTCGAGGTTCAGGTCGCCGTAGTAGGTGTACTTGATGAGGATGCTCGTCGCATCGACCGCCACACCGTCGAGGCTCGTCAGACCGCTCGACCAGCCGACCTTCGACAGGGGGTCGCTGTTATCGATGCAGGCGAGGGCTGCCAAACGCTGCGGATGGGCGGCGGCTGAACTGCTCGTGATGCCGGTACCTGCCCACGCGCCATCGGCGAAGCCTTCCTTCACCTTGGCCTCGATGTCGCGGAACGGGGTGTCGCCCTCGTAATCGACGACCAGGTTGCCCGCCTGGAGGTCGAGCGTGGCGCCGGCGGCCATCTTCAGGTCGCGGGTGCTGCTCGTGACGCCTGCGGTGGTCACGATGTCGCCTGCCATGTCAATGTAGTTCAGGTCGCGGAAGGCGCCGACGGCCAGTTTGGCGCCCGCGCTGACGTTGATGCCGCCCTTGACGCCGCCTCCGAGCGCCACGTCGTAGTGGTGCTGGACCTGCGCGGGAGTCAGCACGGCGTCATAGATGGCGAACTCGTCCATGCGGCCGTCCCACTCGCGATCGTTGCCGTTCCACGCGCCGATGTTGCCGGGCGTGATTGTCGGGTTGTTGTTCCCGTTGTCGGACTTTGTCTGCATGTGCTGGCCGTCAACGTACAGGTTCGTCTCGCCGGTGGCACCGTCGTACGTGGTGACGACGTGGTACCACTGCCCGGCGTTGAACGCGAAGTTGTCGAGCAGCACGTCGCCACCGTTGCCGTTGATGCACCACCTCATGGGGTTGCCGTTGAACTGGTAGTGAACGTTCCCGCCGGTCCACCCGTCGTGGTTCAGGACCACGCGCCAGCCGTTCAGGGCGTCGGCAAAGAACCACGTCTCGACGCTCATCTTCTCGCTGGTGATGGTATGGTTGATCTCGATGGAGTCGTCGGCCCCGTCGAAGTCCACGGCATTGCCCAGACCCGGATTGGCGCTCGGCTGGCCCGGCGTCGCATTATTGAGGTACGTGCCGTTGAGGGCGTTGCCGGAGGAGTCTGCCGCCGGGCCGCCGCCCGACGCTTCCTCGAACCGGTAGTAGAGCATGGGGCCGTCGGCCAGGACTTCCGTCCCGTAGTCGAGAGCACCGGTGGGCGCCGTACTCGTGACCATGCCCGGGATGTTGACCGTACCGCTCGTGACGTTCATCGCGTTGTTGTTAAGCACGCTGCCCGCGTAAGTGATCGTGTTGCCGGCGCCCGGATCGAAGTTGAGGGTGCCCTCGATGGTGGTATTCTGCATCGTGTTGTGGTCTTTGTAGATGCTCGTGTTGCCGCCCTCGACCGTCAGGGTGTCGATCAGGTCCACGTCGGCGCCGGGCACGTTGCCGGTGAACCGGATCGCGCCGTTGGTCGTGACGTTGACCTCGTTGCCCGCACCGGTGGCCGTTCGGGCCAGACCGCTGTTGAAGTCGATCTCGCCGGTGAACCGCACGTTGGCCGGGCTGGAGGTCACGATCGTCGGGTAGCACGGATACGGATCGACCGTCGGGGCGCCCGTGGCGGGATCGTTGTACGCCTGGTAGAAGCCC
>DATKXP010000023.1:0-4409 GCA_035529015.1 Phycisphaerae bacterium | reverse complement strand
CTTCATCACCGGCGGTGCGGGGTTTGTCGGCAGCCACATGGCGGCACGCCTGGCGCGCGAAGGTCACACGGTGACCGCCTACGACAACCTCTCGCTCGGCAGGCGCGAGTTCCTCGACGGCCTCATTGCCGCCGGCGCGTGCACCTTCATCGAGGCCGACCTCCTGGACCGCGACGCCGTCGCCCGCGCCATGGCCGGCCATGACCTGGTCATCCACCTGGCGGCCAACTCCGACATCTTCGAGGGCCTCAAGGACACGGAACTGGACCTGCGCCAGGGGACCCTGGCCACCTTCAATGTGCTCGAGGCGATGCGGGTGCACCAGATCAAGCAACTCGTCTTCTCCTCGAGCAGCGTCGTCTACGGCGAGGCCGATGTCATCCCCACGCCGGAGGACTACGGACCGCTGCTGCCGATCTCGTTCTACGGGGCCAGCAAACTCGCGTGCGAAGGCCTGATCACCGCGTACGGGCACAACTTCGGGATCCAGTCCTGGATCTACCGTTTCGGCAACATCGTGGGCCCCAACGCCACCCACGGCGTTATCCTGGATTTCATCCACAAACTCCAGGCCGACCCGGCGCGCCTGGAGGTTCTCGGCGACGGGCGCCAGGCCAAACCGTATCTGCACGTGACGGACTGCGTCGCCGGAATGTTGTACGGCTTCGCCCGCGCGACCGATTCCGTGAACGTCTTCAACCTGGCGGTCGAGGACGTGATTGACGTGGCGACCATCGCACGGATTGTGCTCGAAGCGATGGGCCTGCCGGATGCCGAGATCGCCTACACGGGCGGCGCGCGCGGCTGGCCGGGCGACGTGCCTCGCGTGGGACTCAGCCCGGCGCGACTGGCCAGCCTCGGCTGGAGGGCCTCGATGACGTCGCGACAGGCCGTCGAGCGTGCCGTGGCGGAGATCGTCGCCCAGGAAACCGGACGCTGACCCATGCCGACGACGCCCGTCATCCAGGCCGCCGTCCTTTGCGGCGGCAAGGGAACCCGCCTTTCGTCCGTCACCGGCGACTGCATGCCGAAGGCGATGGTTGACGTGTGCGGGCGGCCGCTGCTCGAATACCAGTTGGACCTGCTCCGCAAGCACGGCGCCACCGACGTCATCCTGTGTACGGGCTTTCTGTCGGAGACCATCGAGGATCACGTCGGTGACGGTTCGCGGTTCGGCGTGCGGGTGCGTTACACACGCGAGCGTCGCGCCCTCGGCACGGCCGGGTCGCTCGTCCAGGTGCCGTTCGACCTCGCCGAGAACCTGTTCGTTCTCTATGGCGACGTCTTCGTCAACGTGGACCTGGGGCGGATGGCCGCGTTCCACGCCGAGAAGGGCGGTGAGGCGACGCTCCTGGTTCACCCCTCGGAGCATCCCTACGACAGCGACCTCGTGGCGGTGGACGACGAGGCCGGCCGCATCACCGGGTTTCCCGGCCGCCCGACGCCGGGCGAGGACTTCGTGAACCTGACCAGCGCGGCCTTGTACGTCATCAGCCGCGACGTCGTGCCGCACATCCCTCGGGACCGTTCGACGGACTTCGTCAAGGATATCTTCCCGCAGCGGCTCGAGGCCGGCGCAGACCTCTACGCTTACAACAGCGACGAGTACGTCCACGACCTCGGCACGCCGGAGCGGTACGACCGGGTCTGCGCCGATGTAAGGAGGATGATCGATCAGCGTTCAGGCAGTCTTTTTGGACCGTGACGGCGTCATCAACCAGGAGGTGGACCTGCTGCATCGCGAGGATCAGTTGGTCCTGATCCCCGGCGCAGCCGAGGCCGTGCGGCGGCTCAACGACGCCGGCATCCTGGTCATTGTGGCCACGAACCAGCCGGTGGTCGCCCGCAACCTTTGCACCGAGGACGATGTTCGCCGCATCAACGCGCGCCTTGAGACGATGCTTCAAGACGCAGCCGGCGCCCGGCTTGACGCCGTCTATTTCTGTCCGCACCACCCCGAGACCCATCACCCCGACGGCAACCCGGCCTATCGCGGCCCGTGCCCGTGCCGCAAGCCCGACATCGGCATGCTCGAGGAAGCCCGCGACCGGTTCGGCTTGGACTACAGCCGATGCTTCCTTGTGGGCGACACGACCCGCGATATCCAGACCGGCGTCAACGCCGGCTGCCGCACCGTTCTCGTCGCAACAGGCTACGGCGGCCGAGACGGACGCTACGATGCGACGGCCGACTTTTCTGCCAGCGACCTGGCGGACGCCGTCGATATAGTACTGAATGCCTGATGCCTCGCGTTCGCGGTGCCCGCGGGACACCCACGGGTCTGTGCCACGCAGCGCGTTTTCCGGTGGCCGGTGCTGCGGTCAGTCGTCTTCGTGGTTGTCCCGTGGCCGGAGGAACCAGTACCGTGCGGATAGCGTACCTCGTATCCCGCTTTCCGGCGTTCTCGGAGACGTTCGTCGTCCGGGAGGTCGTGGAGGTCCGTCGTCGCGGGCACGCGGTGCAGGTCTACGCCCTCAAGAGCAGGACCGATCCCGGGTACGACCCGTCGGCCGAGCACTTGGTTCGCTCGACGCAGTACAGCCGGTTCCTGCTCTCGGGCCCGCTGCTGTGGGCCAACCTGAAGGCGGCCTGCTGTCGCCCCGTCCGCTACTGGGGCTCGCTGCTGTTCGTCTTTCTGCACGGGCTGCGGACGCCGAAGGAGTGTCTGAAGGCGCTGGCGGCTTACCCGAAAACCGTTTACTATGGTGCCCTGATGGCGGAGCGCGGTGTGGAGCACATCCACGTGCACTTCGCGAACGTCCCGACGTTGTCGGCCCTCGTCATCCGCCGCATCTTTGGGATTCCGTACAGTTTCTTCGCGCACGCGCATGACCTGTACCAGTTCCGCAGCATGTTGGCCGAAAAACTGGCCGGCGCCACGTTCGCCCTGACCAACTGCGAGTTCAATCGCGACTACCTCGCCCGTTTCTGCGAGCCCGAGGACATGAAGAAGGTCTCGGTGCTGCACTGCGGGGGCGACGTACGTCGCCTGAGCCGGGTCGAACGCCACCCCGAGCCGGGACTCGTCGTCTCGCTGGGACGCCTGTGCGAGCAGAAGGGCTTTGTGTACCTGGTTGAAGCCTGCGCCGCGCTGCGGCGGCGCGGCATGGCCGTGCGGTTCGAGGTGGCGGGCGAGGGACCCGACCGGCCGATGCTCCAGCAGCGGATTGCCGAGTTGGGTGTCGGCGACGCTTTCGTCCTCCTCGGCCGCATCCCCGACATCGAGAGCCTGTTGGCGCGTGCCGCCCTGTTCGCGCTGCCGTGCGTCGTGGCCGGCGACGGCAGCATGGACGGCATCCCGACCGTGCTCATCGAGGCCATGGCCGCCAAGGTCCCCGTGGTCTCGACGACGGTCTCCGGCGTGCCCGAACTGGTCCGCAACGGGGAGACGGGCCGCACCGTGCCGGCCAACGACGCCGAGGCCCTGGCCGACGCCATCGAGACGGTCCTGAACGACCCCGAAGGCGCCCGGCGGATGGCGGAGAAGGGCTGCGAACTTGTCTGCCAGAGTTACGACCTCCACAAGAACGCGGGCACCGTAGTAGAGATGCTGGAGCGCATCAGCCGATGATAGGGGTGTCGGTTCTGGCCGTGACCGTGATCCGCTTTGCGGGACCAGCATAGGGATGGCGCGTGCGTAGCCTGTTGTACTTTACCGGGAGACACTACTTCCCGCCCTTCGACGAGGGCGTGAAACTGGTCGCACGCCACCTGCACCTGGAACTGTCGCAACAGACGGAGGTCGTGATGACGACGACCGCGCCCGGTGCGCCCGAGGGGTGTCACGTTGTCCCGAACGGCCCCGTTGGCTTCTACCGGGCGGTGCGGCGCCTGTGCAAGGCCCATCGGCCCGAAGCCGTGCTCTACGTTCCGGACGCCCTTCTGGATCGCTACACCCTCCTGCGATGCGGTCTGCTCAAGCGGGCCGCCCGCGGGGTGCCCACGGGCATGGTGACGCTGATGCCGGGGGCGGTGGACGTGCCCGTCCGGCTGATGCTGCGCCTCTGGCGCCCGGATGTCGTGTTCGCCGTCACGGACTCGGAGGCCGACCTGTACCGTCGGCATGGGGTGCGGCTCCGCATGTTCCCGCCGGCGGTGGACGCCGACCGATTCCGTCCCGCCCGCGACGAGGCCGAGAAGCGAGCGCTTCGGCGCAAGTACGGGCTGCCCGAGGACGTGGCCCTGTGCCTTCACGTCGGCCACTTCCGCCGCGCGCGGAACATCGAGTGGCTCGCGCGGCTGCAACTGCCGGCTGCCGCGCGGCTTGTGGTCGTGGGCCGCCGCAGCCGCCCCGGCGAGGAGGACATGACGCACGCCCTCGTCGAGCGCGGCGCGGTCGTGCTGGAGGAGTTCCTGCCGGAGATTGAGGAGGTCTACCGGTCGGCGGACCTGTACCTGTTCGCGGTCGA
>DATKXP010000022.1:0-7083 GCA_035529015.1 Phycisphaerae bacterium | reverse complement strand
GCGTCGGATCGATCAGGCGGTCAGGGTCGGCGGGACCCCCGAGGGGGCCGACGCGGAGTCCGACGCCGCCGATTAAGCGGAGTTAGATAAGTTTTGCGCGGTCTGGTTCGCCGCGGGGCTTGCCCCGCGTTGCGAACAGCCAGCGCCCCGCCCGCCTTCGCCATAGGCTTCGGCGTGGCAGGCAAGCGGGGCGGCGAACCCGCCGCGCGGCAAGTTGCTAGGTATCGCTCGGTCTCGGGAACGTCCTCATGCGAATCGTCTTTGCGGGTTCGGGCACCTTCGGATTGCCCACGCTTCGCGCCCTCGTCGAGGGCGGCCAGGAGATCGTCCTGGCCGTCACGCAGCCCGACCGGCCGGCCGGTCGCGGGCAGACCGTCCATGCCGGCCAGATGAAACGCTTCGCCGCCGAGCAGGGCGTCCGCCTCCTCCAGCCCGAAGACATCAACGCCCGGGGCGCCGTCCGGAGCATCCGGGCCGTCGAGCCCGACCTGCTTCTGGTCATTGCGTTCGGCCAGAAGATCGGCCCTTCGCTCATCGGCGCCCCGCGCTACGGTGCCGTCAACCTCCACGCCTCGCTCCTGCCGAAATACCGCGGCGCGGCGCCCATCAACTGGGCCATCATTAACGGCGAAGGCGAGACGGGACTCACGGTCATCGAGATTACCGACCGCATGGACGCGGGCGACATTCTCGGCCAGCGCGCGACCCCCATCGGTCCCGATGAGACCGCAGGCGAACTGCACGAACGCCTCGCTCTCCTGGGCGCCCGCCTCGTCACCGAGGTCGTCCGCGAACTCACGCTCGACGAGGTCGGACGCCGCCACCAGAACGAGACCCAGGTCACCTTCGCCCCGCGCCTGAAGAAGACCGACGGCCTGGTGGATTGGAACCAGTCCGCCGCCGACGTCCACAATCTTATCCGCGGCACGACGCCTTGGCCGGGCGCCTACACGTGGTGGCAGCGCAAGGCCGGCCGCGAGCCCCTCCGCCTCGTCCTCGCGAAGACCCGGCTGCTCGAGGGCGCCGCAGGCGGCGCGGGGCCCGGCGTCGTCCTGGCCGCCGGACGCGAAGGCGTCGACGTCGCCGCCGCTCGCGGCGCCGTCCGCATCCTCAGCCTCACGCCGGCCGGCAAGCGGACCATGAGCGCCGCCGACTTCGTCAACGGATACGCCATCGAGCCGGGCGCACGCTTCGCGTCCGCCAGAGAGGGCGCCTCGTGATTGACCGGGCCGTCATCGCACTCAATAACCTCGCCGTCCGCCTTCGCCGCACACGCCCGAAGCCCGGCGAGGTGCTCGTCCTGTTCTCCCGATGCCTCCAGCGTTCGGCCTGCGACGCCAACGTCACCGACGACCTCGCCAACTGCCGGCGCTGCGGAAAGTGTCTCGTGACAAGGTTCCTCGAACTGGGCGAGACCTACGGCGTCCAGGTGGCCATGGCGACCGGCGGGCGCCTCGCCGCCCGGCGCGCCGCGGATGCGTCGGTCAAGGCCATCGTGGCCGTGGCCTGCGGCAAGGAATTGCGCGCGGGCATCTTCGCCTCGCTGCCCAAGGCCGTCCTCGCCCGCTCCATCACCTGGCCGTGCGGACCGTGCAAGGACACGACCATCGAGTTCCGCGAGGTCGAAGAGGCCGTCCGATGGTTCCTCCGGTGACGCCCCCCGCGCCGTCCGCCCGCAGCGCCGCTCTCGAAGCCCTTCGCCGCGCCCGCAAGACGCGGACCTTCCTCCGCGACGCCCTCCACGCCGTCTTCGAGGAAATCCGCCTCGAGCCGCGCGACCGCGCGCTCGCGACCCAGTTGGCCGCCGGCGTCGTCCGCCATCGGCGCACGCTCCGCCTGTTCGTCAGCCACGCCCGCGGCAAAGGACGCCGCGCCACGACGATCCAGCCCGACCTCCTCGCCATCCTGGAACTTGGGGCGTTTCAACTCCTGTTTCTCGACCGCGTGCCGGACTATGCCGCCGTCAACGAGGCCGCCCAGGCCGCACGATGCACCGCGCGCGGAAAGAAGTCGGGCGACAAGGCCGCCGGCTTCGCCAACGGCGTCCTCCGCGGCGTCCAGCGCCTCATCGCCGGCCACGAACCCGACGGGCTTCCCGCCCCCGATGCCGTGCCGAACCCGGACGGCGGCGTCGTCCGACTCCGCGAGGCGGTCCTCCCCGATCCGCGCGAGGACCGCGCCGCCTTCCTCGGGGCCGCCTACTCCTATCCCGATTGGCTCGTCGCGCGCTGGCTCGACGCCTTCGGCGACGTGGCGGAGGCCATCTGCCGATGGAACAATCGCCGGCCTCGCCTCTTCGCACGCGCGAACCCGATGCTCCCCGATACCGAGGCGCTCCTGCAATCGCTCACTGCCGAAGCGACGGGCGCCGATGGACTGCATGCCCACCCGAAACAGGGTGGGCATGCCACCCGCGAGTTGAAGTCTGGGTGGCATGCTCACGCTGTGTCGTTGCGTGAGCATGCCACGGCGCCGGGCCCACGTCCGCTTTGCGTGGACGTTTCGGACCTGGACCCGGCGAGACTGGAATCCCTCCTCGCCGACGGGAGCCTGACCATCCAGGACCCTTCCGCCATGCTGGCCGTCGAAGCGCTCCGCCCGGTGCCGGGCGAGGCGGTGCTCGACCTCTGCGCGTCGCCGGGAACCAAGACGACGCAAATCCTGGAGGCGATGCGCGGCGAGGGACGGATCGTCGCCTGTGACCGGAGCCCGGAAAAACTCCAGGTGCTTCGCCGTGCCCTTCGACGATACTCAGGGCAAGCCCTGGCGGCGCGCGGGGCGGCGAATGTTACGATCTCGCTGGCGGAGGACCTGGCCGAGGCCGCACCGCCGAACGGCTTCGATGCCGCACTCGTCGACGCCCCGTGCTCCAATACGGGCGTCCTGGCGCGGCGCGTCGAAGCCCGTTGGCGTCTTCGGCCGGACGACCTCGAGGAATTGCCCCGCTGGCAACTCGAACTGCTCACGTTGGCGGCATCCCGCGTCCGCCCCGGCGGCCGCCTCGTCTATTCCACCTGCAGCCTGGAGGCGGAGGAGAACGAAGGCGTCGTCCGCGCCTTCCTCGAGCCCCATCGTCCGTGGCGTCTGGCCGCGAGCGAACAACTCCTCCCCGCCGCCGACCACGACGGCGCCTTCTGGGCCCTGCTGAAAAACGGTGTCAGGAACCGTTTCTCGAAAAACGGTTCCTGACACCGTTTTTCCCCCGCCGTGCGCGGAAACACGGCCGGGCAAGGCCGGCCGTGCCACACAGAGCAATAAATGGGGTCTGACCCCATGTTCGGAGGGGGCGCTTTTTGGTGGTCTGCCGTCGGCCCCGCGTTAGAATGCCGGCATGGAACCTGACGTGGCAGCAAAACAAGCGAAGGCGTATCGTCAGGCCGCTTGGGGCGCGTGGGTCGGCATCGTCGGCAACATCCTCCTGGGCGGGGCGAAACTGGTGGGCGGCATCCTCGGCACGAGCAGTGCGCTCCTGGCCGACGCGGGTCACAGCCTGAGCGACAGCGCCTCCAGCGTCGTCGTCCTCTGGGGCCTGAGGCGGGCCCGCAAACCCGCCGACGAGAAGCACCCCTTCGGCCACGGCAAGGCCGAGTTCATGGCCGCCCGGACTGTGGCTGTCATGCTCATCCTCATCGCGGTGGTCCTGGGGTACCAGGCGATTGACAAAATCCTCAAGCCGCCCCCCGAATCCTTCCCCAAGACCTTCACCCTCTGGTTCGTCCTGGCCAGCATCCTTATCAAGGAAGGGATGTATCAGTACAAGTACCGGTTGGCGCGGCGCCTGAAGTCCGAGAGCCTGTTGGCCGACGCCTGGCACCATCGCAGCGACGCGTTCTCGAGCGTCTGCGCCCTGGCCGGCATCTCGGCGGCCCTGGTGCTCGGCCACGAGTGGCAGATCCTCGACCCCATCGCCGCCCTGTCAATCGTTCTTATCATCCTGGGTGTGGGGATTAAGGCGTTCTTCCGCGCCGGCTCGGCCCTGATGGACGAGGCCGCCGACGCCGAGACCCTCGGCGCCATTCGCCGCGTCGCCGCAGGCGTTCCCGGCGTCAAGGACACCGAAAAACTCATGACCCGCCGCAGCGGCCTGGAGACCCATGTGGAACTGCACGTGGAGGTGGACCCGGCGATGAGCGTCCGGGAGGCGCACAAAGTGGCCCAGCAGGTCGAGCAGACCATCCGCCGCGAGGTCCCCGGCGCGACCCACGTCACCGTCCACATCGAGCCGTACTACCCCGACGATCATTGACGCGGGAACCCTCTGAGCCGCGACCGGAGGGAGCGGCGCTGTCTCGCCCGGCGTCAACGGCGCCGCTCGTTATCACTCGCGGCTCGGCCAGCGCGCGCCGCGCTCACTTCACCTCGCGCAGGCGGTAGGCGCCCGGGCCGTTCAGCACGGTTCGGATGACGTGGCCTACTCCGGCGTCACCGTCAGAGTGTGTTTGACGGGCACGAACGCTGCGCGCACGGCCTTGACCAGGGCGTCGTATTCCGCCAGGGCTGTCGCCGGCCATCTGGGGCTCTTGGCCTTCGGCGTTCCGGCGAGCACCATGCGGTTGGACTGGATGAGCCACGTCTCGTATTTCTGCTTGGCGGCGATCTCGCCGTCCACCTTCTGGAATGCCGCGCAGAACGGGTTGTCGAGGAACTCGGCGGCCAGGTTGATGCCCTGGGCCAGTTGCTCGGCCGTGAACGATTTGGATCCCGGCGCGCCGGGACCCCACGCGACCGTGGCCTTGCCGCCCGCCAGGCCCTTGACGATGAGCGTCAGGCGGTTGAGGTCCTCGTTGAAGGCGACGAAAGGCAGGACGCTGCGCGTCGAGTCGGGGGAGGTGTCGTCACCGAAGAAGCAGAACGGATAGCGGGTGCTTTCGAGTTCCACCGTGCCGCCCGCCGAGGAGAGGACCTTGTGGCCGCCGGTCGCCGTGGCCGGGCCGGCCATGTTGACCGTAATCGTGCCGAGGTCGCCGTCGAACCCCATCGCCTTGAGGAAGGCATAGGCCATGACGAGATGGCCGTTGGGCGCCGGGTGGACGCCGTCGTCGCCGCCGACGTGATAGTTCTCGCCGTAAGCGGCCTTGGCCTTCGTCATGACGTCCATCATGGCGTCGTGGACGTTGGCGAAGGGCATGTCGGCGCTTGCGGCGAGGTCGCGGGCGATGTCGCGCAGGTGCGCCAGGTTGTCGTTGTACACGTCGGCCGGGCCGCGCCATGTCTTCGTGTCCACCACGCCGGGCGAACCCACGACGATCGTCGCGCCGGCTTCTCTGGCGGCCTTGATGATCTGCCGCATCTGCGCCAGATACTCCTCGCCGATCCGTTCTTCATACGCCCGGTACCCGCCATCGTTCATGCCGTAGCAGGTCGTGATGACGTCGGGCTTGAAGGGGAAAAGGTCCTGGTCCATGCGCCCGACGAAGCCGCCGGCCGTCTCGTCGCTCCAGCCCAACTGGAAGACCCAGAGGTCGAGTTGCGGCACGCACATCGTGAGGTAATCTTCGATGAACTTTGAGTATTGCTTCTGCTCGGTGATCGAGTCGCCGACGATGACGACGCGGTCGCCCTTTTCGATTATGCCCTTGGCGAATGCGGGAATGGACGTCGCCAGCAAGGCTGGTACGAGGAGGAGGGCGGCCAGACGGACCAGACGCGACGACGGACGGAGAGACGTGAACATGGACGGGTTCCTTGTTCCTTGGCCGGGCTGCGGCGCAGGCCGGCTGTTCGGATGCGGCGGCTACGTGACCTCGCGCAGGCGGTAGGCGCCCGTGCCCATCCCCAGCGCCCGGAGGCGCTCGATCTGGACGTACGGATCCTTGCCGTGCACTCGCTCGAAGAGGTGTTTGCCGGCGAGGACCTTGTGGCTCTTCGGGAGGCTGCCGGGCAGGGGCTCGCCGTCGCGCGTCAGGTCCAGGCTCGCCAGGTCCACGGCCGCCATGTCCGTCGAGGCGAGGATGCCGACGTCCGGCACGAGGGGCCGCATGCTCATCCCCCAGCAATCGCAGAGGAGCGTAATGTTTGTGAGTACGTTGATATGCAGGACGCGCTTGGGGTCGAACGTCTTAAGAACCTCCCTTGCCGCCAGCGCCAGGCCGTGCTGGAACGGCACGAATCCGCCGCCGGTGATCTTGATGGCGCCCTTCGGGCAGACGAGCATGCAGTGTCGGCAATAGACGCAGTGGTGCCAGAAGATCTCGAGCCGGTCGTTCTTCCACTGGGCGGCGCCGCGTTCGCACGCCTCGACGCACTTTTTGCAGGCGATGCAGAGTTTGGGGTCCCACGCCAGCCCGCCTTCGAGAAGATGGAGGTTGCCGCGCGTTTTGCTCGTGACGCAGCCCATGGCGAGATTCTTGACGGCCCCGCCGTAGCTGCAGTCGCCGTGGCCCTTGAAGTGGCTGAGGTTCACCAGGGCGTCGGCCGCCTCGATGTTGCCGCACACCTCGATCTCGCGCAAGGTCTTGTAGCGGATCTTGTGCGTGTGGAAATAGCGCCCCGTGACGCCGGCGGCGCCGATGACGGGAGCGCCGAGCACCTCTTCGGTGTATCCGCGAGCGGTGGCGTTCCGGACGGCGTCGGACCCGTCGGTCACGAAGACGCGCTTCGCGCCCGACTCCTTGATGCGGGCGACGAGGAGCCGCACGAAGAGCGGCGGGATGGTCGTGTAGCCGAAATGGCCGCCGACGTGCATCTTGACGGCGACGACGGCGTCGCGGCAGACCTGCTTGGTGGGCAGGCGCTCGAGCATCCGCTCGAACTTGGCCGGCAGGCTGGCTTCCGCGCTCAGTTGGTCAACGTCGGCCGAGGCGAAATGGACGTCGGCGCGCTTCGCCGGGCGGCGCCGCGCGGGTTTCGGTTGTTTGCGAGTCCTGGCCACAGCAGATTCTCCTTAATTGTTCCCTTTGGTAGGCTTGGGGATGGGATAGTGTACGCTAGTTGTCCGTGCGCTTCAAGGCGATTCGAGCGGCGCGCCGCCCGCGCGCTTCAAAGCGCGAGCATCTGATCCACGGTGACGGCCGTCAGGTCCGCCGCGGAAAGGTGCGCCTGCGGATGGCCTTGGGCGGCGCCGAGGGCGAGGCATTTCATGCC
>DATKXP010000021.1:0-33319 GCA_035529015.1 Phycisphaerae bacterium | reverse complement strand
GTCTGAAAAGAACCATCAATCGCTCGATGAAATCAGATTCTGTCACGCTCCGCCGCATTCTTTAGCGGCCTGCTAGCCGCGAGCGTCAGCGAGCGGGGCCTGACGTGCGCGGCGGGTTGGTGTGCCTGACCAGCCGCGAGCGTCAGCGAGCGGGGCCCTGCCGCCAAGTTGTAAGCGTGCCAGAAATCGTTGCCACACCCTCTCCACCCGGCCCCTGTGGTTTTTGACTTTGGCCTTGGGGTCCGGGACGGTAGACTTCTTGTCTCTGTGCGCCGTGGTTAGACTCGCGCCGGCCGTATAATATTCGGACGTGGGTGTTTAGCGTTGTCATTCTGAGGGTCGCCTTGGCGACCCGAAGAATCTCGCCGCGGTCTTTGCTGTTTGGTCGTTCCCACGGCGAGACCCTTCGCTTCGCTCAGGGTGACAAATTCAGGCAACACACTAAACACATACATTCAGACAACAGGAATGAGGGACTCGGATTATGCAAACGAGGACGTTGGCGATTGCGCTTGCGGCAGGCGTCTTGGTGACGGGTTTGGCTGCGGGGACGGGGGCGGCCCGCGCCCCCTCCAGGAGCGCGCGGCCAAGCCAGCACGTGCCGCACGTGTACGGCGGGGGCGTGCTCTTCGCGTTTTCGGGCCTCGACGGCAAGACGAGTTCGACGACGCCGGTCGTGGCGAGCACGGTGGGCGACGGGATCGGCCTGAAGTTCCACCTTCCGCGGGATCCCATCCTGCGGGTCTTCCTGCCGGGCGGGGCGGCGCCGCGGTGGCAGGTCGTCTCGAACGATCTGCTGGTGGCGCGGGTGCCGCCCGACGAGTTGCCGATGGTGATCGGGTGCGTGTCGCAGAACGTGGTGGCAGGTCGCCTGCCGCCCGGCGGACGCGTCGCCCTTGAAGGCGGCGACACCAGCGCGGTGCTTCTGCGGAATGAAGTGGGCGAGCGTACGTTCTTCGCGTTCGCGTACGATCCGAACGGCGCGCCGGCGGCTGCGGCTGCCGCCTCGGCCGCGCTCAGATTCTCGGTCGAGTCGCTGGTGGAGGCACGGCTCGACTTCTTCGCGGAAGCACCCAAGGGGCCGGAGGGGCTCCGCCCGACGCCCGCAACCACGCTGGCCAAAGCGTTCTCGGTCATGAAGGCCAACCTCTACGCGCCCGAGCCGCCCATCATGGTCCGTTGGACGACGCCCTGCCGCTGGCCGCACCAGTATATGAGCCTGTGGGGATCGGCGTTCCATTGCCTGGGCTTGATGCATCTGGATATGCAACTGGCGAAGGAGGCCCTCGGCGCGGTGTCCCTCTTTCAGGGCGAGGACGGGTTCATCCCGCGCGAGATGGGTCCCGGGCAGATGAACGAGAACTCCCATCCGCCGATCCTGGCCTGGGCGGCGTGGCAGATCTACACGCAGGACAAGATGCAGGACCACGAGTTCCTGAAACGCTCGTTCGACGTCGCGCAGAAACACACGGCCTGGTTCATGCAGAAACGCCGCCTGGGCGGGGAGCCGCCGTCGCGCAAGGCCCTCGAGTACGGCGAGCCGCTGTATTTCTGGAAGTCGGCCGCCGAATCGGGCGCCGAGAATTCGCCCCGCTTCGACGGCGGGAACGACTTCGCCGCCATCGACCTCTCGTGTTACCTGGCCAATGAGTGCCGCACCCTCCAGGCCATGGCTCAGCGCCTCGGGTACCGCGAACTGGCCAAGACCTGGGGCACGCGGGGCGACGCGATTGCCGCCACCGCCCGCAAACGCCTCTGGCACGCCGAACGCGGATTCTTCTTCGACCGTAAACCCGACGGCGACTGGCCCGAGACGTGGACCTGCGCCGGCCTGTTGTCCCTCTGGTCGGACGTGGCCGACGGCGCCCAGGCCGCCCAGGTCAGGAAGCACCTGCTCGGCGAGAAGTTCTGGTCGCCGGCCGGCGTGCCGACCGTCGCACGCGACGATCCGAAATTCAAGAAAGACATGTGGCGCGGGCCCGTCTGGATCCACATCAATTACCTCGTGATGGAAGGCCTGAGGCGGCGCGGCTGGACGAAGGAGGCCGACGAACTCCGGACGAGGACCATGAGCACCATCGAAACGTGGTATCAGAAGAAGGGCACCTTCGCCGAGTTCTACGACCCGGACAACGAGACGCCGCCAGCGGAACTCGCGCGGATGGCCGACCAGGTCACAGCCACGCCGACGCCCGTCACGGCCGACTACAACCCGACGGCCGCCCTCTACGCCGACCTCCTGCTGCGACCGAAGCATTAGGCAGGGCACCGCCGACGGCACGCCACGTTTAGCCGTCGCCGGGACGGCGACGGTCGTTGCCGTTGGAACGCCGACGCCCGTTCACGTCGGCGTGCCGCCGACGGCTAAACAAAACGGCAACGCGCCGTGTTTAGCCGCCGCCGGGACGGCCGTGCAGTGTTTAGCCGTCGCCGGTACGGCCGTGCGGTGTTTAGCCGTCGCCGGTACGGCGACGGTCGTTGCCGTTGGAACGCCGACGCCCGTTCACGTCGGCGCGGGCGCCGACGGCTGAACAGCCACGTCATGGGCTGCTTGCGAGTCACGGATGCGTCCCATCGACTCCAGCACAATCGGCCTGACGGCCACCGTTCCGGTGGAGGTGTTGCTGGCGGCCGGGGCGACGCCGCTCGACCTCAACAACGTCTTCATCACGTCCGAGGACCCGGCGGCCCTGGTGACCGAGGCCGAGCACCGCGGGTTTCCCATCAACTGCTGCGCGTGGATCAAGGGCATCTACGCGACGGTCCGGGGGCTGGGCCTGCGGCGCGTCATCGGCGTGGCCCAGGGCGACTGCTCGAACACGCACGCCCTGATGGAGGTGCTCGCGTCGGAAGGCACCGAAGTCATCGACTTCAACTACCCGTATCCGAAGGACACCTCGGCGCTGGCCGCCGCCATCGAAGGCCTCGCCCGGCGCCTCGGCACGACGCGCGACGCGGCCGAGGCCCAGCGTGAGCGCCTGGCCGGCCTGCGGCGGACGCTCGCCGAGATCGACCGTCTGACGTGGCGCGACGACACGGTCACGGGCGAAGAGAACCACCTCTGGCTCGTGGGGTCGAGCGACTTCGGCGGCGACCCGGCCGACTACGCCCGCCGGGCCGAGGCGTTTCTCGATGAGGCCCGGGCCCGCACGCCGTTCGTCTCCCGGCACCGTCTCGGGTATCTCGGCATTCCGCCCGTCTGCAGCGGCCTGTACGGGTTTCTGGGGGACCTCGGCGGCCGGGTCGTGTTCAACGAGTTCCAGCGGCAGTTCAGCATGCCGGCGAAGGCGGCCGACCTCGTGGAGCAGTATGCCGCGTACACGTATCCGTACGGCACGGACGGTCGCATCGCGGACATTCGGCGGGCCGTCCGCGAGCGGCGTCTCGACGGCCTGGTGCATTACGTGCAGAGTTTCTGTTTCCGGCACATTCAGGATCGGCTGCTGCGGGAGGCGGTGGATGTGCCGATACTGACATTGGAGTTCGACCGGCCCCTGCCGCTCGACGGCCGAAGCCGTACGCGCATCGAAGCGTTCGTCGAGATGCTCGACAGGCGCTCGACGTAGGCCCTCGCTATCGGCGCGCGTCGAGCCGGCACCCGTCGGCGCCGAACCCGCCGCGGAAGCGGCGGGGCACGTTCCCCGGCTTGGAACGTCCCATCGCCGGGAACGTGACCGGGAGCTTCCGCTCCCGGCTCGAACGAGCGGCGCGCATGTCATGCGTGGCGCAACAGGCGAACTTGCTGTGAGCGAACGCATCAGAAAAACGCTTTGGCACGTTGCGAGGCTGCTGGTGATGGCGGCACTGGTGGCGTACGTCGTCGGCCAGGCGCAGTGGGATGATGAGGTCGGGCCAGACGGCGCCCGCGTCGAGGGCATCAAGAGCATCGCCCGCCGCCTGGCCGACCACTGGGGTTGGGCGGCCGCAGCGCTGGCCGTCATGATGCTTCAGTCGCCCGTCGGGGCCGTGCGGTGGCGGCTGCTCCTGGGCGTCCAGGGTATCCACATAACTTTCCTCGAGAGCCTGCGGCTGACGTACATCGGCTGGTTCTTCAACAACTGGCTGCCCGGCGGCGCGGGGGGCGACTTCGTCAAGGCGTATTACCTGGCGCGCCAGACGCATCACAAGACCGAGGCCGTGACCGTGGTGTTCCTCGACCGGCTCATCGGGCTGGTGGCGGTGTGCGTGCTGGGTGCGGCGGCGGTGGTCTACAGCCTGAACGACGAGCGGGTCCGCGTGGCGCAGATCATCATCGGCGTGTTTCTGGCCGGCCTGGTCGGAGGGGGCGTGGCGTTCTTCAGCCGGCGGCTCAGGCGGCTGCTGCGCCTCGACCGCCTGTTGGCGCGGCTGCCGTTCGCGGGCATCGTCGCCCGGGTAGACCGTGCGGTGCTCGTGTACCGGCACCACAAGGTCAAGGTGGCCTTGGCGCTGGTTCTGAGTTGGAGCATGCAGGCGGTGGCCCTGTGTGCCATGTGGTGGCTGGCCACGGGCCTCGGCAGCCGCGCCTCCTGGAACCATTACGTCGTCAACATGCCGGTGGTGTGGATCGGGTGGTCGATGATCCCGGTTCCGGGGGGGTTCGGTGTGGCCGAGACGCTGGTGCAGCGGCTGTTCACGCCGTCGGTGCTGGGCGGCACGACGCCGCTTCCGGCCGCCGAGGCCGCCACGCTGGCCCTGGCCATGATCCTGGCTTACCGGCTGGTCCAGATGCTGGTGACGGTGCCTGGCGGCGTGTTCTACCTGGCGCGTCGGACGGACGTCTCGCCCACCCACATGCGCGAGGCCCTCGAGACGGAGCCCGAGCCCGATGCATGAGGTCGTCGGTGCGATCCACCTGCACTCCTGCTACAGCGACGGCAGCGGGACGCTGCGCGAGATGACGGCCGCCGCCGCTCGGGCCGGCATCGACTTCTTCGTCCTGACGGATCACGACACGCTCCGCGCGGCCGCAGACGGATGGCAGGGCTGGCACGACGGCGTGCTGGTGGTCGTCGGCGTCGAGATCACCTGCCACGACCGCAGCCACGTGGTCGCGCTGGGCGCAACCGACGTCGAGGCCCTGCGGTTCAAGCCGCTGAGGCGCGTGCTGTTCGACCTGACGCGCCACGGCGCGGTGCCGATCGTTGCCCACGCCCACCCGGCCCACATCCTGGGCTATCCGCTGAAGGCGGGGGAACTGCTCGATTGGGAGATCCCCGGATTCGCCGGCGTCGAATTCTGGTCGTTCATGCACGACATCTGCGACGGGCTGACCCCGTGGCGGATTCCGTCGTTCCTGCGGTCGTGGCGACAGCGTATCCGCGGACCGCATCCCAACACCCTCACCCACTGGGACCGCATCACGCAGGACCGGGTGTTTGTGGCCGTCGGGTCGCTCGACAACCACGCCATCGCGCTGCCCGTCCTGGGCAACCGTATCCTGCCGTACGAGGAGGGGTTCCGGACGCTGCGGACCCACGCATTCTGCGACGGGTGGGCGGGCGACCGCGACGACGCCGACCGCCTGGTGGACGCCATCCGACGGGGCCGGTGCTTCATCGCCCTGGACCTGGAGGCCGACGCGCGCGGCTTCCGGTTCGAGACCGAGCACGACGGCGAGGTGCTCTGGATGGGCGAGGAGCGCACGTGGCACGGACCGGCCGTCTTGCGGGTCGAGTCGCCGGTGCCGGCCCAACTCGCTCTCCTCCGAAACGGCGAGCGCCTTGCCGAGGCCGACGGGACCTCGCTCGAACACCGGGCCGAGGGGCCGGGGGTTTACCGTGTGGAGGCCCGAATCGAGGGCCGGCCGTGGGTCTACACGAACCCGGTTTACCTGCGGCCGGGGAAGGTAACTCATGAGTAACCGAGTATCCCGAAACTCGGTCAGCCGCGCGGCGGCCTTCCCAGGCCGCCGCGAACACGGTGCGAAGCCGCCCGCTGGTGGCCTGGGAAGACCACCAGCCGGGCGTTCCGAGGTGGCTTCCAGATCACCCGCGACGGTTGTGCGTGTGTTCACGACGCCCCTCGGCCGCATCGGCGTGGCCGCCGGCGACCGTGGCGTCGTCCGCGTGATGTTGCCGAGCGCCGTGGCCGGGCGCCGGTGCCGAGCGTCAGGCGCCTCCACCGGCACTGCGAAGGCCAAGGCCCACGCCGCGCGGGCGGAGCGCGAGATTCGGGCGTACTGCGCCGGTCGCCTCCGCGAGTTCACCGTCCCGATCGACCTCTCGGGCGTCCCGCCGTTTCATCGGAAGGTGCTGGCGGCCGCGCGGCGAATCCCGTACGGCCGCACCGTGACGTACGGCGAACTGGCCCGGCGCGCGGGCAGCCCGCGAGCCGCGCGGGCCGTGGGTCAGGCGATGGCGCACAATCCGGTCGCGCTCCTTGTCCCATGCCACCGCGTCGTGGCCGCAGGCGGCGGCCTGGGCGGTTTCGGCGGCGGCCTGGCCCTGAAACGGCGGCTGCTGGCCCTGGAAGGGGTCGAACACGTTTAGCCCTCGCCAGGACGGCCGTGCAGTGTTTAGCCGTCGCCGAAACGGCGACGCGCAGCGTTTAGCCGTCGCCGGGACGGCGACGGTCGTTGCCGTTGGAACACCGCCGCCCCTTCGCGTCGGCGTGCCGCCGACGGCTAAACGAAACGGCAACGCGCGGCAGGCGTCGGCCAAAGGTAAAATCCTTGCCCGCCGGCGCGGGGGCGGATACACTCCGCGACCGCCCACCCAACGGTTGTCAGATGAGGGAAGATCGGCCTATGCGGATACGGACCGTTTCCATTGTCGTGGGCCTTGCCCTGGTCGCGGCCGGGGCGGCCCATGGGGCCGATGTCCCCAAACTCGATCTGAAGCGGTACATGCCGGTGGCCGAGATCAAGCCGGGCATGACCGGCGTCGGCCGTACCACCCTCCAGGCCACCACCATCGTCGAGTTCCAGGTCGAAGTGCTGGCGGTCATGAAGAATTACGGGCCGAAGCGCGACCTGATTATCTGCCGGTGCAGCGGGGCGGGGCTGGAGAAGAGCGGCGTCGTCGCCGGCATGAGCGGCAGTCCGGTCAGCATCGACGGTCGCGTCATCGGGGCGGTGGCGTACACGTTCCGATGGTCGAAGGTCCCCATTGCAGGCGTCCAGCCCATCGAACAGATGCTGGGCGTGACCGACGCGTTCCCCTGGAAGGCCGCCGAACCCGCCCAGGCGAAAGGGCGAACGAGCACGTCTTCCGGCGTCGCCGACGAGGCGCTGACGGTCCCGGCGTCGGCGCTGGCATCGGCAAATCTGCCCGAATCGTTCTCCGAGCGCGGGGCGTACCAGATGCAACCGATCCGCACACCGGTGATGGTCAGCGGGGTGCCGCAACGTGCGATGGCGCGGCTTGGGGAGTACCTGGAGCCGTTCGGGATGATCCCGATGCAGGGCGGCGCGGCGGAGTTGAACCTGCCGGATGCCGCCAAACTCGAGCCCGGCGCACCGCTGGCCGTCGCGATGGTGCGCGGCGATGTCCAGATGACGAGCATGGGCACGATTACCGAGATCGTGGGCGACCGCCTCTACGGCTTCGGGCACGCCATGTTCGGGTACGGCGAGGCGAACTACCCGATCATGACGGGCGTGGCGAAGGTCGTGGTCCCGTCGCTCATGAGTTCGTTCCGCATGGGCGCCCCGTCGAAGGAGATCGGGCGGCTGGTGTGGGACGAGGAGACGGGCATCCTCGGCCGCATCGGAGACGACCGCGCCCCCCTGGTGCCCATGACGGTCAGGGTGAAGGGGCCGGGCCGCGGCACCGAGCGGACGTTCCGCGCCGAGATAGTCCACCACCAGCGTCTCTCTCAGATGTTCGCGGCGGTGGTAGCGGGCAGCAGCCTGACGGCCCAGTCCAACCTGCCGCCCGACCACACGGTGACGTACCGGATTTGCGTCAAACCCAAAGGGCGAGACCCAATCGTCCGCGACAACCTGGCGGCCTCGCCGGGCGGCGACATCTACGTCGAACTGGCGGTCCGAAGCATCGTGGGCCAGGTCATGGAGAACCCGTTCCAGAACCTGGCGCTGGAGTCGGTCGAGGTCGAGGCCGCCATCGAACCGGGCTCGCGCCTGGCGGAGATCGAGAAGAGCCACGCCTTGCGCAACACCGTGCGGCCCGGCGGCACGGTTCCCGTTGAACTCAAGATTCGCCCGTGGCGCCAGGAGCCCCGCTGGATCAAGGTGAACGTGAAGGTGCCGGACGACTGGCCCGAGGGCAAGTACAACCTCGTCCTGTGCAGCGCCGACGAGGCGTTGCGGCAGGAGATGCAGGAAACGCCGATTCGGTTCGCGCCCGACGACCTCGACAGTCTGCTGGCGGCCCTGGCGCGGGAGCGGCCGCGCGACCGGCTGTTCATCCGCCTGTCGGCGCCGGGGCAAGGCGTCGCCATCGGCCGCGACGAGTTGCCGAACCTGCCCGAAACGATGCGGTCGGTCCTGGTGGGGGCGGCCCGGCGGAAGGTGACCGCCGTCACGGGGTCGCTCGTGACAAGCCAACCGACCGAGTACGTTCTGACGGGCGGACGCCGTATCGAGATTACGGTCGATCGCCAGGCGCCGGAGCCGTAGGACGGCCATGTTCGAGCCGGCCGCGTTCGAGCTGGCCATGTTCGAGCCGACCGCGTTCGAGCCGGCCGCGTTCGAGCCGGCCATGTTCGAGCCGGCCGCGTTCGAGCCGGCCATGTTCGAGCCGGCCATGTTCGAGCCGGCCGCGGAAGCGGCCGGACACGGCATTTAAGACGTGAATCTTCAGACGTGCGATCTCAGATTTGCGATTTGAGATTTGCGATTTGCGATTTGCGATTTGCGATTTGCGATTTGAGATTTGCGATTTGAGATCTCAGATGTCAGATCTGAGATCCGGAGCACAGGAATCACGGTTTCAGCGCACCGGAGTCATTCATGAGACAACGCTCGATGCTTCTCGTCGTCATGGCGGCCACGGGGATGGCGTTTGCCGCCGTCGTCTCGGCCAAGACCGAGATGTTTCTCGAAACCAATGAGGACCAGTTCGCCAAGGGAGAGGCCGAAGGCGTCGTCGCCACCAGTCTCGGGGCGCTCCGCCTCGGACGCGACCTGGAGAGTCTGCTTGCCGAGACCGAAGGCGTCGATTACGTCGCCCGCCTCGCCGAGGGCCCCGACGGCAGCGTGTACGCGGTGACCGGCGGCACGGGCCGCATCTACCGGGCCAAGGGCGGCAAGGTCAGCCTCTTCGCCACGCTCGACGACCACTACCTGTTCAGCGTCGTCGTCGATAAAAACGGCGACCTCTACGTCGGGTCGGGCGGAACCAAGGGGCGCGTCTGGCGCGTCACGCCGCAAGAGAAGGGCGACCCGAACGCCGAACTCATCTTCGAGGCCGACGACGTCAAGTACGTCTGGGACCTGGCGTGGCTTGCGGACGGGTCGATTGCCGCCGCCACGGGCGACCAGGGCAAACTCTACCGCATCCAGCCCAACCGCAAGGCCGAGGTCCTGATCGACACCGAGGCCGATCACGTCCTGTGCCTGGCCGCCGGCCCCGACGGGACACTGTACGCCGGCACCGACGGCGAGGCCATCGTGTATCGCTGGGCCGACAAAAAACCATTCATCCTGTACGACGCGGACCAGAAAGAGATCACCGCCCTGGCGACCGACGCCGGCGGAAATCTGTACGTCGGCACCTCAAGCGGCAGGGCCGGACGGACCGGCGGCGTGACCATCAAGGTCGAACCTCCCAAGCCGGCCACGGGCGCCGGGCCGGCTCCCGGCGCCGCAACGCCGACGACCAACGAGGGCGATGCCGCCGCGTCGTCGAAGCCGTCGCCCACCAGCACCGCCCTGGCGCAGGCCATCAAACTGGCCAACACCGTCCAGGCCGCCCGTCCGACGGGGATCGCAGGCGCGGCGGCGGGACGTGCGGGCACCGGCGCGGCCGTCTACCGAATCACGCCCGAGGGCATCGCGTCGTCGCTCTTCGACGTTCCCGACGGCATGGTCCTGGCGTTGGAGGTGGCCGGCGACCGGCTGATCGTCGGGACCGGGGCGCAGGCCCGCCTCTACGAGGTTTCCCTGGCCGACGACGGCCAGGAACACGCCGCCCTGGCCACGGTTGACCCGAAGCAGGTCATGACGCTGCTGGTTACGAAGGAGGGGCAGACGATCGTGGGGTCCGCGGGGCCCGGCCGGCTGTACACCCTCTCGAAGGGCTACAAGAAAGACGGGACGTACACGAGCCCGGTCTACGACGCGGGCGGATCGGCCACGTGGGGCGCCCTGGAATGGCGCGGGACGACGCCCGGCGGCACGCAGACGCGCATCGCCACGCGCAGCGGCAACGTCGGCGACCCTGAGAAGGGCATGTGGTCGGACTGGTCGAAGGACCAGGCGACCTCCCCCGGCCGGGTCGCGAGTCCCGCGGCCCGGTTTCTCCAGTTCCGCGTGACGATGCGGACAAACGACGCCGACGCGACGCCGGTCCTCGAGCAGTTTGAGGCGGCGTACCTGCGGGCCAACGAGCCGCCGAAGATCCTCTCCATCGCCGAGGTCATCTCGCGTGACGTGCAAACGCGGGTCCAGGCGGTCGAACGGTTCCAGCAGGTGATGCAGGGCCGCAACCAGAGCACCCAGAAGAGCGGTTCGACACCTCCGCCGCCGCCGCCCGAAGGGTCGCAGCCCATCCGCATCCTCCGGTGGCAGGCCGAGGACCCCAACGGCGACACGCTCCGCTACGATGTGTACTTCCGCGGCCAGGGCGAGCCGAAGTGGGTCCGCCTGGACCGGAACCTGGCCCGGCCCGAATACGCCTGGGACACCGCCACCGTCGCCGACGGCTGGTACGAGATCAAGGTCGTGGCGAGCGACCGGCACGACCGTTCGGCCCGGACGGCCCGCGAGGGGTCGCGCACGAGCGACCCGATCCTCGTGGACAACACCGCCCCCGTCATCGAGAAGGTCGACGTCAGGGTCCGCAAGGGCGACGACGGTGCCGAGGCCGACATCACGTTCACGGCCCGCGACGCCACCAGCCGCCTGACCGGCGCTGCCTACACCGTCGATTCGGCGACCGAGTGGCACACCCTGGCCCCGACCGACGACCTGTTCGACGGCCGGACCGAGGCGTTCCGCTTTACGGTCACGGGCCTTGAGCCCGGCCCGCACCGCATCGGCATCCGCGCCGACGACGAAGCCAACAACCGCGGCCATGCCGCACAAACCTTGACGGTCGAGGAGTAACGGCTACAATGGCACCGGTTGCACGGCACCGGAGCGAGAGCCTTCCCGGAGAAGTGTCTGCCCGATTTCCCCGCCAAACCTTCACGGCATTTGCCTCGTGTGCGTAGGGTGTTGAGTTACCTGTTCGGGGGGTGGAGACAGGACGCATGAAGAACGTGGTTCTGATTGAGCCGAAGTCGCCGGACTGGCACGTGTTCAGCCGGTGGAAACTGCCGCGCCTCGGTCTGGTGGTTCTGGGCACGCGGCTGAAGGCGGCCGGCTACGACGTGAAGTTGTTCGTCGAGGACGTGGCACCGGTCGATTTCGCGGCGCTGTTCTCGGCGGACCTGGTCGGCATCTCGACGATCACGTCAACGGCCCCCCGCGCCTACGAGTTTGCGAAGGCGGCCAAGCGGGCGGGGATTCCCGTCGTGATGGGCGGCCCGCACGTCACCTTCCTGCCGGACGAGGCGCTCGAGCACTGCGACTACGTTATCCGCGGCGAGGCCGACGATCTCATCGTCGATTTCGTGAAGCGTCTGGAATCAGGCGCCGACCTGACGACCATGCCGTCG
Source organism: Phycisphaerae bacterium (assembly GCA_035529015.1). Lineage (GTDB taxonomy): Bacteria > Planctomycetota > Phycisphaerae > FEN-1346 > FEN-1346 > JAUVZF01. The sequence continues at coordinate 21,556 of DATKXP010000021.1, read as the reverse complement.
CTGTCCTGGCGTCCGAACGGCGAGGTGGTCCACAACGCGGCCTGCCCTGCCTGCTCGGACGTCGAGGCCCTGCCGATACCGGATCTCGCGCTCATCCACGGGTACGACCTCAGCCCGGGCAGCAAAGCCGTGGTGCCCGTCCAGACGTCTCGCGGGTGCCCGTTCGACTGCACGTTCTGCTCGGTGACGAAGATGTTCGGACGGGCCTACCGGTTCCGCAGCACCGAGAACGTGATGGCCGAGCTCAGGGCGCTGCGCGGACGGTACGTGTTCTTCTACGACGACAACTTCACGGCCAATCTGAAACGGGCCAAAGACCTGATGCGGGCGATGATCCGCGAGGGGCTGAACCTGAAATGGAGCGCCCAGGTCCGCTGCGACGCCGGACGAGACCCCGAACTGCTCGACCTGATGGTCCGCTCCGGCTGCTATTACGTGTATATCGGCCTGGAATCGGTCAGTCCGGCGGTCCTGGAGTCCTACCACAAGCGGCAGTCGGTTGACGAGATCAAGCGGGTGGTGCGCGAGTTCGACCGGCGAGGCATCCGAATTCACGGGATGTTCATCTTCGGCGCCGACGAGGACACCACCGAGACGGTCCGTGAGACCGCCCGGTTCGCACGCAAACATCACCTGGCCAGCGCCCAGTTCGCGATCCTGGTTCCGCTGCCCGGCACGCCGGTCTTCGAGACGCTGAAGCGGGAGGGGCGGCTCCTGACGCGAGACTGGAGCCGGTACGACGGCCACCACGTGGTCTTTCGGCCCAAGCGGATGAGCACGCTGGAACTCCAGGTGGAGACCCTGCGGGCCTTCGGCGCGTTTTATTCGCTCTCGGCGGCACTGCGGAGGCTGGCCCGGTTCGACTGGTTCACCCTGGCCATCAAGTTGTGGGGCCGGTACCACGCCCGCCGGTTCATGAAGCGGATGGACGGCTTCGTCGAGGTGACACGACAATGGGCCCACGAGACCGGCCACAAGGCCGAACTCCGCGCCCGGCGCACCGCCGACGACATCAAACTGGCCGTCGCCCGGTTCGATCTCGACGCCCTCCGCCGCCGCCGGCAGGAGCAATCGTCTTAGACCGCTGCAAGCAGCCGCGCCGCCTGCGGGCCGCGCGCGGTGAACGTCAGCCGGCGGGCCGTCTCGCCGGTCACGTCGAGACAAATCTCCAGATGGTCCGCCGGCAGGGCGCCGGCGGCCCGGTCGGCCCATTCGACCGCGCTCAGGCCGTCGCCCGACAGGATCTCGTCCGACCCGACGGCCTCCAGGTCGGCCGCACCCTTCAGCCGATAGGCGTCCAGATGGTAGAAGGGGATGCGGCCGCCCAGATACTCGCGGCAAATGACAAACGTGGGACTGGTGACCTCGCGGGCCGAGGCGGCGCCCAACCCTTCGGCCATGCCCTTCGCCAGGCGCGTCTTGCCGCTGCCGAGGTCGCCCACCAGCGCCACCACGTCGCCCGGGCGGGCGGCGAGACCGATGCGGCGGCCGAGGGCGACCGTCTCCCGGGCGCTGTGCGACTCGGTGGTCCAGGCAGCGGCGGTCATGAGGACGCTCCGCCGTCGGACCGGAAATGTTCGTAGCCGCAGGGCTCGAGGGAGCGGCGCTCGCCGTCGGCACCGATGATCGTCACGCCGCTGCCTTCGATGATACGGCCGATGGCTGTGAGGCGCAGGTCGCCGAGCGGATTGTCCTCGACGAGTCGCCGGCCGTCCTCCGGCGACACCGCCAGGAGAAGTTCGAAGTCTTCGCCGTCGTTCAGGGCGTGGTCCAGGGGGGACCGCCCGTCGGTTCGGGCGAGCCGCTCGGCGTCGGCCGAGACGGGGATCGCCGCCGCCTCGACCTCCGCCGCCACACCGCTCTCGCGGGCCACGTGCCCGAGGTCGGTCGAGAGACCGTCCGACAGGTCGATCATGGCGTGGAGCGTCGCGGCGCGGGCGAGCAGGCGGGCCTCCTTGACGCGCGGCACGAACGCGAGGTGTCGGCCGAGGACCGAGCCGCCCAGGTCGCCGGTCACAAGCAGCACGTCGCCCGGCCGGGCGCCGCTGCGGCGGACGGGTGCCACCCCCGCCGGGCGCGCCACCAACGACGTTCCGATCGCCAAGGGGTGCGGCCAACTGGTCACGTCGCCGCCGACGATCGGGCAGCCGAACCGCGCCGCTGCATCCGACAGGCCCAGGCACAGTTGCTCGGCGAACGCCATGCCGCGCGTCTCGGGCAGACCGACCCACGCCACGGCGCAGACCGGTTCGGCCGCCATCGCCGCCGCGTCCGACAGGCTGACGGCCAGGGCCTTGTAGCCGACCTGCCGCGGCGTGGCCGTCGCCAGACGGAAGTGTGTGCCCTCCAGGAGCGTGTCGGTCGTGACAAGGCACCCGCTCTCGCCGAGGTCCACGAGGGCCATGTCATCGCCCGGACCGATGGGGACGGTCGCCGGGTCGAGCCGCGTGCGGCCGCGGATCCAGTCGATGAGTTGCCACTCGCCTTTGGGTTCGGTCATTTTGCAGGTGTTGCCGGTGAGTGTTGTGACCCGCGATTGCCATCGCGGGCTGGTTCGTTTTTCGGCTGGTTTGTTTTTCGGCCGGCCTGACCGGCGTCGCTTTCAGAACCATGTCGCGAGGTATCGAAACGCCTCGTCGGCGACTTCGCGGGCCTGGGCCTCGTACGGATAGAGTTCAACGGTGACCCACCCGTTGTAGCCGATGTCGCGCAGGGCCGCGAAGACGGCGTCGAAGTCGATGGCCCCGTGTCCGGGGACCAGGTGCTTGTGTTCGCGCGACGGGGCGATGTCCTCAAGATGGACGTGGCGGATGTGAGCGGCCAGCCGCCGGACGGCCTCGGCCGGATCGACGCCCACACAGTAGAAGTGCCCGACGTCGAAGTTCAGCGCCAGATGCTCGTGCGAAAGGCCTTCGAGCAACTCCTCGAACTCCTCCGGCCGCTCGATCAGAAGATGCGGTTCCGGCTCGACCAGCAGATCCACGCCGCATTCGGCCGCCGTCGGGAGAACGCGCGCCAGACCGTCGCGGTACAGTTGCATGGCCTCCGCGCGGCTCATGCCTTCGGGCAGCGGGCCGCCCGGCTCCAGGCTGATGCCGGGGGCGCCCAGGTCGCGGGCCAGACGGACGGCCCCGAGGGTGTGCTCGATGCGCCGCTCGCGGGCCTCGGCCTCCGGCTCGATCCACGAGGGGTGCCACGTGTCGCCCTGGGCGAACAGCGTGAAGGCGTTCAGGTTGGTGACCGTAAGGCGGAGGTCGTTCAGGAGTTCGACGACGCTGCTGCGACGGCGGCGGTCCATGTGCGGCGGGTAGGCGTGCGGCACGTCTGCCATGATCTCGACGCCGGCGTACCCGCACCCCGCAATCTGCCGCAGGCTCTCTTCCAGGCTGACCTGCTTGAAAGCGTTCGTGCTGAAGGCAAGTCTCACGGCGAGTGCGGTCCTTATCCGGTGCTCAGGTTGCCGGCGGCAAAGCGTCGGACGCTTTCTTCGGCCCGCCGGGCGAGGAGGGCGGCGGGGCGCGCCAGGGCATCCGAAAGTGTAACATCCCCGCCGACGAGAGGAAAGACGGCACTCGCGCCTTCCGCCAGCGCCGCCTCGTGACCCGGGCCGACGCTGCCCGGAATCACGACGCACGGCGCGCCGGCGGCCCGTGCCAGACGTGCCAGGACCATCGGCGCCTTGCCGCCGAGGCTCTGGGCGTCGAGGCGCCCTTCGCCCGTCAGGACGAGGTCGGCGTGGGCGACGTGCTCTTCGGCGTGCACCGCGCGTAGAATCCATTCGGCGCCGGGTTCGAGACTCGCTCCGAAGAACGCAACCGCCCCCGCGCCAAGGCCGCCTGCCGCGCCGCCCCCCGTCACCGCGCGGACGTCCACGCCGAGATCGTGCTCGATCACGTCGGCCAGGTGCGCGAGGTTCGCCTCGATCGTCTCGACCTGAGCGGGCGACGCGCCCTTCTGCGGCGCGAACACGCGGGCGGCGCCGCGCGGGCCCAGCAGCGGGTTGTCCACGTCGCACGCCACGCACAACTGCGTCTCGGCGACAGGGGCGTACCGGCCGGAGACATCGACGCGTGCAAGGTTCGCGAGCGCCCCCGCACCCGGGCCGATGGCCCTGCCGCCGGCATCGAGAAGCCGGACGCCCAGCGCCTGGGCGGCCCCGCAGCCGCCGTCTGCCGTGGCCGAGTCGCCCACGCCGATGATGACGTGCCGCGCGCCGGCCTCCAGCGCCGCCCGCACGAGTTCGCCGCTGCCGCGCGTCGTGGCGCGCATCACGTCTCGCCGCTGGGGCGGGACCAGCGCCAGACCACTGGCCGAAGCCATCTCGAGGACGGCCGTCCCGGTTTCGACATTGATGCCGAAGGCGGCCGTCACGGGCTCGCCCAACGGGCCGGTGACGGCGACCGAACGCATCTGGAGGCCGAGCGGTCCGGCCAGGCACTCCGCCGTACCGCGCCCGCCATCGGCCAGGGGGAGTTCGACGGCCTCGGCACCCGCGCGGCGGACGCCCTCAGCCATCGCACGGGCGACCTCGGCAGCCGACAGGCTTTCTTTGAACGACGCCGGGGCAACGAGAACGCGCATCGCAGAAGATCCGGGCCAACGGGTGCGTGACGAACCTCACCGCGCCTTCAGGACGGCCCGGGCGACGGCCCGGTGGCGAACGACGTAGAACAGAATGCCGTCGCCGGACGTGACCTTCGCGAGGAGGTTGCCGAGCGTGTCGAGATCGTCCACGCGGTAGCGATCGACCTGGACGACAACGTCGCCGGTCCGCAGACCGGCCTTCTCGGCGGGGCTGCCCTGGTCCACGCCTGCGACCAACAGGCCGCGGTCCACTGCCAGGTGCATGGCCGGCGCCAGGTCGGGGTCGAGCGTCTGGAGATGCAGGCCGAACAGGCGCCGGGCAAGTTCCGCCCCGTCGGGCTTGGGCGCCTTGGCGAGCGTCACCGTCTCTTCGATGAGGCGTCCTCCGCGGCGGACGCCGAGGCGGACGGCGTCGCCGACGTTGCGGTCGAGGATCATGGTTTCGAGTTCGATGACGTCGGGTGCGGGTTTGCCGCCGACCGTTTCGATGCGGTCTCCGGGCTTGAGGCCCGCCCCGGCGGCCGGCGAGTTTTCCTCGACCTCTTCAACGACGATGGCCGTGGAGGCGTCGGTCCGGAACTTCAGACCCAGCCACGCGCTGCCGGGCCGCCGCAGGTTCAAGAGGCCGATCATGATCTCGCGGACCTTGTCCACGGGGATGGCAAACCCAAGGCCCTGGGCCCCCGCGCGGATGGCCGTGTTGATGCCGATGAGTTCGCCGCGGATATTGAGGAGCGGCCCGCCGGAGTTGCCCGGGTTGATGGGGGCATCGGTCTGAATCAGTCCCTCGTACTCGTGGCCGCGCGTCGGCTCCAGCGTGCGGTCCAGCGCCGAAACCACGCCCGTCGTCACGGTGTGCTGGTACCCGAAGGGGTTGCCGACGGCGATAACGGTCTCGCCGATCATGAGGTCGGAGGAGGTGCCGATGGGGATGGCGGTGAGGGCGCGCGGAGGCTCGATCTTGATAATGGCGAGGTCGGCCTCGGGGTCGGCGCTGACGAGTTGGGCCTTGTGCTGCGATTCGTCGGCCAGGGTCACGATGATCTCGTCGGCCTCCTGGACGACGTGGGCGTTCGTGACGATGTACCCCTTGGCGTTGATGACGGCGCCCGATCCGAGACTCCCCGAGACGTGCCGCCGTGGCCGGAAGAGGTCGCCGAATTCGCGGCGGAAGATGTCGGGCACGTCCATCCAGAAGTACGGCCGCACCAGGCGCACCTGCTTCGTCGAGATGTTGACCACGCTCGGGGCCACCCGCTCCACGGCCCGGACGACGGGGGTCTTGCGGTCGTCCCGATCGGCGGCGGCGCGTGCGGGCGGCGGCGCGGCGGCCGCGGCGGCCACAAGCGCGAGGTACACGAGCGATGTCCATCCCGCTTTCAGCATGGGCGTATCCTACCGTCCAGGTCCCCGTCCGGCAAGCGTCCCCCGTGCTCAGCACTACTACGCTACGTTCCGCGCGGCGGCCTTCCCAGGCCGCCGCGAACGCCGTTTATGCCTGTTCCTGGTGGCCTGGGAAGGCCACCAGGCGGACAAAAAGGTGAAGTAGCGTTGTAGGATTGGACGGTCGGGCGGCGGCTTATTCTCCGGATTTCGTGATTTCCTCCAGCAGGATCGTCGCGTAGACGCCGGGCGGGAGGTTGAATCGGACGAGGAGATCCTCGCCTTGCCGGGGTCCTTCCGAACTCTCACTGACGGCATGGACCTCGGCGTCGGCCACCGGGACGCGCAGCGGCCGCCGGTCGCCGCGCAGGCGCAGGCCTTTGACCCTTTCGAACTGCGCCGGCGCCACGCCGGCCTCTTCGAGGACGTCGCGTTCGATCTCGCCCGGCCTGCCGGAGGCCAGGACGACGCGGTGCCCGACGATGGGCCCGGAGGGGCTGATCTCGAGGCGCGCCGCGCGCGGGGCCTCGTCTTCCGCGCACTCGACGAGAAAGACGGCCCCGCCGCGCCCGGCTTGCGGGTGGATGTACGCGAGGTCGCCCGCCTCGACGCGGTCGATGCTTTCCAGACGCCGTTCCAGAACGGCGTTGAAGAGCGACGACTGGAACGCGCTCACGAGCAGCCGCGCCAGTTGTTTCGGCAGGGCCCGCATGGCGCGCTTGGGGTCGCCGGTCCGGATGAGGGTGCTCAGCACGCGCAGGTGGTCGGATTGCCCGCCGAAAAGTTTTCTGGCGCCAGGAAGGTTTCCGGCGTCATAGGATCGGCGAGCCCGCACGAAGCGCGACGAGTCCACCTTCGACGGGCTGCCGAGGAACCGGTCGCAGAACGCCTTCGCCTCACCGAGAACGAGCGCGCGGCCGAGCAGATGGTTGTCGCCGCGGCGTCCGAAACGCTGGCGGTCGAATCCGTTGGCCATGCCGCGCTGCGCCAGCACGGTGAGGACCCGCTCCGCCTTCTCCTTGGCGCCCGGGCCGCAGCCGCGGATGCGGACCTCGAAGGCGTTCCCCGCCAGGTGACCGATCTTGAGTTTGTTGCGGTGGCGCGAGACCTCGAGGACGCGGATATGCGGCAGGTCCAGGCGAGCGGCCTTGTCGGCGTCGATGCGTTCCAGGCTCATCCACTGGCGCGTGACGGCGTGGGCGTCCTTGAGACCGGCCAGGCCGACGATACGGCGCGGCTGTCCGAAGGCCCGCGCGATGCAGGCCGCCGCCTCCAGCGAGCCGATCCCCTCCTTCTCGACGTACAGGTACACGTGGTCGCCGGTTCCCGACGGCCGGTACAGCGGGACCTCCTCGACGCGGAAGTCGGCCGGGCGGACCTTGATGCGGCCGCCGGTTCCAGGCAGGTCTTCGGTAAGATAGCGCATGCGTGATGTCCGAAGGACGGCGCGCCGCGCAAGCGCGGCGGCTAACTTGCTTTCGGCTGGTCTTCGAGGAACTCGGCGATCTCATCGTCGGTGGGCATGCTGGGTTGGGCGCCGAGTTTCAGGCAGGCCAGTGCCCCTGCCGCGTTGGCGACCCTCGCGGCCGCCACCAGGTCGGTGCCCTTGACCGCCTCGACGGCGAGTTTGGCGGTGAAGGCGTCGCCGGCGGCGGTCGTGTCCACGGGGTCGATCGCGAAGGCCGGCACGGTGACGCACTCGGTGCCCCGGGCGACGACCGCCCCCCGCGGGCCGGCCTTCAGGACGACGGCCTGCGGGCCGCGCGCCAGCAGCGCCCCGGCCATCTCTTCGATTCCCATGCTGCCGGGCTCGACGGCCAGGAGCGACGCGGCCTCGGCCTCGTTCGGCGTCAGGATCGTGGACCCGAAGACGGCTTCGTCAACCGGCCGGCGCGGGGGGCCGGCGTCCACGACCGTCGGGGTGCCGACCTCGCGGGCCAGCGCCACGGCCCGGGCGACCGTCTCGGAGGGGATCTCCAGTTGCAGGACCACGGCGTCGGCCGCGGCGAGGAGGGCGCGGGCCGCGTCCACGTCGTCGGGCGTCAGGCGGCCGTTGGCGCCGGGCGTCACCACGATGGTGTTCTCTCCTTCGGCGTCTACGAGGATGAGGGCGACGCCGCTGGCGCAGTCGCGGACGGTTTCAAGGGCATCGACGTCAACGCCCTCGGCCTCGAGGCTGGCGCGGAGGCGTGCGCCGAACTCGTCGTCGCCGACGCGGCCGAGGAACGCGGTCTCGGCCCCCAGGCGGGCCGCCGCGACGGCCTGGTTGGCGCCCTTGCCGCCGGGAATGGTCCGAAGACCGGAGCCCCGCACGTTCCGGCCCGCGGCGGGCACGTGGTCCACGCGGGCGACGACGTCCATGTTGACGCTGCCGATGACGAGGATTCGCATGAACGGAGAGTCTAAGGTCCAAAGGGCGAAGTCCAAAGTCAAAAACGGGTACACGCTGCCGCCCCGCGGCCCCGTGAGGGCTTGGCGCAAAGCGGAAATGTCTTGCCGTAGCGGAGCCGGCGGCCTAAGATTCGCCATTCCGGTACCTGGACGCACGCGTCGGCGCGAGGGGCAGGCGGGGCGAGGGCGCGCCGAAGGGCGACACTCAGCATGGCAGCGAAACCCAAAGAAGACCTTCAGAAGGTCCACCGGCACCGCAAGAACCGCGAGTCGCTGCTCGAGACGCTCGAATCGATCATTGTGGCGTTCGTGCTGGCGTTTATCTTCCGCGCGTTCATCGTGGAGGCGTTCGTCATTCCCACGGGCTCGATGGGCCCGACGCTGTACGGGCAACACGCCGAACTGGAGTGCACGGACTGCGGGTGGGAGTTCTCGATCGGGGCCGAGAGCGACCGCGGGGGTGGGCCGTCGCTCTCGACCGCACCGGTGTGTCCGAACTGCCTCTTGCCGCAACGCGTGCCGCCGCGCGTGCCCCTGTATAGCGGCGACCGGATCCTGGTTCTGAAGTTCCTCTACGATTTCGACGACCCCCGGCGATGGGATGTGATCGTCTTCCGAAACCCGAACGACCCGGCACAGAACTACATCAAGCGGCTGATCGGTCTGCCCCGAGAAACGGTCGAACTGGTAGGCGGCAACGTGACCATCAACGGGGTGATCGCCCACAAGACCGACACCGCCCAGGAAGCGCTCTGGATGCGCGTCCACGACACGCGCCGCCGGGCGACGCGGCGCGGCGGGGAACCGCGATGGCAGACGGCCGAAGGATGGAAGGCGCAGGAGTCGGGGTACGTGCTCGCCGAGGCCCCGCCCCGCGACCGGACGGCCTGGCTCACCTACGTGCACCGCGACCTGCGCGACCGGCCCTCGAACATCGTGGACAGTTACGCCTACAACGGCGGGAACAGGCGGAATGAAGAATGGCTGGGCGACAACGTGTGCACGGACCTCGGCCTGGCGACCGAGGTGACGGCCGGCGGGGCCGAGTCGGTCTGCATCATCGAGATGCGAGCGTACAAAGACCGGTTCCGCTTCGAACTGACGGCCGACGGAAGCAAGGAGCCGACGCAGGTCCTCCTGAACGGCGAAGTGGTGGCGACGGCCGCAGCGCCCGTCCTGCCGGTGGGACGGCCGGTCGAGGTGCAGGTGGCCAACGTGGACCACAAACTGATGCTCCTGGTGGACGGCGACCGAGTCGCGAAGGCCGTCTCGGACAACGTGACGCCGGAGGGCGACGTTACCTACAAACCGAAGCCGCTCTCGGCGGCCGAGCGCGACCGGTTCGACCGGCCTGAGAGCGACGATCCGCGGGCCATGGCGGCCGAGGTCCGCCTCGGCGCAACTGGCGGCCCCCTCTCGAGTGCGTATCTCAGGATCGACCGCGACGTGTATTACATCAACGAACATCTCCGCAACGGCGAGCCCGGCCATGCCACCGAGGGAAACCCGTTCAAACTGAAGGCGGACGAGTTCTTCGTGTGCGGCGACAACAGCCCGAAGTCGTTCGACTCGCGGTTGTGGCTCGAGAGCGTGGACCGGCCGGTCGTGCCGAGGCGAAACCTCGTCGGCAAGGCGTTCTTCGTCTACTGGCCCGCCGCCGGAGCGCGGTGGCACATACCGCTTCCGCTGCTGCCCGACCCCACCGGGTGGCGGCTGGTGCACTGACGGCAGGGAACGGGGACTGGGAAACAGGGAACGGACGCAGGGCCGAGGCCGTTGCCGGAGCCGGGGACCGACCCACGTGGAACTCCTTAACGTCATTGGACTGACAAAGATCTACGACGGCCGCAAGGTCGTTGACGACGTGGGGTTCAGCGTCAACGAGGCCGAGATCGTCGGTCTGCTCGGCAAGAACGGCGCCGGCAAGACGACCAGTTTCAAGATGACGATCGGGATGATCCCGGCCAACGCGGGCCGAGTCATCTTCGAGGGCGAGGACATCAGCGCCCTGCCGATGTACCAGCGTGCCCGCCGCGGCCTGGGGTACCTGGCCCAGGAGCCCAGCGTTTTCCAGCGGCTGACGGTCGAGGAAAACCTGCTGGCGATTCTGGAGATGATGCACCTGTCAAAGACGGAGCGGCAGGCGATTGCGGCCGAACTGCTCCGCGATTTCGGTCTGACGCATCTGGCAAGGCAGCACGCTCGGACCCTGTCGGGGGGCGAGCGGCGGCGCCTGGAAATCGCGCGGGCCCTGGCCACCCGGCCGAGCCTCATGCTGCTGGACGAGCCCTTCACGGGCGTGGATCCCATCGCCATCTTCGACATCCAGGGGTTCATCCGGAACCTCAAGAGCCGCGGCATCGGCGTCCTGGTGACCGACCACAACGTGCACGCCACACTCGGCATCGTGGACCGCGCCTACATCATCAACGAGGGCAAGGTCTTCCGGCACGGCACGAGCGCCGAACTCATTCAGGACCCCGAGGTCAAGCGGGTGTACCTGGGTTCGACCTTCCGCGGGGACGAGTTCAGCGAACGCCGGCCGGGCTAAGCGGTTTTACGTAAGTCTCTTGCTGTGGCGAGAACGGCACCCGCTCGCTTACGCTCGCGGCTAGTTACACTCGCGCCCGACCAGCCACGTGAGAAAACTAGCCGCGCACGTAAGTAAGCGGCGCAAGCCCCTTGGGCTACGAGCCCAATCAGTTGGCGCCACGGCATGCACACGCAAACGTGGGCATGGCACCCGACGGCAAAAGACTTACCTGACCCCGCTTAGTCGTCCGATTCCGGCGGCTCGGACTCGGCGGCTGCCGGCTCGGACGGGGGTGCGGCAGGAGCGGCCGGCTCCGGCATCCGCTTCTTCGACCGGACGGCCGCCAGAATGTACGAGTAGATACCCGCCGCGAAGGCAACGATCGCTGCTGCCCAATTGAACTGAACCTTCCAGTACTCCTCGTCTTTCTCCCACCCCGCCGCTTCGCCGCCGGGGTACAAGGCATACAGGACGTAGCCACCGATGATGAAGAACACGATGCCGAAGATGATCAGCATGCCGGGGCCGTACGGGTTTTTCGGCGGCCGGCCTTCCCCGCCCGTGTTGGTATCGCCTTCTGCCATGACGGTTCCTCCGTGCGTGCGGTCCACGTGCGTGCGGTCCACGTGCTTGCGGTCTATTGTAGGGCGTCGGGCCCCGGCCGCAAGCGCCTGTTCACCAGCGGCGCCGCGCGGGGTCTCCAACGGCACGTGAAGGTGACCCCGACCTTCCGGTCGGGGCTCGGTCTCTCAGGCAACACTCAGGGGTCCGCGGGTGTGGCCACCTCCGGCGGGATCGCGACTTTCGTCCCGACCTCGACGCCGTGGCGCGCGAACCAACCGGCCGGCACCTCCAGGGCGAACCGGACGGGTTCGCGGCTGTAGACGGGATCGAGGTTGTGGGCCGTCAGGCGTTCGATCTGGGCGACCGTGCCGTCGGAAGCGATGTACGCGATGTCGAGGTCGGCCGGCGTGTTCTTCATCCAGAAGTGCACGTTCGCCTCCCGCTCGAAGACGAAGAGCATGGCCTCGTCGTCGGCCAGGCGCCGGCGGAACATCATCCCTTTCTGCCGCTCGGCGTCCTCGTCGGCCACCTCGACAACGAGCGACACCTGGCCGACGCCGATCGTCGCCGTCGGCAGATGCTGAGGCCGATCGGGGCCCGGCGGGGGAGCGGACGGCTCCGAGTCGCAGCCGGCCAGCGCCACCAGCGCGAGCACAAGCGCAATCGAGCCCGCTGCGGGAGCAGCGGGGCACTCCTGGGTGGCTTGGCACGTGCCACGGCGGATGAGGATAACCCGCCGCTCCCGCGGCGGGCTCGGGGGCGGGCTCGGTGCCGGGCTCGGGGGCGGGCTCGAGGGCGGGCTCGGGGCCGGGCTCGGGGTCGGGCTCGGTGCCGGGGCGACGGCGTCACGCATCGCGAAAGACCTTTGGGTCATACCCTGCCGCCTTCAGCATCCGCTCCAACAGTGCCATCGGCAGGCCGACGACGTTCGTGAAACTGCCGTCCACCTCCTCGACGTACCGGTCGCCGGTCTCCTGGATGGCGTAGGCGCCGGCCTTGCCCAGGGCCTCGCCGCTGGCGACGTAGGCCTCGATTTCCTCGGGCGTCATGGCGGCCATGCGGATGCGCGTGACCTCGTGGGCCAGGAGCCTCCGCCCGGCCACGAGGTCCACCAGCGCCAGGCCCGTCACGACGCGGTGCTCGGAGCCGCTGAGGTCCGACAGGATCCGCCGCGCGTCGGCTTCATCGGCGGGTTTGCCGAGAAGTCGCCCGCCCAGTTCAACGACCGTGTCGGCCCCCAGGACCAGACCGTCGGTCAGGCCGTGCGCTTCGATAGCCGCCGTCGCCTTCAGGTACGCCAGGCTCTCGACGTATGGTCCGACGGGCCGAGCGGCCTGGACGCCTCCCTCGCCGACGGGGGGCGGCCTGACGTCGAACCGGTACCCGGCCTGGCGCAGCAGGTCTCTGCGGCGCGGCGAATTCGATGCCAGCACGAGTTGTGGTTGAGCCGTTGCCATCGCGGTTGGTGCATTTCCATTTAGCCGCCGGGCTTGCCCGGGCGCGTCACATGCCGGGCGGCGCTCACGGCCGCCGAATCTCCAGCCACCCGCGCTCGCCGTCCCAGCGGACCACCAGGTCACTGTTGCAGGCGCCGCACTGCAGGACCGCCCCCGCGCGGGTGCCGTGGTGGATGACCAGTTCGGCGGCGCAGATCGGGCAGTGCCGCGCGAACGTCGTCGGCAGCAGGTCCGTCCTGGCGTCGGGTGTGCCCATGGCGAGGGTGGCCTCGACCTCGTCGCGCGACGCCTTCTCGGCGACCAGCCGGTTGAGTTCGTGGACGGTTTCTCCGGTGCCGAAGACAACGGCCCCGACGAGCACGTCGGCCTCAAAGACGAGACGGCGATATACGCCCGGCTCGCCGTGGAGTTCGATCACACCGACGTCGCCGCCCGACGCCAGGTGGCCCCGACCGATCACCGCCAGGTCCTGGCCGAAGACGATCGTGCGGAGGCGGACCGCCTCGAAGACGGGCTCGGCGCGGGTGCCGAGCATGCTGGCGGCGGCCAGGGCGCCCTGGGCCCAGGCCCGCTGCCAGCAGAAGGCGGCGCCCTCGTCGCCGAACTCGTCGAAGGCGGCCGGCTCGGCCACGTCGCCTGCCGCAAACACGTCCTGGTGGCTGGTCCGCAGGGCGCCGTCCACGCGGATCCCCCGGCCGACCTCGATGCCCGAACCTTGGAGGAAATCGACGGCGGGCCGGCGGCGGCATCCGCAGGCCACCAGTTCCGCCGGGAACGTTTTGCCGCCCGCCGTCTCGATGCCGATGGCCCTTGCGCCCGCGCCGATCACCGCGCGCGCTTCGGTGTTGCGGCGGAGCGTCACGCCTGCCTGTTCGAGGAGGCCCTCCACCAGGGCGCTGGTCTGGGTGTCGAGCATCTCGGGCCAGAACCGCTCGCCACGCACCAGTTGTGTCACGCCGATGCCGCGCCCGGTCAAACTCTCGGCCAGCGTCAGGCCGATGATGCCTTCACCCAGGATGGCCGCCTGCCGCACGTCCTTCACGGTGCCGCGGATCTCCTGAGCCTGCGTCAGCGTGTCGAAGGTCGTCACACCGTCGAGGTCGAAGCCGGGGATCTCGAACGGCACGGCCTGCGTACCGGTGGCGATGAGGAGACGGTCGTAGCGAACCCGCTGGCCCGACGCGAAGACCACGGCGTGATCGCGCGGATCGACCGACGCGATTTCGGTCATCAGGAACAGGTCGATCCGTTCGCGCCGGTAGGTGTTGCGGCTCTGGAAGATGACCTCGGGGAGCGTCAGGTTCCCCGAGAGGAACTCGCCCAACTGGCGGCGGAGGTAGAAGGGGTACCGTTCTTCGGTGAAGACGCTGACCCGGGCATCGCCCTCGGCGCGGCGGATGGCCTTGGCGGCCCGGTATCCGGCGGCGCCGTTGCCGATAATGGCGAAGTGCGTGCTCACGGGTTTGCGTTCCCCGCGCCGTTCGGGTTATCCCCTGCCGCGACGTCTTCCCGGCGCACCGCGTCGGCATCCGCCGCCGCGTGCTCCGCGGCCTGCACGAGCGCCAGGTGCTGGCGGTGATGCCGGCGGTACACCGCGATCAGGTAATACATGATGCCGTAGGCCAGCGCCCCGGAGACGGCACCGACGATGACCGAGCCGACCCACATCGGCACGGCGACCTCCATGACGACGTCCCACCAGTGCTTCACCAGGTCCCACCAGGGCAGGTCCTTGTCCACGATGCCCCCGAGCGCATGCTCGAACTCCTGGATCATCGCGTCCGGCCCCCCGGTAACCGTGATGCCCACCAGCAGGTTGAACGAGTAGACCGGTATGATGGTGGCGGGGTTCGTGATCCACGCCATCGGGACGCCGGCAACCCGGTTCGCCCGGAAGACCGACGCGACGAAGAAGATCAGCAGCATCTGGAAGCCGATCGTAGGCGTCATCGCAATGAACACGCCGATGGCTGCCCCCAGGGCGATGCTGTGGGTGGACTCGTCGAGGTGCAGCAGGTGGATGAACCAGGCCTTCGTCTTGTTCCAGCCCGCCAGAAACGGCACGGTTGACCCCTTGGCTGCGATGTGTGAACGCGACTAACGCCGGTCGGCGTCGTGCCACGCCTCGAGCAGTTGCTCGGTCACGGACTCCGGCGTGATGTTCGTCAGACACAACAGCGCCGCCGTCCCGCTGCCGTAGACGCACTGGCGCCGGTAGCACGGGCTGCACGCCGCCCGTCGCGCCAGGACCCGATGGCCCGGCCCGTACGGTCCCGTGCGGTCCGGGTTGGTCGGCCCGAAGATGGCCACGACCGGCGTTCCGACAGCGGCGGCCACGTGCATCGGCCCCGAGTCGTTTGTTGCCATGACACGGGCCTCGGCGATGACGGCCACCAGTTCTTTTAACGCGGTTCGGTTCGTGAGGTCAATAGGCCGCTCGCGCATTCGATCGCCGATGGTTCGGGCGTTGGCGACGGCGTCGGCGCTGCCCACGAGCACGGCCCGGGCGCCCGTCTCGCTGTGCATCTCGTCCAGCACCCGGGCGAAGCGTTCGGGCGGCCACTGTTTGGTCGGCCACCGGGCGTAGGCGCAGACGACGATATACGGCTCGCCAGAGCCGATGCCCCGTTCGGCCAGGCGCCCGCGAATCGCCTCGCGCGCCTCGGCCGAGACCGGCAGGTGGTCGGTCGCCGTCGGCATCGCCAGGCCCAGCCGCCGCGCCACCGCCAGATACCGATCGACGGCGTGGATGTCGCGGTGCCCGACCGAGACCTCGTCGGTGTAGAACAGGGGGGCTCCCTCGCGCGCCTCGCGGAAGCCCACCCGCCTCGGCGCGCCCGACGCCAGCGCAAAGATGCCGCTGCGCAGCAGGCCCTGCAGGTCGATGACCGTCGTGAACCGCCGGCGTCTCAGGTCCTGAAGGAACGCGACAAACTCGGCGGCGACCGTCGCGCTCAGCGTGAACCGCGCAAAGCGACGCCGGTCGAACTGCAGCACCGTGTCGAGACGCGGATGGCCTTCCAGAATGCCCGCGAACGGGCGGGCCACCAGCCACGAGACGTGAGCCTGCGGGCAGGTCTCCTTCAGCGCCGTCAAGACCGGCAGGGCCTGGACGACGTCGCCCATCGACGACGGCTTGATGATCAGCGTTCGCGAGAAGTTCATGCCGTTTCCAGACGGCCGTGCTTGCGGCGGAGCGCGTCGAGTTTGTGACGGCTGGCGCGGGCGATGCGGTCCCACCACCGGCGCAGACGCCTGGCCGGGTCGGTTCGCCCCCGCTGCCGCGACAGCACCGTTATCGACGCCGGGCACCCCGGGCGCTGAAGGTAAGTCCGAAGGAACCGCAGGCGGTCACTCCGGCGGGCCACGCCCCATTCGTCCAGGCTGACGCTCAGACGCATCAGGTCGCGCGCCCGCCGCCGCGCCGACACCCGCCGGACCCGGCGCAGGCCGTCCAGGTCCACCAGAACGGGCCTCGGGCGGCCGCCGGGCGCCGGCGCGATGAGGATGTTGGGGGCCTTCAGGTCGCGGTGCGCGAGCCCCGAGTCGTGCATCCGCCGGATCGCGCGGGCGAGTTCCCAGACCACGTGCCTGCGGTGGGCGGCCGGCGGATCGGCGCGGAGCCAGTCGGACAGCGGCGGGGCGTCGGCCACCGGCTCGGTCAGAAGGAGCGTGTCGGCCAAGGCGCCGTGCCGCTTCAGGTCCACCGCCGCCGCAGGCCGGGCCGTCGCGATACCGCGCACGAGCAGCGCGTGGCCGAGCCGCAGCGCCCGCTTCGACCGCGAGGGCCGCCCAAGGCCGGGGCCGGCGTTACGCCGGGCCGCCCGGTTGTGCCGCTTGACGACGAGGGCCCGTCCGTCGTCGAGTTCCAGTCGCCAGACGCTGGACGTGCGGCCCTGCTTCATCGCCGTGGTACGGCTGCCGGCGACGGGGTCGTCCCCGCCGGCCGCGCTCAGGAAGGCCCGCACCGTTTCGGCCCAGTCGGCCGCAGCCCAGCCGCGCCACGGGCCGACCGTGATCCGGTGGAAGTATTTCGACGTGCGGCGCGTGCGGCGGTCTCGCCGCAGGTAGAATCGCTGGCGATAGACGGCCGTGGCGCGCGCCACGTCACGGGCCGTCGGCGCGTCGTCGGTCAGTTCCTTCAGTCGCGTCAGGCACCGCAGCCGTTCCGAGGCGCCCGCGATCGGTTCGAAGAAGTGTTCCAGTTGCATGAGGTGTTGCAGGATGGCCTCGGGCGGCGCGGGCCGGACGGCCTCGGCCAGGTCCACCAGGCTGAGCCGCCATTGCCGGGGCGGGCCGCTTATGAGGAGGTTTCCCGGGTGGAGGTCGGGCAGATAGAGGTCGGCCTCGGCCAGGCGGCTGACCAGGTGCGCGAGGTGGTAGGCCAGGGCCGAGGGGTCGATCGTGCCGTCCGGGGGTCGGCGGCGGCGGCGAAAGACCGCGACGAGTTCCGGCGGCCTGGCCCCGGGGTACGGCGGGTCGGCCGGCCCGGCCTCGAAGTACCGCTCGAACAAGTACTCGTCCAGCCGCTGGCCGCCGGCGATCTCCTTCGTGACGAGCGCTTCGTCGGCCCCCAGGGCGAGGGCCACGGGCTCCGGCACGTCCAGCCCGGCCGCACGGGCGACCAACAGGGCTTCCCACTCGCGCCGACCGGGCCCCATGCCGAGACGGGCCCGCAGGCGCCGCAGCGGGCTGGCCGGCCCGAACACCTTGACGTAGTATCCGCCGCCGGCCTCGGTGTGATAGACGGTCCGCCCGCGACCGCGCTTGACGGGCGCCAAGCGGTCGGGCTGGTCCACCGGCCAGCCGTCGGCCAGCAGCGGCTCGGCCGCCGTGGGCCGGAGCAGCCATCGCCGGCCTCCGCGTTCGATGGTCCGGGTTTCGTCCATGGGTCCAGGCAGCGGCCGGCGCCCGGGACGACTCGCCTTCCGCCCCCGGGCGCCGGCGTTCATCGTAATCGCCCCCCCGGCGCCTTGCAAGGGGGAACGGCCGACGGGCCGCGTCCGTGCTGTCGAAATGCCGACGAAATCGTTTGACCTGCCCTGATATGGGGTTAGAATCGATGGTGTGTTCGCGTGACCGCCCTATTCGGGGCAGCGCCGGGTCGCGCGGCGGCCCTTCCGCGGCAGGGGCGGGGGACGGACAGGGCAAACGGGTCGGAAAGGCCGATGGCGACTCTCTTCGTAGCATGCCCGCAGTGTCACGCCGGCTATAAGATCCGCAAAGAGCACGCCGACATCGAGGCGGTCTGCCGCTCTTGTGGCCATCGCTGGGTGCCGAGTGAGGTCAGTTCAGGCCCGCCGGCCGAGCAGGCGGCGCCCGAGAGCCCCGCTCCCCCGCCGCCACCGCCGCCCGAGACGGAACCGCCTGCTCCGCAACCCCGAGCCACGTCTCCGGCCGACGCGCTGGCGGCCATGGCCCAGGCCGTGAGCGGCCAGAAGCCGGGCGGCACCCCGTCCGAAGCGCCCGCACAGCAGGCCCCTGCTGCCAGGCCGAAGGCCGAAGCCCCGAAGAAGCCAAGCCCTCTGGCAGCCATGGCCCGCGCCGCCCGGAATGCCAAGGAGTCTGCGAAGGCGGCCGACGACGAGAAGACCGATCCCCTGGTCGGCACCCAGATCAACGGGTTCAAGATTCAGGCCAGGATCGGCAGCGGCGGGTTTGGCGTCGTCTACAAGGCGTTCGACACGAACCTGGAACGCTCGGTGGCCATCAAGATGTTGCCCCCGAGGATTGCCCAGGCGGGAGAGGGTGTCGTGGAGCGGTTCCTGCGCGAGGCACGCAGCGCCGCCAAACTCGCCCACCCGAACATCGTGACGATCCACCAGATCTGCCCGTACCAGGACACCTACTACATCGTCATGGAACTCGTGGACGGCGGGGCCCTGCACGAGTACCTGGCGAGTCGGAAACGGCTTCCTCCCGCCGAGGCGACCCGCATCATGCGGGCGGCGGCCGAAGGGCTCGGCCACGCCCACAGGCGCGGCATCATCCACCGCGACATCAAGCCCGGCAACATCATGTTGACCAACGACGGGCAGGTCAAGGTCAGCGACTTCGGCCTGGCGCGCGACGTGCTGCAGGGTCACGATATCGTCGGCGCCGGCCACAGCCTGGGCACGCCCCGGTACATGGCGCCCGAACAGGCCCTTGGCGACGAACCCACCGCCGCCAGCGACCTCTACTCGCTGGCGTCCACGTACTATGCCCTGCTGACGGGGCATGCGGCCTACGACGCGCCCAACGACCGCGAGATCATGCGGATGCAGGTCCAGGCGGCCGTGCCGGATCCCCGGCAGCACGTGCCGGACCTGCCGGTGGCCGCCTTCCGCTTCTTCGAGAAGGCCATGGCGAAGCAGCCCGAGGACCGCTACGTGACCGCCGAGGAGTTCATCGCGGCGCTCGACCGGTTGGACTTCACCACCTCGGGGACCGACACGTCGGATTCCCAGGCCCTGATCAGCCAACTCGGCGCCATCACGTCGGAGGACCGGGGCGCGCATCTGAACCAGGCCCTCGGACGGGCCGTCCGCCGGGCCCAGCGCCAGCGAACCCCCATGCCCGAAGACGTCGTCGAGAACGTCATCGGGGCCGGTGCGGGGGCCGCGCGGAAAGGCGGATGGAAGATCTGGCTCATCATCGGCGGCATCCTTGTGTTGCTGATCGTAGGGGCCATCGCGACCGCGCTCGTCCTGTCGTATTATCACCTCAGAGAAGCGGCAGAAAAGGAACTGGAAGGGCTGAAGCCGCCCGTCATCGTGACGCCGGGCGAAACGCCGGCCACCCCGGGCGAAACGCCCACCACGCCGGGCGAAACGCCGACGGCACCGCCCAAGCCGCCCAGGAGCCCGCTCGAAGAGGTGGCACAAGAGGTCCTGAACGAGGTCAAGCCGTACGAGAAGGACCTCGACACGCCCGTCTACGAGTTGATCCGAATGTACCAGGAAAACGTCATCAACGTCTATCCCGGCACGGAGGCGGCCAAGGAGGCCGAGGCCGCCATCAAACGCCTCCGCGAAGGCAAACGCGATGAGGGCGGGGCGGTACCCGAGAAGCCGCCCGAGACGCCGGCCGAGAAGCCCGACGAAGGCGCGTCCCCCGAGACACCCGCGGAGAAGCCCAAGGAGGAAACGCCCGAAAAGCCCGCCGAAGAGGCGAACCCGTAACCACGGCCACCTGCTCGGTTGACTATCTGCCCGCGGCGCTTGCGCCGCGGGCGGTCTATTTGCCGGGTGGCGTGGCCACGCTTGCGCGGCCATGGAGCCTGGGCGCGCGAGCAAGAACATGGCCACCCAACGTCGGGTGGCCATGCCACCCGGCGATTCAGACTTGGCGATAGACGCGCGGCACGCGTTTGCCGATGCCGGTAAGGATCTCGTAGGGGATGGTGCCGGCCACCTCGGCCACGGCCGCAGCCCCGATGGGGCCGGCGCTCTCGGCCTCGATGAGCGTGACTTCCAACCCCGGGCGCGCCTCCGGCACGTCCGTCAGGTCCACCATCGTGGCGTCCATGCAGACCGTTCCGACCACCGGCACGAGACGCCCCGCCGCGCGGACCCGCCCGCCGTCCGACAGGGCCCGCGGGTACCCGTCGCCGTATCCGACGGGCAGGACGCCGAGAAGTGAGTCGCGCGCCGCCCGCCACCGGTGCCCGTAACTGACGCCTTCGCCACGGGGCACGCGCTTCAGACAGGCCACGCGGGTCACGAGCGCCAGCGCCGGCCGAAGCGGCACGTCCTCGGCCGCCCTGCAAGGATGGACGCCGTAGAGGGCGAGGCCCGGGCGGACCATCGCGAAGTGCGATTCGGGCAGCGTGAAAGTGGCCGACGAGTTGGCCGCGTGGACGAGCGGCGGTTCGGCGCCGACGCCGCGCAGCGCGGCGAGCGCCTGCCGAAAGCGCGCGAGTTGCGCCGCCGTCGTGTCGGCGTCGCAGTCGGCGCATGCGAAATGGGTGTAGGCGCCCTCGAGGACAAGGTGTTCCATCCGTCCGATGGCGGCGGCCGCTTCGGCGGCGTCCTCGGCGCGGACGCCCAGGCGGTTCATCCCGGTGTCGATCTTGAGGTGGACACACGTGGTGCGGTCGAGTTCGGCGGCGCGGGTCTCGACCTCGGCGGCTGCGGCGGGGCCGTCCACGGTGGGCGTAAGGTCGAACTCCAGGGCGTGGGCGACGTCGTCGGCGTGGATAAGGCCCATGACGAGGATCGGCGCCTGGACGCCTTCGCCGCGCAATTCAACGCCCTCTTCGACCAGCGCGACGCCGAGCATGTCGATGCCGGCCGCCTCGAGGGCGCGGCTGACCTCGACGGCCCCGTGGCCGTAGGCGTCGGCCTTGACGACGCCGAGGACCTTGACGCCCGGCCCCACACGTTCGCGGAGCGTCCGCAGGTTGTCGCGGATGGCCGTCAGGTCGATCTCGGCACGGGTAGGTCGCGGCATAGCGTCCTCGAAAGCGGCGCGCTGCCCCTTCTATCGCGCCGGCGAATCGGAATCAAGCGGCTGGGGCGGCGGCGGTTCGGTCTCGTCGCTTGCGCGGCCGGCGGCGAGGAGGTCCTTCAGTTCGGTCATCCGCAGGAGCCGGGCCGCGGTGAGGAAGGCGGCGGCGCCGGCGCCGACGCCGAAGGCGAGTTGGACGATGGCCTCGGTGCGG
>DATKXP010000020.1:0-3905 GCA_035529015.1 Phycisphaerae bacterium | reverse complement strand
GCGAGCCCGTCGATCTTACCCGTCTCGCGGGTCGCGAAGAAGAGGTAGATCTTGCTGCGGGTCGCGAGGGTGGCCATGCATTCGGCGTAACCGGTCTGCTCCCTGTCGAGGCCCGCCTCGAAGGACTCGTCCAGGCCGGCTCGCACGGCATCGAGGATCGTGCGGGGCGCGATGATCTCCGGGCGCCCTCTCGCGACGCGTTTCCCGGCCTCCTCGAACGCGGCGTCGTTGGCGGCGTCCTGCACCTTCTGCGTGAGGCGGCCCGTCCGGCGCGGTTCAGGATCGGACTCGAGGATGGCGCGCGCCTGGTCGAGGAGGTCGTCGCCGTCGCAGACGGCATCGACCAGGCCGAGGGCCAGTGCCCGGTCGGCGTCGATCGTCTCGCCCGTCAGGAGCATCTTCAGCGCAGCCTCGGCGCCGACGAGGCGCGGCAAGCGCTGCGTGCCGCCCGCGCCGGGATTGATGCCGAGGGTGACCTCCGGCATGCTGAACCGCGCGGGCCGCGCCGAGACGCGGTAGTGGCAGGCCATGGCCAGTTCCAGCGCGCTTCCCATCATGCGTCCGGCGACGGCCGCCACGACGGGTTTGGCGGAGTCCTCCACGTCCTGGAAGGCTTCCTGAAAGACGCGCGACGTGCGGATGGCGTCCTCGGCACGGGTGGCGGCGCGGAGCAGGCCCACGTCGGCGCCGGCGCTGAAGTGGTCGGGGCCGCCCGTGATGACGATTCCGCGAACGCTCGCGTCGTCGTTCGCCCGGCGAACCGCGTCGCGAAGGGCGTCGAGCAAGGGAAAGGTGACCATGTTGAGCGGCGGCGCGGCCAGACGCAGGACGCACACGCCGCCGGTTACGGTGTAGTCGATCATGCGGGCGTCGCGCCCCCCGGCTACAGTTCGAGCGTCAGTTTCAGGGACCCTTCGGCACAGGTGGCGTACATCTCGAAGGCCTCGGCGGCCTGGTCCCAGGGCATGCGGGGTGTGACCATGGCGCCGAGGTCGGCGCTGGCGCCCACCATCATGTCGGCGGCGGTCTGGAAGAAGGCGGCACACTCCGGCCCCACGCACGTGATGATCTGGGTTTCGTTCCGGAACGCGGCGTACCACGGGAACTTCTGATCGTTGTAATCGGGCATGCCGAAGACGAAGAGCCGCCCGCCGTGGCGGACCAGGTACGACGCCGTCGTCATGGAATCCGGTTTGCCGGCGGCATCGACGCAGAAGTCGATCATCTCGCCGCCGGTCAGTTCCTTGACGGCCTCGACGACGTTCTCTTTCGACGCATCGACCACGGCCGAGGCGCCGAACCGCTTGGCCCAGTCGAGCCGCCACCCCAGGAGGTCGGTCGCAATGACCTGTTTGGCACCCAAGCGGCCGAGGACGTGCGTCCAGATGAGGCCCATCGGTCCCTGGCCGACGACGGCACACCGCTGGTTGATGACGTGTCCGGTCCGCGTCATGGCCCGCAGGATGGTGGCGAGCGGTTGGGCGACGATGAGGGCGGCGGTGTCGGGTGGGTTCTGCGGCAGCAGGGCGACGCCGGGGGGCTTGGCGCGGATGTACTCGGCGAAGCCGAAGTAGCCCTCCGGTTGGGCGAGGACCAGCGTGCCGGGTTCCCACCCGTCGCACCGCGACTCGACGACGGTGCCGATGTTCTCGTGTCCGGCCCAGCCGACGGGGTTGGGGAACTTCAGGTCGCCCCAGACGCCCACGCCGGTGTACTGGCCCATGTTGCTTCCGCACAGGGCCACGTGGCTGCATTGGACGAGGACCTCGCCGTCGAGGGGCTCGGGCGTCGGCGCGTCGAGGAACTCAATGCGTCTGGGTTCCGCGATGTGGATGGCTCGCATCGCTTCGGCTCCTCCCGGTAAAACGTAGAACCTGCACGGCCCACGCCGCGCCGGAGGGAACACCATACCGGCCGGCCGCGCGAAGGTCAATCGAAACGCCGGTGCCACTGTGGGGGAAGTCAGTGCGCAGCAATCTTAGCCGCGCCCGTAAGGAAGCGGCCGCTCCCTGACGGTCGCGGCTACGCCACGACGCGCGGCGTCAAGGCGTGCGTGATTCCACGAGGCGTTTCGGGTAGAATCGTGCCGGTGATTGTGGAAAGGCAGTGTGTCGTGAAAGACGTCAGCGACCTTGCACGAGAGCACGCCGAAGTCACTCGGCGTTACTTCCTGCGGCTCGGGGCGGCCGGCCTTGCGGCGCTCGGCACGTCGCGGCTGTGGGCCCAGACGGTCGAGGCCGGCGCGGCGCTCAAGGAGGCGATCGCGGAACTGGAGTACCTGACGCCTCCGGACCGGTTCCGCATGGCGGGGCGCGGCAAGCCACCGCCTCACACGTTGCCGCCCGAGAAGAGGCGCGAGGTGGGGCTGGCGCGCGAGACGTGGCAACTCGAGGTGGTTCCCGACCCGGAGAGCAACGCCGACGTGCAGGCGCCGCTCTCGAAGGAGGCGGGGACGGCTCTGGACTGGAAGGGCCTCATGCAACTGGCCCAGACGCACGCCGTGCGTTTCATGCAGGTCATGACGTGCACGAACGTGCCGCCGCCCATGGGGATGGGGCTGTGGGAAGGCGTGCCGCTGAGGGACGTCATCTGGCTCGCCCGCCCGACCCGCAACGTGCGGCGCGTGTTCTACTACGGTTACCACAACGACGACCCGAAGCAGCGGTTCCAGTCGTCGCTGGCGATCGGCCGGGTGCTGGAAGACCCGCCGGGCGAGCACCCCGTCATTCTCTGCTACAAACTGAACGGGCAGTGGCTCACGCCCAAGGGCGGCGCGCCCGTGCGGATGATCGTGCCGAACGCTTACGGCAACAAGTCGGTCAAGTGGCTTCAGCGGATCGTGCTGACGAACGACCCCAAGGCCAACGACACCTACGCCGAGTGGAACAACGATACCGAGAGCGCGGTCAAGACGTGCGCGCGGTTCATCCACACGCCCAAGACGGTCAAGGCGGGCCGGCCCGCAGCCGTCACGGGCGTGGCGCAGGTGGGCATCTCGGGGCTGAGCAAGGTGCAGGTGTGGCTGCATCCCGAGGGCGAGGCGCTCCCGAAAGACGACCCGTACTTCACGAAGGCCGACTGGAAGGACGCTCAGGTCCTGCCGCCGCCCGACGACTGGGGCGGCGACCTGCCCGACGGCAAACTGCCGCCCGTCCCGCGCCAGTTCGACCCCGACACCGGCCAACCGCGCGCCTGGCCGATGCACAACACGATCGTCCACTGGGCGACGCTGCTGGAGGGCCTGCGTCCCGGCCGGTACGATCTGCGCTGCCGCACCATCGACTCCGGCGGCGCCGCCCAGCCCATGCCGCGGCCGTTCCAGAAGTCGGGCCAAAACGCCATCCAGAAGGTGTCGCTGGTCGTCGAGCCGTGAGCACAATCGCAGATGCCGGAAAGGAACCCCGATGCGAGCCGTCATCCAACGCGTCAGCCAGGCCAGCGTAACCGTTGAAAGCGAGGTGACGGGGGCCATCGAGACGGGGCTGCTCGTCCTGCTGGGCGTGGGTCACGACGACACCGATGAGAACGCGCGGGCCCTGGCCGCCAAGATCGCCCGGCTCCGCATCTTCGGCGACGATGCGGGGAAGATGAACCTCTCGGTGCAGGAGGTCGGCGGCGGCGTCCTGGCGGTCAGCCAGTTCACGCTGCTTGCCGACACGCGCAAAGGGAACCGGCCGAGTTTCGTCGGCGCCGCCCCGCCCGAGGAGGCCAACCGGCTTTACGAGGTGTTCTGCGACGCGCTCGCCGGCCTCGGCCTGCCCGTCGCCAAAGGCGTCTTCGGCGCCCACATGGACGTGCACCTGACGAACGACGGGCCGGTGACCATCGTGCTGGAGATGTGACGGGCGACTCGCCGCGCAGTAACCGCAGCAGACCTGCCTCACGCCGCTTACCGTTTCTCGTCC
>DATKXP010000019.1:0-2118 GCA_035529015.1 Phycisphaerae bacterium | reverse complement strand
ACGGCCCAGTCGGCGTCGCGCGAGCAGGGGTAATCGGTGGACCGGTACTCAAGCGGCGGCGTGTAACGGACCTTCAGGTCGGCGACGGCAAACGTGCCGCTCTTCGGAATCCGCGAACAATCCGGCGTGAACCAGCGGCAGTCGCCGTAATCCTCCAGGAACGTGTACACGGCGTACAGGACGCCGCGCTGGTTGCCCGCCAGGACCAGCGCCGGGCCCTTCGTCTCGATGGCGATGCCTTCGATGCCGAGGGCGTCGAAATCGACCGCGACGCCGAGTGCCTTGAGCGTCGCCGCGCACTTGCCGACGACGATTGGCGTCTTCTCGCCCAGTTGGCTCTCGGCCGCGACGGGCAGACGCTTGCCGGTCATCCGCTCGACGTGGTTCGCCAGATCCTCGGCGGCGTGCTGTTCCTGCGGCGTCGGCTGTTCGGGGATGATGATAGCGTGCGTCGCCGGATCGAGCGCCTTGCCGCCCACCGTGATGACACACCGGCCCGGCGGCCCAGCGGCGCAGGCAGCTGCGGCAACCAGCAGGCTCGCCACAGCAAGCAGAGCAGGCTGCACTAGCGGGTGATGCATCGGACGCACCTCCTACGAGCCAGACGGCTCATCAATGCAGCGTTACTTCGATGGCTTGGCCCCGACCCACTTCGACCGGCGCGGCAAGGGTGAGCGTCACGCGGGTACCGTCCTGCTTGACGTCGGCGGCGACCTTCCTGCCGGCGGCCGTGACGTCGGCGCGGACCGACGTCATGTCGCCGCCCACCTCGAACACGAGCGTCCGGGCGCGGAGGCGGCCGTAGACCACCTCGATGCGGTTCGTCTGCGCCTTGCCCGTGCGCTTCTGGACGAGGCTGCCCCAACCTGCGGCCCCGGCGAAGAACGCCTTGAAATCGTCGGGCGTCATTCGCGGTGCGAAGCCGACGCGGCCGGCCGGCCCGTCGTAGACGAAGCCCTCGGCGCCGGTCAGGCATCCCCACGACGCCAACGCCCGCGCGTAATGGTCGCCGCACTCCACCTCGTTCCACGGGTTATGCTTTGTGCCGTCGTACCGTTCGTGGATCGCGCGGACGATGGCCAGGGCCTCATCCACCATCCCCTCCCAGAGCATGTGACCGGCCACCTGGTACTCGATGCCGGTCCAGACCTCGTCGCGGTACCGGACGGGCGTCTCGGGCCGGCCGCCCTTCGGCCACGTGCAGATGAAGAGGCCCCCTTCGCCCGCGCGGGCGAACCAGCGTTCGGGCGACCACTTCGCGTTGTAGGGCCCGATGTCGCTCGTCCAGTTGTACCGGAAGACCGACCCCAGCGCCGCCCGCACTTCCTTGGCCGGGTAAACATAGTCGAGGCCCAATTGATGGGCCCACCCCTGACCGAAGACCTGGTCGGCGATGCACCCCTTGCCGTACTGGAACTTGTCGGACGCGCCCTGGGGGACGGTCTGGATGAAGTACTCGCCGTTCCAGAGCCGCTTCATCGTTGCGTCGCGGCCTTTCTCGAAGATGGCGTGGTATCTGGCGGCCACGTCATTCTCGCCTTTCAGGCGTGCCATTTCCTCGGCCGCGCGCAGCGCCGCCAGGTACAGCGACCCGACGAACGTGTTGGGGCCCACGAAGTTGATGTCGAAGGTGTTGTGCTGCGAGTCCTCGATGAGCCCGTCGCCGTCGCCGTCGCGGGCCACGGAGTAGTCCATCGCTTTGCGGACCCGTGGCCACGCGGCATCGAGGAACTTCGTGTCGGGCGACATCAGGTGCTCGCGGTAGACCTTCAGGACGGTTCCGCACTGGCCGTCGGCGGCGTAGGCGCGGTTGCTGCGGAAGCCCACGAGGCCGGTCTCCTCATCGAAGCCGGCGTCCGGCGCCAGGTCCTGCATCAGCCGCGTTGACCGCGCCAGTTCCGGAAACAGCCGCGCGCAGGCGTGCTCGTAGTTCCACACGTGGGTGCAGGTGCCCGCGCAACAGCAGACGCCTTCCCAGGCGTAGAAGCGACCGTTCTTCCACCACTGGCACGTCTCGGTGGCCAGCGTCGAGACGGGCATCATGAGCCTGGCCGCAAACCAGTACGGCAGGGTCGTGTCGAAGTACGTGTCGCGGAAGAGGTGCGTCTCCGTGCGCAG
>DATKXP010000018.1:0-5013 GCA_035529015.1 Phycisphaerae bacterium | reverse complement strand
CCTCCGTCGCTCCTACGCGATCCACGGCGCACGCATCGCGCGGGAGCGGAGCCGGTTGGCCTCGGGGTCGTTGACGAATTCCTCCTTGACCGGGTCGTATTTCAGGTTCCGCTTCAGCCACATGCAGATGTTGGCGGCGTGCACCGTGGTCATGGCGCCGTGCATCGCCTCCGGATGGGCCACGGTTTCGCCTCGCGATTTGATGCAGTCGAAGAAATTGCGGGCGTGGTTCATCGGCCGCCCGGTGCGGGCCGTGTACGCGTCGAGCACCTTGTCGACTTCGTCCAGAAGCGCCGCCGAGGAGCCCCGCGTTTGCTCGTGATCGCTCCCGGAGTTTGCGATCCAACCCTCGGTGCCGTCGAACCGCTGGCCCGAGACACCGGCCCAGCACGCTTGCTTCAGCGACAGGATCAGCTTCACGCCGTTGGCGTAGCGCGCGACCAGGCCGTCGCCGAACGCGTTGTCGACGTACTCGTATTCGATCGCCGAAGTGTTCCGCGCGTCGATCCCCGCCTGAACCTGGACGATCGTGTGCGCGCCCCATTCGCCGATGCAACTGGTGTGGAAATCGTAGTGGCCTCGCCACGCGCCGCGGACGTACGCCGCGTTGTACGGCCGCCAGGGGCACGGACCGAGCCACGCGTCCCAGTCCAGCTCGTCCTGCGGCGGCTCGGGTTCGGCGGGCAGCCAATCACGACGCATCAGCGCATCCTCCCACGGAGCGATTTGAGCGTAGGCGGTATGCAGCTTGCCGAGGCGGCCGGAGCGGGCCAGCTCGATGCCGAACACGCGATTGGGCCAGCTCAGGCCCTGCGTGCCGCTCTGATACACGCGCTGGTAGCGCCGGGCCGTCTCGACCACCATCCGCCCTTCCGCAATGGTCATCGAGGAGGGCTTTTCGCAGTAGACGTCCTTGCCCGCCCGCATCGCCATGATCGACGCCAGGGCGTGCCAGCGGTCGCCGGTGGCAATCACGACGGCGTCGAGGTCCGTACGTTCGGGCAGGAACTCGCGAATGTCACGAGACATGGCGCAATCCTTGTTCCCGTACTTCGCGTCGACCATGTTCTTGACCATCTCGCGTCGGCTGCGGTTGGTGTCGCAGATGGCCAGGAACTGCACGTCCGGTTCGCCGAGCATCCCGCTGAGTACACTCCGGCCCCGGCCGCCCAGCCCGATGCCGCCCAGCAGGATCCGCTCGCTGGGCGCAACGTTGCCGTCCTTCCCCAGCGCCCGCGCCGGGACCAGGCAAGGCACGGCCGCCAGTCCGGCCGCCGCCGCGGTCTTCAACAAGTCCCGCCGCGTCAGTCGCGCCGCCGACGGCCGATGTGCTGTTGACGTCGTCGCGTGTGCTGCGTTGGTCATTTCCAGTTCTCCTGGGGGGCTGTCTCACTGCTTCATGAACTCGTTGGCCTGCGGCGCGACCTGGTCGAGGTTGGGCGTGACGTCGGCCTCCATCCGGTCCAAGGCCCACGACATTCCGCCCAACAAGATCTGCTCGAAGATCTTACTCGACCACACGTCTTCGCGATGGCCCAGGGAGGTGTAGAACACGCGTCCCTTGCCGTGCATGCGGGCCCAGGTGCAGGGGAAGGGGGACCGGTCGTAGCAGCGACGATCGACCGCGGCCTTCTTGTCCATTCCCGCACAATCCTGGACCAGGACCACGTGCAGGTCCTCGGCAAAACGCATCAGGGAGAACCACTCCTCGAGCATCGAGAACGATTCCCCCAGTTGCTCAGCGCCCGGAAATTGGGGCGAGACCACGTTGATCCGGGCCACCTGCTGGCTGCCGTGTCCCAGGCAGTCGGCCCCGGCGGCCTCGGGCAACAGCCAGAGCCCCGGATGGACGGCCACAAACGGCTTTCCTTCGCGTACGGCCGCATCCAGGTTGTTCCAGCCGGATTCAGAAAGAGGCTGGTTGCCGTCATGGCCGTCCGCCTTGATCGGCTTCAGCAGATGCTCCGGCCTGCCGCAGGTGTACGAGACCACGGCCGCGTAGGCGTCCAGGTCCCGCTCGAAGACCCGGCCGTCCTTGGTGCAGTCGACCGTGCAGTCGATCTGCCGGGCCATCTCGACCAGGGCCTTCTCGGCAAACGACAACTGGCCGCCCTCGCGGCGGATCACCGGGTGCTCGAACAACGCGCTGCGGCTGAAGAAGAGGATCTTGCGCGGGCTTTTCTGTTCCGCCCATCCGCATCGAGCGGCCAGCGGCCACCCCAGCACCGCGGCCCCCAACGACTGCAACATTCGGCGACGTTTCATAGGAGAACCTCCCCCGTGCGCCCGGCGCGATCACGGCTCGTGTTTGTTGCGGGCTGCTGCGGACTCACACTCGTTGACGGAATTCTGGCACAGTTTGAAAGGCATTGCAACAGGCAAGGCATCTACTCCAGCAGCCACTGGCCGGCCGCGGCTTCCTGTTGCGCGGTCCACCCTCAAGGATGAAAACGGCTGTTTTCGTGGGAGGAGATCCGTGATAGATGCCCAGCCCGGTTGCCGCGAGTCGGGAACGCCCGGGAGGCTCCATTCCGGACCTCACATGGGGCGCCACATGGAAAGTCGCGAGCTTCTCTGTTAACATGGGTTCGGCTCCGGCGTCCACGGGCAGGCTGGGAGCCCGTCAAGTGCGCACCTGATTCTGGAGGAGCGATCATGAACCGTGCTTCCCGCCGCAGTTTCCTCAAGCGATCGGCGGCCGCCTCCGCCGCGTTTGCCGGAGCCAGCCTCTGCGCTTCCCCGTGGTTGCGAGCCGCCGGCGCCAACGACGACGTCCGGCTGGCCGTGGTCGGCGTCGGCTCGCGGACAAAGATCGGGGGCCAGGGCAGGAACGAAATCCGCAGTTTCCGGAAGATCCCCGGCGTTCGCATCGTCGCCCTCTGCGACGTTGACGACGCCAATCTCGGCCCGGAGGTGGAAAGTTTTCAGAAGCGTAACGAGCAGGTCGCCGCGTACACCGACGTGCGCAAGCTTCTGGAGAGCAAAGACGTCGACGCCGTCGTGGTCACCACGCCCAATCACTGGCACGCGCTGGTGACGATCTGGGCCTGCCAGGCCGGCAAGGACGTGTACGTCCAGAAGCCCGCCTCCCACAACGTCTTCGAAGGCCGGAAGATGGTCGAGGCCGCCGGCAAGTACCAGCGCATCGTGCAATGCCCCAACGGATCGCGCGCTCCGAACGGCCACGCGGAAGCGCTGGACTACGTGCGTCAGGGGAACCTCGGCAAGGTCGTGATGGTTCGCCACGTACACTTCTCGCCGCGCACGAGCATCGGCAAGGTGGGCGGCCCACAGCCGATTCCGTCCACGCTCGACTACAATCTCTGGTCCGGCCCGGCCCCGATCGAGCCGCTGGTGCGCGAGAATCTGCACTACGACTGGCACTGGCAATGGCCCTACGGCAACGGCGAGATGGGGAACTGGGGCATTCACCACCTGGACGGTTGCCGCATGTTCGTCGGCGGCGGGTTGCCGCGGCACGTCATCGGCATTGGCGGGCGGTTCGGCTACGAGGATGACGGCCAGACGCCCAACACCCTGATCGTGTATTACGATTACGAGCCCGCGCCGGTCCTCAGCGAGTACCGCAACCTGCCCAAGGACGGGTCCTTCCTGGCAAACGGCGTTGCCGGAAAGGATTCCTGGGGCGCGGGCGCGATGGATTCGTATCAGGGAATCCCGATCGGCAAGGTCATTCACTGCGAGCACGGGTACGTGATCAGCACCGTGAGCAGCCATGCGGCCTTCGACACCGACGGCAAGGAGATCGTGAAGTTTCAGCCGACCACCCCGCCCTTGAACCATAATTTCATCCAGGCCGTGCGCAGCCGCCGCGCGGACGACCTGGTGAGCGACATGCTCCAGGGGCACCTCTCGGCCGTGCTGGTCCACCTGGGCAACATCTCGCACCGCGTCGGCAAGACGATGCCGGACCGCGAGATCGGAGAGCGCATCGAAGGCAACCAGGAGCTGTCGGCCGCCTACCAGCGGTTCCATGCCCACCTGTCGGCCAACGGAGTGGACCTCGACAGGACGCCCGCCACGCTGGGCGCAATGCTCGCTTTCGATCCGGACACGGAGCGTTTCGTCGGCGAGTTCAGCGAAGCGGCGAACCAGCTCGTCTCTCGGCAATACCGCGCGCCGTTTGTGGTGCCGGAAGAGGTGTAATCGCAGGACCAAGGAGCATTCCATGACTACCAACCATCGGACGATTTCGCGCAGAGGTTTTCTGGCCGGCGCCGCGGGAGCCGCCGCGGGCATCTGCTCGCTCGGCGGTCTGCGGCCTTCTCCCTTGGGGGCGGCCGAGCCGCCGGCCAGGTCGGCAATGCCGTTCGGCCTGGCCACGTACACCTGGGGGAAGGACTGGGACGTCCCCACGCTGATCGCCAACTGCGCGAAGGCCGGGGTGTACGGTGTGGAGCTGCGGACCAGCGCGAACTACGCGCACGGCGTCGAAGTGACCCTCGGCGCGTCGGAGCGCGCCGAAGTGAAGAAGCGGTTCGCCGACGCCCCCGTCCACGTCGTCAGCCTCGCCTGCAGCGAACGGATGGATTGGCCGGAGCCGGACCGACTCCGGACGGCCATCGAGGCGGCCAAGGCGCACCTGCAGCTCAGCCACGACGTCGGCTGCGACGTCCTGCGCGTGTTTCCCAACCAGTTCCACCCCGGCGTCCCTCGCGAAAGGACCATCGAGCAGATCGCGCGGGCCGTGGATGAACTGGGCGCCGTCGCCGCCGACCTGGGCCAGGAAGTGTCGCTCGAGGCCCACGGCCCGGCCGGAGAGCTGCCCACGCTGCGGGCCATCATGGATCGCGTGACCCAGGGCAGCGTGCGGGTGCGCCTGAATTGCGACGCCCGAGATGCGCGGGGCCAGGGTTTTGAAGCGAATTTCAACCTGGTCAAGGACTTCCTCTCTCGGGTCATTCACGTTCACGACCTGGGCGACCCCGAATACCCCTATCAGCTCATGGTCGATCTGCTCGTGAAGGCGAACTGGGCGGGCTGGGCGCTGGC
>DATKXP010000017.1:0-6966 GCA_035529015.1 Phycisphaerae bacterium | reverse complement strand
AGCCATCGTCAACAGCCCAGACGCGGACGGCCGCCTGGATCGTTCCGCAGAAGGCGAGAAACACCCCCAAGCACATCAGGACCGACACCCACCGCCACTTGGATCCATGGCCCATGACGTGCCTCCTTTCGCCGCGCAGGGCAATTCAGACAGTTGCTCGACCCCTTAAACCCGCCCGCCGCCGATTGAGGCAGCGCCATGCACTGACAACGCGTCAGCCTCAATCACGCACGCGGAAGCGGCGGATCGTGGTTCTCGTTCTGCCTTCGCGCGCAGCCTCGACGCTGACCTCGCTGCGTCCGCCGCCGAGGCACGCGAAGGAGCCGTCGGTACGCACCTCCACGGCGCGGCCGCCGACCCTGACGGCCGTGCCTGGCTGGACGACGCCGCGCACCTCGACGACGATCGGGCCGTTGACGAGCACGGTGCCCTCGGCGGGCTCGGTTTCAACGAGCAGAAGCGGCTCGGCGTCGAGCGCGACGATCTCGTCGGCGATCGCCTGGCGGACCGCGGCGATGCGAGCAGGATCGCGCTCCCACTCGGTGATGCTCGGCACGACGCGGCGGCAGAATTCCCTGGCCCGCCGGTCGGCGCGGATGAAGGCCGCGGCCTCCCCCAGCCGCTTCTTCGCCGCAGCGGTCTTCGCCGTCAGGAGGTGGAGGTACTCGTAGTCCTCGATGCTCTCGCGCTGGATCTCCCAGCGGAGTGAGCCGAGCGGCCCCTCCCTGCCGGGATAGATCACGTGGGTGTCGCCGGGCGGCAGGCGGTCGGGGGGCACGCCGAAGGGGTCGTCTCCCCAGAAGTTCAGGCCCCAGTGCAGGTAGCCGGGCAGGTCACAGGCAAAGTTGATCCAGTGGAGCACCCGCACGCTGGCCAGCGGATAGTCGAGGAAGCGGTTCGGGTAGGCGTTGCCGAAGGGATGGCAGCAGATGTAGAACCAGAACTCGTTGTCGGCGCGGCGGGCCTCGTAGGCCTCGCGCCAGCGCTCGAAGTGGCTGAGCTTGGGCACCCACACCTCGAGGGCGCCGGTGAAGTCGAGGGTCTCGATGGCGTCGATGCGGCGGATCTTCGGCGCCGCCTTGTGCACGAAGGCCGAAGCCCGTCGCCACGACTGAATGTTGTTGATCGACGGCTCGTCGGCCACGTGGATCATCGCCCGTTCGAGCCAGCCGCGTTCGGCCAGGTGCCGCTGGAGGTCGGCCAACAGCGGCGCCAGCCCTTCCGCGGCACTCAGGGTCACCCCCTTGCCCGTCTTGCGGTCCGTGGCGGTGACCTTGCTCAGGACGATCTCACTGCCACCCCAGCCGCCCTCACCAAAGTGGCCCACGTGGCGCAACTCGATGCGGTCGCTCACTCCAGCCTTCAGGAAGGTCTCGACGTAGCGGTCGAAACGGGCGTAGTCGAAGGTCAGTCTGCCGTCGGACTCGCGGGACACATCGACAAGCGTCCACGGCGCGTAGAAAACGTTCTGGCGGTGCTCCGCCATGTGCCGGGCGTACTGCTCGAGGAGCGTCCAGAACGGCTCCGACCACTCGCGGGTCCTGTGCGCCTTGGCAATGTTGCCGGTGTTGAACCAGTTGGTCACCAGCAGATGCCGCTCGTCGGGCAGCGTGAACGGATCGACCGTGAGATCGACGGGCAGCGCAACCCGCTCGTCACCTGCCACGACCGCCACGGTGCCCTGGTACTTCCCAGGGGTGGCGTCCTTCGGCACGCGGACCGTGAGCCACACGGGTTGTGTGGTGTCGGCCTCGACATCGAGGGTCCGCGCCTCGAGGAGCGGGTCGGGGACCTCGCAGGGCGCGGCTCGGAGCCGCAGCGTGTCGGCGTGGGGCGTGTTCTTCTTCAGCGGGATGAATCCCACGAAGTGCCAGTCCAGATTCTCGCCATCGATACTCCGTTTCTCCGCCACGTGCTTCAGGGGCAACAGTTCGAGGCGGACCCCCTTGAGAGCCCGGCTCGAGCGAATGGCGATCTGCCCAGGCTCATATTCGTTGCGTGCGGCGCGCAGCGCCACGACGCCGGCCGTCGCGAACGGCCCCGCGTCCTTAAAGACCTTCACGTGAGGATCGACGACCCAGGCGACGAGGCTGCCGCCGCTCGCCCTGGCTGCAAGAACGGTGGCCACACAGGCCCCGGCAAAGGCCAGGAACTTGATCCGCTGCATCGGCTGTTCCTCCACAAGCAGAATGGGGCGGGCACAACAAGGCATTCTATCGGCCGCTCGCGACCGCCGCAATGCAGCGGACCCGGCCGGCGGACAAGGGCTGTGGCCGCAAGCCGTTTCGTCGGGAACCCACGCCGCGTTGCGGGTTTACGCTTCTGTGGCTGGGGGTTGGCACTCACAGGACGGTCTGGGAGCCTGAACGAGCCCGAGGGTATCGCCGGATAGGACGGCGCCGTCCGGGAGTCATTGCGATGGTGCGTCTGGCTGCAACCCTTCTTGCGCTGTCCGTCTTCACGGCGGCCGCCGCGGGTGCCGCGGGTGCCGAAACGGTTCGAATCGGCGGCGTGGACGTGCCGGGGGACTGCGCGCTCGCGCGCCGGGAACATCCGCGGCTCCTTTTCACGAGGGCCGACCTGCCCCGGCTGCGCGCGCGGCTGCAAGAGCCGCGCCTGGCCAGAGAGTTGGCGTGGGCCAGGCAACTTGCCGACGAGGGGAAGGCGTCGGCCGTCCTCCTGGGTGTTCTGTATCACCTGACCGGCGAGCGGGCCTATCTCGACCAGGCGAAGGCGCGGCTCCGGCCGGGCTGGGACCAGACGTATGCGCTGGCGGCGGACCTCGTCATGGCCGGCATGACGCCCGGCGAGCAGCAGGCCGAGGCCGACCGCCTCGTCGAGCAGATCCGGGCCAACCGGTGGCGCCCCCACGTCGTCCTCGCCCTCGCCGCGTGGGGCCACGGCCACGACACGTACCTGGATCAGATTCTGTCAAAGAGTTACCGCGACGACTTGGTGCGCGGCATCGCGTACAACAACACGTGGTCTCAAGGCCGCGGCGGCAGTTCGATGTCGCACGGCTACACAGGCGAGCACTTCTACACCGAGTGGTTCACAATGGCGGTGGCCTGGTCGAACGCGACGGGCCAGGACTGGGTGTCGCGGTGCGACTTCGCGGCGCACGCGCCGGAGTGGTACCTTTTCCACTACCGCCCGTGGGCGGCCGAGCCGGAGTGCGTGCACGTTGGGGTGACGGCCATGTGCCGTCACTGGATGACCGTGACGCCGGCGAGTTTCGAGGGCGACAACCTCGCCGTCCTGGCCGCCACGCGCTTCCGCGACGGCGTCGGCCAGTGGTGGGTCGGTAATGTCATCTCGAAGATCTCGATGGGTTGGGGGACGAGCGCGCTGGGTCACGGCGGCGTGTGGGGCAAACTCCTCTGGTACGACCCGGCGCTGCCCGCCGTGGAACCGGCGTCGCTGCCTCCGTCGCGCCTCTTTCCCGAGAACGGTCACGCGGTGATGCGCTCGGACTGGTCGCCCGGGGCCACGTACGCGCTGTTCCGGTGCGGCCGCTTCGGCGAGATCGACGGTCTCTGGGGCCGCAACAACGCCGACAACCTGCACTTCCTCATCGGGAAGCGGGGCGTCCTGGCGGCCGACACGGGGGCGGTGCATTCGCTCAACAACGCCGCCCTGGGCTTCGCCGGTTCGCAGAATCAGGGCGAGAACCGCCCGCACCTGACCGAGTACGCCCGCCAGACGGTGGCGCATAACACGATCACCGTCGGGCGGGAGCCCATCGTCCACGCGGACTGGCGCGGGGAGCCGACGCGCGACGTCGTCCGCCGCGGCGGCCAGTCGCCCGTCCAGGCCAAGGGGTGGTGGAAACCGTGGGGCCTGGCCGAGCCGAAGCAGGGCGACCGCCCCTTCCGCGAGGGCCGCATCGTCGCCTACGAGACCTCGCCCCTCTTCGACTACGCCGCCGGTGACGCCACGCACTCGTATCCGCCGACACGCATCAAAGCCATCACTCGGCAGTTTGTCTACCTGCGGCCCGACGCCTTCGTGATCTTCGACCGGGTCGAGAACGCCAAGCCGGGGCTGGAAACGATCTGGAACCTCCACTCGCTCTACGAGCCGGTCTGGAACGGCAAGAGGGAGGCCGACGCGTCGCTCCCCCCCGGGAAGCAGTTCGTCCTGAGCGACGACGGGAAGACGCTCGTGGCGAACCCGAAGCCCGGCGGCCGCTTCCTGTACACGGGCGGCGACACATTCATCATTGACGACAAGTGTCAGGGGATGCTGGGGCGGCTGTTTGTCAAGTTCCTCCTGCCTGCCGAGGACGCCCGCCTCGTCCGCACCATCGGCGGCGCGTGGCACGAGTTCGAGGTCGATGGCATCAACTACGGCCCCACCGAGGCGACGTACGCCGAGCACAAGGGCGGGCGCAGCGCCCATAACCGCGAGAACACCATCGGCCTGGAGGGTTGGCGGATCGAGGTCGAGCCCACGGGCCGGCCCCCCGCTGCGCATTTCCTCACCGTCCTCGTCGCCGCCGACCGGACGGTGCCGGAGATGCTGCCGGCCGAACGCGTCGAGGACGGCGGCCAGGTCGGCGCACGCCTCGCCATGGCCGGCAAAACATATAGGGTGACCTTTGCCACGTCCGGCCCAGTCGCGGGCCGCATCCGCATCACCGAGGCCGGCAAGCCCCTCCTCGACCGGCCGCTTGCCGCCACCGTTGAGGACGACTACGCCAAGTGGTCCGCCGACCCGCGTTACGAGGCATGGACTGCGCGGCCGGAGTACCGCAACTTCATCGGCGCCGCTGATCCGGCCAGGCAGTAACGATGAGAGATGTCACGGCATCGCTGGCGAGCCGGAGGCCAAGCGTCACGCGATGCGACTATCCGCGTGCAGCGATAGTGCCATGCGCGGCAGGCGAGGGCAAGCGAACCGGCGACCAGGATTATCACCACCTTGCGCATGGTGTGAGTACGGTCCTTTCTGGCCGGACAGCGTTGCTCCTTGCCTCCGTACCACAGGATCCGAGCCCATAGGCCAAGACGTTTCACAGGCGGGCTTGCGTCCTCTGTCAGGGCGTCGCCATCGGTCCCGCCTCCAAACCGGGCGCGCCGGAACCTGTGCGTAGCGGCTCTCAGTTCCAGTGGTGAATCCAGCCGCGCGGTGCGATGGTGTGTTCGACGCCGTCGAGCCTGACCGTCACCGCGTGGTCGTTGAAGTTCTCGATGACCCAGGCGCCGCCGGTGAAGAGGTAGAGGGCGACCTTGTTCGGTGCCTCGAACGCACGGCCGAACGGCTTCAAGAGCGGGGAACGAAGGGCATCGACGTCCGGCTTCCCCAGGTCGAGGAGTCCCTTGACGTTGCCTTTCACCGCGAGGATATGGACATTGGGCCGGTCGAGATCGACCTGGTTGCCGAGACGGTCGGCGAGGCTGTCAGTGAGAAGGACCGGCTTGCCCGCGGCGATGAAGGCCGAGAGTTTCTCGATGAGCGCCTGGTCTTTCAGGGCGTGGACGGGAAAGAAGCCGGCTTTTGCGTCAGCGGGGAACGTGTGGCAGGGAACGAGCGGCAGGCCCATCATGCCGATGAAGTCGTAGGCGCGCGGTTCCTTCTCCGGGTGGCTGTTGGGGGGCTTGTAGGCGGCGATGCCGACGGGCGTGTGCTTCCGCACGTGGGCGGCGACGTCGAGCAGTTCAGGGATGTGCGTTCGAAGGGCCTCGACGTTCTTGGGACCGGTCTCCTTCTGCAAAGAGCCGTAGCAGAACAGGAGGGACTCCCTGGCGCCGCCGAGGATGGTCTGGCGAGCCTGCTCGACGTACGTGTACTCGGTGGTGCCATACGGGTCGAACCACCCGCCGCCGCACTTCTCGCCGCCGAGGCCGCCCAGCCATCGCATGATGAAATACGCCTCGTACGGCGGCGTGCCGCCCCAGCGTTTGTCGGTGTAGTCGCGGGTCTCGGTGCCGACCCAGATGCGGTCGAAGTCCGCGGTTTGGCGCACGACCTCGTAGCCGCGCTCGTGGAACCGGTCGTACCACTGCGGGTACTTGATGATGATCTTGGCGTCGGGGTTGACGCGTCTGGCCGCCTCCAGGACGTAGTGGCGCGACAGTTGCACCATCAACTCGCAGTGGTAGTCCTCCCAGGTGTCGCCGGCCACGGGAAACGACTTG
Source organism: Phycisphaerae bacterium (assembly GCA_035529015.1). Taxonomy (GTDB): domain Bacteria; phylum Planctomycetota; class Phycisphaerae; order FEN-1346; family FEN-1346; genus JAUVZF01. Next base: position 826 of record DATKXP010000017.1, on the reverse strand, counting down.
TCGCCGACGGTTACGGTTTTCGCCCGCCGGGCGGCATCGCACTGCGGGCACGTACAGTCGGTGAACCAGAAGTCATCGATCATGATCTCATCGAAGAGCCCGGCGGTGAACTCGAAGATCTCCTTCAGCCGCCGCTGCGTGGCCGGATCGGTGTAACAGGAGATGAGGTTCCAGCCGGTCGAGCGCTTGCCGACGATCGTGGTGGTGACGCAGCCGGACACGTCGAACCCGGCCTCGCGGAACCGGTCGCGGGCGTGGGCGAGCTTGTCGCGGTCGGCCTGGTAGCGGCTGCGGAACGTCTCGATGAAGACCCGGGTCACGGCGGTGCGTTTGCACCAGCCGATCGCCTCGTCGATGCCCTCGTCGGTCGCAAGGTGATCGCGGACGTTCTGCGCGGTGAACAGCGTGGAGTAGCGGTGGACGTCCTGCTTCCGCTTCGCCAGTTCCCACAAGTCCTGGCCCCGCGCGGTGGGCGCAAGCAGCAACAGGACGAGCACGCTGGCGAACGCACTTCGAACAGATCGCAGTATCGTACTCATGGGCGGCTCTCCTTCGTCACGTTCAAGACCGGCCGCGGGGCGGACCTTACAGCGACCAGCCCTCGCGGTACTCGGGGCGCAGCATCTTGTCGGCCTCCGCGTGGTTGGTGATCCTGCAGGCCACCGGGTCGAACTCCAGTTTCCCGTCAACCTGGGTCGCCACGTTTCCGAGCATGTTGAATTCGGTGAGCGCGGCGGCGAAGTCAAAGTTCGCCCAGGCGGGCTTTCCGCCGCGGCAGGCGAGGAGCCAGTCAGCCTCGTGGCCGCGCGAGGCGTCCTCCTTCTCG
>DATKXP010000016.1:0-7427 GCA_035529015.1 Phycisphaerae bacterium | reverse complement strand
GCTGTGGTCGATGCCGTCTGAGACCGGCCACGGCTTCATCTCCTCGAGATGCCCGTCGGCAACCGACCCCACCGGAAGAAGGACCGTCGCGCCGGCCCGTCGCGGGAACTGGGCCATGTTCCACAGCCGGAAACCGTGTCGCATGGGCAGCCGGTTGTCGAGCCGCGCCACGTATTCCAGGACCGCCGACTCCGGACGCAGCGTCACGTACGTTGCCATCCGAAGCGCCGAGAAATGCTCCGTCGGACGGGGGGTCGAGCCGGCCGACTGCACGAACCGCCGATCCATCGCCACGGTCACAGAGCCGTCGGGACCGTGGACGATCCGCCACGTCGTGTCCGGGTCGGCCACGTACCCCGTCTCCCGCAGCGGAAACGGGAAGAACGTCCCGCCCATCGACCACGTCTCCAGCACGTCGTTGACCCAGACGAGGTCGCGGCCGCCTTTTTTGAAGACGACGCGCGACACCCGCGCCTCCAGCGCCGGCACCACCGTGGCCTGAATGTGCGAGTTCTCCAGGACGATGGCGTCGGTCGTGTAGGACTTGGCCTCGGCGGGCTCGGCTGCCTTCGGGCCCGGCGGCGTCAGGGGATAGGTCTTCTTAACGACCGTCGCCCGGACGGGCGGCTCCTCTGGCGGGGCGGGCGCCGCGACGGCCGATACCGATAGCGCCAGCCATCCGACGGCGCCGAGTGCGAGGCGGCCAGACACGGTGTCGCCCTCCTTGCCGCGACCGCCCGCACCGCCTGAGGGCTTGAAATACCCCCGCCGCGGGCTATCATCGCGCAACCCGATTCAGTATCGGCAGACGGAAAACCGAATGGCCACAGGAAACCGCGTGCTCATCATCGGCCTCGACGGGATGGGGCCCGAGGCGCTGGCGGCCCTCACCGCCCGCGGGGCAATGCCTACCCTTGCCGCGATGGCACGCCGGGGCGCAAGCGGCGTCCTGGCCTCGACCGTCCCGCCTGTGACGTGTCCGGCGTGGCCGACGATGTGCACGGGCGTCGGTCCCGGCCGGCACGGGCTGTTCTCCTTCGTCCACCGGACGGCCGACGGACGGGCCCGGGTGGCCAGCGCCTCGGACCTGACTGCCCCGCGTTTCTGGCAACTGGCCGCTGCCGCAGGCCGTCGGACGGCCGTCCTGTACGTGCCTGCGATGTTCCCCGCCGATGCGGTCGAGCCGCTCGCCGTCAGCGGGTATCCCGCGCCCGAGCGAGAGGGGGCGGGGGCGGTGTATCCACCCGAGGCCGAGGGGCCCTTACGCCGCGCGATCCCTCGGTTTCAGCCGACCCCGTTTCTGGCGGCCGATCCGCGCGGCGACGAGTCGCCCACCGACGCGGCCCGGCGGGCCATCCGCGAGGCCGCCGAGGCCGACGCGCACCGCATCACGACCGCCTTCGACTTTGCCGCCGCCCGGGCGCCCCTCGACCTGGCGATGGCCGTCTTCAGTTTCCCCGATCACCTCTTTCATGCGTACTACAACGCCGTCGTGGCGCCCGACGATGCCCCGGACGAGACGCTGGCCATCCGCAGCGCGGTGGACGAGGCGTTCGCCCGCCTCGATGCGGCGATCGAACGCCTGATCGAGCACTTCGGCCAACCGGCCACCGTCCTGGTCGTCAGCGATCACGGGTTTGCGGCCAAACGGGGAAGCGTGCACGTTGCGGAGTGTCTGCGTCAGGCGGGCCTGTTGAAGCCCGCCGGCCTCGCGTACCTGATGAAACGGCTCGTGCGCCGACGCCGCACGCGCGACGTCCAGCAGAGCCTCCTGGCTGACGATCCGTGGACCGATCCGAGCATCGACTGGTCGCGGACGCAGGCCTTTGCCGGCTACGATCACGAGCAGGCGGTGTTCGTGAACCTCGAGGGCCGGTGCCCGCGCGGCACCGTCCCGGCCGCCGAGTACGATGCCGTCATCGAACGGGCCGTGGCGGCGCTCCTTGAGGTACGCGATCCCGAAACGGGCGACCGTCCGGTGCGGGCCGTCCGGCGGCGGAACGAACTCTACACCGGGCCGCACGTGGACCGGGCGCCGGACCTTCTGGTGGAACTGGCGGACGGTTGGCAGGTCCGCCGCAAACTCGCCTGGCGGATGCGGGGGCAGCCGCCCGTCAACACGCACGTGGGGCCCGGCGGCGTCCATCATCCGGACGGCATCCTCCTGGCCGACGGCCAGGGCGTGCGACCCGGTGCCCAGCCGCACGACGCCCAACTTGCCGACATCGCCGCCACCGTCCTCGCGCTCGCCGGACTGGCGTCGGCCGACCCGCTCGACGGGCGAACGCTGGACGAGGTGTTTGCGTTGCCCGAGGAGCGGCAGACGATCGGGGCCGAGGGCGCGGCCGCCGAGGTCACCGGCTACACGGCCGCCGACGAGGACGAAGTCGCCCGGCGCTTGGAAGACCTGGGGTACCTGTAACGGCCCTCGCAGGGGCGCTGCCGGGTGCCGGGCGGCGTAACGCCCGTCACCGGCGGGGCCGGAAGAGCACGTCTCGGCCGTCCAGGCACCCGATGCGGGCCGAGGGCAGGCGCCGGTCGTAACTGCCTTCCTTGGGCGGACACGCCTCGACGTGCCAGTCGGCAAACAGGACGTTGGCCAGCCCGCCGTGGCGGAAATGGACGTACCGCATCTGGGGCTGGACGTAGAACCACTCCTCGACGAGCGGGTTCTGCGGCGAGGCCGGCGCCTGGAACGTGTTGACCCACGCCGAATCGGCGAAGATGACGGTGCGAGAGGCATCGCGGCCCTGCACCTCGTCGATGCTGCGGCAGGTCGGGAAACCGGCCAGTTCGGCGTTCACGCCGTAGGTCCACCACTTGCCCTGGTACTTGGGTTTGTAGGGGCCGTCGTAGTTGAAGGCGGGGCAGACCTCGACGTCCTGCGACAGCCCGAGGTACGGATAGAGTTTGCCCCGGGTGCGGTCGAGGATCCGCATCCCCTCGCCGCGCGACGGCGAGCCGTGCGATTCATACCCGAAGTACCACAGCACGCCGTCGCGCCGGTTCTCCCGGATGGGGAAGAACATGCCGTCGTTGTCCTTCAGGTACAGGTTCATGGCGATGGCGAGTTGGTGGAGGTTTGACGCGCACGCCGTCTGGTCGGCGATCTCGAGCGCCTTGGCCACGGCGGGGGCCAGCAGCCCGGCGAGCAGGCCGAGGATCGCGACAACGATGATCAGTTCCACCAGCGTGAAGCCGCAGCGGATTGTCGGTCGGCGCCCGTGCATCGGTAACCGCATCCCTTTCCGTCCCGCTCCCGGACCTGGTGTGCGGCGGGTCGTCCGTACCCGCCGCGCACGGCCTTCGTCACAATGCCGACTGCTCTGTCACTGCTCATTTGCGGGGTGCCACTGGCTGCTTGTCAGCCAGTGCCCACCCGATTTCGAGGCACACGGGCGGGCAAGCCGCCCGTGCCACCCGGCATGTCATCACAGAGCACTACGTCCTGCGCCGGCGCACCCAGAGTCCCGCCGCGCCGAGGGCCAGGAGGCCGAGCGTCGCGGGCTCGGGCAGCGCGTACTCGTACAACTCAAAGGGCACGCCATCCGTGTCGCGATACGCAAACAGCAGGCGGTTTGCAGTCGCATCGTACGCCAAGCCCATGAACCCGATGCCGACCATGCCGAAGACGTTCTGGCTCGTGTCGCCCGCGAGGACCGAGAGGTTGCCGGACGGGCCCACACGGTAGATGCCGTCGGCGCCCTGGAGGTACGCCACCCCGTCGGCATCGACGGCCACGAAGCCGTGGCCCGAGACCTGGAGCATCTGGGCGTAAGCGTCGCCGGGGTCGGTGGGGGGGATGCCCGCCGCAACCTCGTCGAGAAACTCCGTCCCGAACCGCCACATGTCTATCGCGTAATCGTCCTCGCCGGCCTGCCAGTTGCAGAACGACTTCGCCACCGGCACGACGAGCCGTCCGTCTGGCGCAAAACCGATCCCCCCGCCGAACATGCCGCCGGTGAACGACTTCAAGAGCGTCATCGTCCCCGCGCCGCTCGGGTCCACGCCGTACAGGTCGGCCGAGTAGGAATCGGTCAGGAACACGTGGCCGTAAATGGGGTCCACCGCCAGCCCGTAGTTCGACTGCATGGCGGCGCCGGTGAGTTCGCGGGCCGACCCGAACCCGCCGGAGGCCGGGTCGATGTCGATCTCGACCAGCCGGCCCGACCCGCCCGTGGCCAGGTACGCCACCGACCCCGCGGCATCGACCGCGAAGCCCGACGGGTCGATCGTGACCTCCTCGCCGCCGAAGGCCTTCGCCTCGATGCTCGTGACGAACGACTGGAACGCGCCGCCGTCGAGCCGGTACAGCGTGTCGCCTTCAACGGCGAAGACCGTGCCGCCCCCGTCCACCGCGAGGGCCGTAAACCGCCACATCGCCGGCTCGGGGACCGTGACCCCGAGGCCCTGCATCTGGCCCGGCGCGCTCGCTGCCGCAACCAGAACCGCAAGAGCAATCCCCCCGGCATGGACCACTGCGACCGTCACTGCACTCCTGTGCATCATGGCACAACCCCCTCCCCTCGTGGCCTGCGCGGGTCGGCCGAACGTCGCGGCACGACCGGTCCCGAACCGGCGCGGCCGCCCTCGGGCGGGAACGCCTTCGGGGGCGTCCCGCACGGGGCTCCCTTGTGATGGTTTCTCCTGTGCTCCCCGGGTGCTTGTCTGATTCGCCCCACGTGGGCGTCGCGCTTTCCCGCGGGGCCATGAAAAAACCTCCGGCCCCGCGCGGGAGGCCGAAGGTTCAGACACACCTTCCAGGCCGGCCATTCCCAGTCCGCGAGGAACGCCAAGCACATGTGGAACCCGAGAGAGGTCTTCTGGCTCGCGAATCATCCTACTCGGCCCGGCCTTCCCGTCCCGATAAATCGGGACAGTGACGTATGTCGGGCCTTTCGTCCTCGCTTACAGCGGCGGGACCGCGGTGGCTTTGCACCACCTTCCCTGTTCCCGGCTTCCTATTCAATTGTCGCCCGTATTATAGCACACCTTCCCCGCCGCGCCAAGCGCCAATAGGCTTGACCGGGCCGCCGGCGCCCTTAGAATCACGGGCATGAAACACACAACCCTTTACCTGGTTCTGGCAGCGGCGCTGGCGGCAGGCCTGGTGGGGGGCTGCCGGGAATCCTCCGCTCCCGAAAACGACGACCAGTTCGAGCCCAAGGGGATGCGGATTCTCAGCCTCACGCCGAACGTCACCGAGATCCTCTTCGCGCTGGGGCTGGGCAATAACATCGTCGGCCGGTCGAACTACTGCGAGTTCCCGGACGAGGCCAAGACGATCCCCGCCGTCGGAGATACCATCAACCTGAACCTCGAGAAAATCATCTCGCTCGAACCGACGCTGGCCTTCGTCGTCACGAAACGCGCCGACATGGTCAAGACGCTCGACGGTCTGGGCATCCGGACGGTGGCGCTGGAGTCCGACACGATGACCGAACTCCTGGAGACGATCGAGACGATCGGCCGCGAGACAGGCCGGACCGCCCCCGCCGGCACGCTGATCGAAGACATCCGGCACGATCTCGACAACGTGCGCCGCCTCGTCAAAGACCTCCCGCGGCCGAAGGTTCTGTTCACCTTCCCGATGGCGGTCGGCTCGACCAACATGATGGTGGCGGGGCGCGGCACGTTCGTCGATGAACTTCTGGGCGTGGCCGGCGCCGAGAACGCCTTTCCCGATGCGGCCGACTGGCCGACCATCACCCCGCAGCGGGTGGTCGAACTGGCGCCCGACGTCGTCATCGTCAACGCCGTCGGCAACGATGCCGCGCCCGACCGGTTGGAGGCCATCCGACGGGCCTGGACGAACCTGCCGAGCGTCCCGGCCGTCGCGAACAGCCGCCTCTACATCCTCGAGGACGCGTTCCTGACGATTCCCGGCCCGGCCGTCGCCCTGGCCGCACGGCGCTTGGCCCAGGTGATCCACAAGCGCGGCGCGGGCCGGAAAAGCCCCATCCCGGAGCGCGACCGGCCGTGAGAAAGGGGCCTCTGACACCGCGGCGCTACGTCCTGGCCCTGGCCGGGTGGGTGGTCCTGTGGCTGGCGGTGTCGGCGACGGCGGTCGTCCTGGGGGCCGAAAATATCTGGGCCTGGGACTCGTGGGAGAAGGCCCGCGACGTCCTGAACCTGCGCCTCTACACCGTGCTGACGGCCGGTGTCGTGGGGGCGGCCTTGGCGCTGGCGGGCCTCGCGTTTCAGGCACTTCTGAGGAATCCCCTGGCCGAACCGTACATCCTGGGCGTCTCCGGCGGCGCCGGCCTCGGCGTGATCCTCTCGAGCCTCTACCTGACGGCCATCGCCGCCCCGGTCTTCGGTTTCGTGGGCGCCCTGGTGACGGTGGCCGTCGTGTACGCGGTGGCCCAGCGTCGGGGGCGGCTGGAGCCGTACACGCTGCTCTTGACGGGCGTCATCATCAACGCCTTCTACGGGGCCACCATCATGCTGATTACGGCCCTCGTCAGCCCGGAGCGCCGCGGCGAGATCGCTTACTGGATGATGGGAACCATCAGCACCTTCGACCCGAGGTGGTCGCTCGTGGCGGTCGTGGGCGGGCTGACGCTGGCAACGGCCGTCCTGTTCGCCTTCCTGGCCAAGGGGTTCAACCTGGTGGCGGTGGGCGAGGACACGGCCGGGGCGCTCGGCGTACCGGTCGATCGGCTGCGGCTGGTGACGTTCGTGACGGCGAGCCTGGTGACGGGGGCGTCGGTGGCGTTGGCGGGTCCGATCGGGTTCGTCGGCCTGATCTGTCCGCACCTGCTGCGGATGGCCCTGGGTCCGGACCACCGGCGTCTGGTTCCGGCGGCCGCGTGTTTCGGAGCGTCGTTGCTGGTGGCGGCCGACCTGGTGACGCGGCTGCTGGAAGGCATCGGCGGCGTGGCCCCGCCGGTGGGCGTGTTGACGGCCATGACCGGCGGGCCCTTCTTCATCTACCTGTTGAGAACGCGATGGCGGCGGAAGAGCGAAATCCGGTAGCGGAAAGCGCGACCACAGACGGCGCGTACCTCGAAGCCGAAGGCATCGAGTTCGCCTACACGCCCGGCTCGCCCGTCCTCAAGGGGCTGACGCTGGCGCTGGCGCGCGGGCGGTTGGCGTGTGTCCTCGGACCGAACGGCAGCGGCAAGACGACGCTGCTCCGGATCCTCGTGGGGCTGCTCGCGCCGTCGCAGGGACGGGTCCGTCTTGCCGGGATACCACTGGACGCTTATCCGCGCGGGGCGCTGGCGCGCCGCGTGGCCTACGTGCCGCAGGAGACGCTGGCGGCGGTCGGCTTCACGGCGCTCGAGACCGTCCTGATGGGCCGCTCGCCGCACACCGGCGCCCTGGGGTTCGAGTCGAGCCGCGACTGGCACGCCGCCCGCGAGGCGCTGCGGCGGACCGACACCGAACGGTTCGCCGAGCGGAGTCTGGAGGACCTCTCGGGC
>DATKXP010000015.1:0-3053 GCA_035529015.1 Phycisphaerae bacterium | reverse complement strand
ACTGCCCGGTGGCCGTGGCCTACGAGGACCGCGTGATCGCGCTGCAGAAGGATTACGGGCCCAAGGGCGTCCAGGTGATTGCGGTCAACGTGAACAACATCCCGGCCGACCGGCTCGACAAGATGAAACAGCGCGCCAAGGACAAGACGTTCAACTTCCCGTACCTCTACGACGCGAGCCAGAAGATGGGCCATGACTACGGGGCCAAGGTCACGCCGCACACCTTCCTCCTCGACTCCGGCCGCAAGATCGCCTACATCGGCGCCATCGACAACAACAAGAAGGCCGACAAGGCCGACGCACACTACGTCCGCGACGCCCTCGACGCCCTCCTCGCCGGCAAGACACCTCCCCAGACCGAGACCAAGGCCTTCGGCTGCAGCATCAAGTACGAGAAGAAGGCGAAGTAGAAAAAGGGGTGTGACTGGTTCTTCTGGCAGCCCCGTCAGGGGCGTAAGACGGTAGCCCACGGCGTGAGCCGTGGGGCACAAGCGATCCGTAACATGTTCTGTTTCTTTCGGAGCCCCGGCGGGGCGAGAGAAGGTCCTGCCGCCCCTTCGGGGCTCCAACCAACAAACACCAACAAGCGTTCGGGCGTTTCGCTTGCCCACGGCTCACGCCGTGGGCTACCCTCTATCGTGCCTTCGGCACTGAACACGGCACGGCGCACCAGGTTGCCTGTGCCAAGAGAATCAGTCACACCCGCAAAAACCAGAATGTCCCCTTTTCCTTTTCCAGCCGCGTGGAGAACCGACGAAATCCCCCTGGTGCCGCCCACGGAAGCGGCGTACAATCGGCTGCCATGACGGATGCCGGTGCACCTCAGATGATCCCTTACGATGGCTCTCCCGGTTACTCGCCCGAGGAGATGGCCCGCCGCGCGGCAGCGTTTTGCGATTTGGTGCGCCGCCGGCGGTCGGTCCGCGACTTTTCGGACCGGCCCGTGCCGCGCGAGGTCATCGAATCGTGCCTGCGTGCGGCCGGGTCGGCGCCGAGCGGTGCGAACTGTCAGCCGTGGCACTTCGTCGTCGTGAGCGACCCCGCCGTCAAACGCCGCATCCGCACCGCCGCCGAGCAGGCCGAACGCCGCTTCTACGAAGCGCGAGGCGACGAGGAGTGGCTCGGCGCCGTCGCACCGCTCGGCACAGACGCCTCCAAGCCGTTCCTCGACACGGCCCCGTACCTGATCGCCGTCTTCGAGCAGCGCTACGGCCTCGCGCCCGACGGCCGGCGGATCCGGCACTACTACCCGCGCGAGTCCGTCGGCATCGCCACGGGTATCCTCATCACCGCGCTGCACCAGTCGGGCCTGGCGGTGCTGACCTACACGCCCAACCCCATGGGGTTCCTCAACGACGTCCTCAGCCGGCCCGCCAACGAGAGACCTTTCCTCCTGTTGGTCGTCGGGTACCCGGCCGACGGCGCCCAAGTGCCGGCGCTCACGAAGAAGCCGCTTGACGAGATCGCGACGTTTCTCTGACCTGTAGGGTGGGTGCTCCGCACCCACGGGTGTTCTGAGATGCACCCCAGGAGCCCTCCCGGCCGGGATTCTCTTGCGGCCGCGCAGGTCTTGTCGCGAGAATGGCCGGCGCAGATGTACTGTCATGGAGCGCGTGGCATGGTCATCCCGGAGGGTGACCATGTACTGACTGGCCGGAACACGGAGGTGAACGGATGATGTCGAGACGACGTTTTCTTCAGGCGGCGGCGATGGCGGCGGGTGGCATGGTCATCCCGCAGGGCAACCATGTATCGGCCGCGCTGCCGCGCACCAGCCGCGCTGCGGCGAGCGGCGAGCGGCGGCCCAACATCCTCTTCTTCCTCATCGACGACCAACGCAACGACACCCTCGGCTGCGCGGGCCATCCGATCCTGAAGACCCCCGTGGTGGACTCCCTGGCGGCGCGCGGCGTGCGGTTCGTCAACACGTTCGTCACCACCTCCATCTGTGCCGCCAGCCGCGCGTCGATCTTCACCGGCCTGTACGAGCGGACGCACCGGTTCACCTTCGGCACGCCGCCCATTCTCGAGGAGCATGCGGCGGCCTCCTATCCCACGCTGCTGCGGAAGGCCGGCTACCGGACGGGCTTTCTCGGCAAGTTCGGCGTCCAGGTGCCGGCCGGGGCGAAGGAGGAGATGTTCGACTCCTTCCAGCCCATGGGCCGCAGCCCGTATCTCAAGAAGCAGGCCGACGGCTCGGAGCGGCACGAGACGGAACTCTCCTGCGACCGGGCCATCGAGTTTCTCCGCGCCGGCCCCCGCGACCAGCCGTTCTGCCTGTCGGTCAGTTTCAACGCCGTCCACGCCGAGGACGGCGACAAGAAGGACCACTTCCCCTGGCCCAAGGCGGTTGACGGCATGTATGACGACGTGACCGTCCCCCCGCCGCGCCTCTCGGAGCCCGAGGTCTTCGAGAGCCAGCCGCAGTTCCTGAAAAACTCGCTCAACCGCCAGCGTTTCTTCTGGCGATGGGACACGCCCGAGAAGTATCAGAAGAACATCCGCGCCTACTTCCGGATGATCAGCGGCGTGGACCAGGCCATCGGACGCGTGCTCAAAGCGCTCCAGGAACAGGGCCTGGCCGACGACACCATCGTCATCTACACCGGCGACAACGGGTACTACATGGGCCAGCGCGGCTTCGCGGGGAAGTGGTCGCACTACGAGGAGTCGCTCCGCGTGCCGCTCATCGTCTACGACCCCCGCCTGCCGGAATCGAAACGCGGGAAACTGGCCGACGCCATGGCCCTGAACATCGACCTGCCGGCCACCATGCTCGACCTGGCCGGCGTGGCCGTGCCCGAGCATTACCGCGGCCGCAGCCTGGCGCCGCTGCTGGCGGGCCGCACCCCGGCCGACTGGCGGACCGACTTCTTCTGCGAACACCTGATGGACAACAAGGGCATCCCCAAGTGGGAGGGCATCCGCGGGCCGCGATACGTCTACGCCCGCTACTTCGAGCAACAGCCGCTCTACGAGTTCCTCCATGACTTAAAGACCGACCCCGACCAGTTGAAGAACCTCGCCGCCGACCCCGCCTGCGCCGACGTGCT
>DATKXP010000014.1:0-3145 GCA_035529015.1 Phycisphaerae bacterium | reverse complement strand
GCGCATCAGGACGGCCATCGCCCCGGCCACCTTCAGGTCCTCGCAGGTCACGGGTGTGCCGTCGCGGCGGTAGGCGACGATCATGCGGCCGAAACGCTCGCGGATGTCCGCGAGGCCCGTCGTCAGGCCGAGGATGGCCATGACCTCGCTGGCGACGGTGATGTCGAAGCCCGTGCGGCGGACGATGCCGGAACCGAGGCCCGTGACGACGTCGTCGAGCGCCCAGCGGTCGGAGATGTCGACGACTCGCCTCAGGGTCGGCCCGTAGGGGTCGATGCCCAGGGGGTTGCCGTGATAGATGTGGTTGTCGACGAACGCGCAGGCGAGGTTGTTGGCGAGGCCGACGGCGTGGATGTCGCCCGTCAGGTGGAGGTTGAAGTCCTCCATCGGGACGACCTGGCTCATGCCCCCGCCGGCGGCGCCGCCCTTGATGCCGAAGACGGGCCCGAGGCTGGGCTGGCGGATGCAGGTGCAGACGTTCTTGCCGATCTCCGAGAGGCCCATCGACAGGCCGATCGTGGTGACGGTCTTGCCCTCGCCCAGGGGCGTGGGCGTGATGGCCGTCACGTCGATATACTTGCCGGCGGGCTTGGAGGCCAGGCGGTCGAGGATCGCCAGGTCCACCTTGGCCTTGTAATTGCCGTAGAGTTCAAGTTCGCCTTCCCGGACGCCGAGGGTTTCGGCGATCTCGCGGATGGGTTTGAGCGTGGCTTGCTGCGCAATCTCCAAATCGCTTAGCATAGAGAACCTTCCTTCCAGAATGCAGTGTGACCGAGCGCCAGAACCGTGTGTGCCAGCCGTCCCTTGCTCACGGCGGACTCTCCCACGGACAGACGGGTACAAAGGGAGAAGCACTCTAGGGAGGGCGGCCCGGCCGCGTCAAGAGATTTTGGCGGGAAATCGGCTTTGTGACGCCGTTCACAGGGCGCGCCTTCGGTGCCCCGGGTTCGGCTTGACTTCGGCCGGGCGGTTTCCTATCCTTACAGCGCTTGAGGCGAGAGTCTTCTGCGCGCTTCGCTCCGCGCAAGGGTGAGGTATTCCGGTTGACGGAGCGCGCCACCCGCAATCCCGGGGTACGCGAGCGCCGTGTTGGGGGCGTTTTCGCGCGCCGGCACCCACCGTGTCGCGCGCGGCGCCGCCTTCGCAGGTTTCGCCCAGGACGGTTTCGGCTTATGAAGATCGCCATCAGCGGAAAAGGCGGCGTCGGCAAGACGACGGTCACCGCGCTCTGGGGCCGCGCGCTCGCCGACGAAGGACGCGACGTCTTCTGCATCGATGCCGACCCGGACGCGAACCTTGCGGCGGCGCTGGGCGTCGCCCCGGCCGACGTGCCTGCCCCGCTCATCTCGCTCAAGGACCTCATCCGCGAGCGCACCGGCGCCGACCCCGACCAGGTGGGCCAGTACTTCCAGTTGAACCCCAAGGTGGCGGACCTGCCGGAGGCGTATTCGGTGGCGGTCGAAGGTGTGCGGCTGCTCGTGCTCGGCGGCATCCGCGGCGGGGGCAAAGGGTGCGCGTGTCCGCAGGGCGCGTTCCTCAAGGCGATGATGCGTCACCTGATGCTCGAACGCCGGGACGTCCTGCTCGTGGACATGGAGGCGGGCCTGGAGTTCCTCGGCCGCGCGAGCGTATCCGGGACCGATGCCCTCGTGGCCGTGGTCGAGCCGGGCAGGCGGAGTCTCGAGACGGCTGAGGCGGTCGCGCGGATGGGCCGCCAGATCGGCGTCAAGCGCTTTGCCGCCGTCCTCAACAAGGTGACCGACCCCGCGCAGGTCGAGACGGTCCGCGCGGCCTTGCCCGAAGGGGTGGACTATCTGGGCCACGTTCCGTACAGTCCCGCTCTCCAGCAGGCGGACCTGGATGGCCGGTCGGTCCTGGGTGTTGACCCGGCGGCCGAGACGGCCCTGGCCGAAGCAAGAGCGAAACTCGAATCGCTGCTCGCCTCCTGAAGCGGCGGCGAACGGCTGATGGGTGTGATGTCGGGTGGGTCCTATGGACCCACGCGGATACCATCCGCACAAGCCCGGTGGGTGCAAAGCACCCACCCTACAAGGCTGCGGCGGCGAGCGGTTGACGATGTCCGGACAGTGAGGAGATGGCTGATGGATCCGAAAGAGTGCAGTTGTGACCCGGCCGCCCAGGACATGCTCGGCCGCATGGCCGAAGCGGGCGTCGAGAGTGCGTGGGACCGGCTTGCGGCACAATCGCCGCAGTGCAAGTTCGGCAAGCAGGGCCTCTGCTGCCGCATCTGCAACATGGGGCCGTGCCGCATCATCCCCGGCAAGGCGGGCAAGGAGCGCGGCGTGTGCGGGGCCGATGCCGATACGATCATCGCCCGCAACTTCCTTCGAGCCGTTGCCAGCGGCGCCAGCGCCCACTCCGACCACGGCCGCGGCGTGGCGCACACGTTCCTGGCGATGGCGAGGGGCGAAGCGCCCGACTACGGCATCAAGGACCGCGAGAAACTCATTTCCACGGCCAAGATCATGGGGGTCGAGACCGAGGGCCGCGACGACAAGGCCATCGCCCAGGACCTGGGTGAGCAGGCCCTCGCCGAGTTCGGCAAACCGCACGGCACCCAGCGGATGGCCGAACGCGCTCCCGAAGCCCGACAGGCCGTCTGGAAAAAACTCGGCGTCACGCCGCGCGCCGTGGACCGCGAAATCGTCGAGGCCCTCCACCGCACCCACATGGGCGTGGACCAGGAGTACAAGAGCATCCTGCGTCACGCCAGCCGCTGTGCTCTGGCCGACGGATGGGGCGGGTCGATGATCGGCACCGAACTCCAGGACATCATGTTCGGAACGCCCGTGCCGGCACGGGGCAAGATCAACCTTGGCGTCTTCAAGGAGGACCACGTCAACATCGCCGTCCACGGCCACGAGCCGCTGCTGTCGGAGATGGTAGCCGCCGCCGCCAACCTGCCGGAACTGGTGGACGAGGCCAAGAAGGCCGGCGCGGCCGGGATCAACGTGGCCGGCATCTGCTGCACGGCCAACGAACTGCTGATGCGGCACGGCATCCCCGTGGCCGGCAACTTCTTGAGCCAGGAACTCGCCGTCGCCACCGGCGCCGTGGACCTCATGTGCGTGGATGTCCAGTGCATCATGCAGAGCCTGACCGAAACCGTCAAAGGCTACCACAC
>DATKXP010000013.1:0-3579 GCA_035529015.1 Phycisphaerae bacterium | reverse complement strand
CCGAGTATGACGCGGCCTTCGGTCCGCTTCTCGACGGCAGCGCGTTTACGGCGAAGCACGGCTACCGGGGGCCCGGGGAGGGAGTGCCCGTGAAGCGGCTCTACCTGCCGTTCGAGACCAGCGGCTCCTGGGCATGGCCGTGCCCGGCCAAGGAGATGGAGACCGAACCGTACGAGCGGGCCGTGAAGAAGGCCCTGCGCGAGTTCGAGAGGCATTTCCAAGAGAAGGGCTGGACCCGCACGAATCTGATGATGTTCTACAACCGCTACGACGAATCGGGGCGGGTCAAGGAGATCTCCTACTTCGCCCGGCTTCTGCGGGATGCCGGCCTTCGGGAGCCCGGGCGCTTCCTGTACCGGGTGGACGGGGGGCCTACCGCGGTGGTCCGTGGCGTTGGCCTGGAGAACGTCGGCGTCTGGTGTGTCAACGGGAACGTCCGCTACACCCACGTGGACGAGCAGCGGCAGATCGTCGGCCATGGCGGGCAGATATGGATCTACTCCAGCAACAGCGCCCGCGAGCCGTGCATCGCCGGCCCGTACATCGACACCGAGGCGCTGGCGCTGCGGACGTGGGGCTGGGTGCCCTGGAAGTACCGTGATAGCGTCACGACGATGTGCGAATGGGGCACGTTCTACCACGGCAAGGGCAAGCGGTGGCTCGACCCCAGCCTGGCCGCGGCGCTGGGAGGCAAGCAGGTCCTCAACGGCGACGCCCTTCTGATCTATCCGGGGGAGTTCGTGGGACTCGACGGGCCGGTCCCCTGTATCCGGCTCAAGGCGCTGCGGCGAGGAAGCCAGGACTTCGAGTACATGCGGCTCCTTGCTCAGCGAACGGGCAACACGCGGGCCGCCGACGAGGTCGTTAACAGTGTCCTGTTCCGGGCGATGCACGAGGCCCTCAAGCCGGGACAGGATTACTGGAAGCCGAAGGAACGCGACAGCCGCTCTCACGATCCGCAGGAGTGGGACAAAGCGCGCCGCCGTCTTGCCGAGCGCATCCTCGCTGTCGGCAAGGGCGGCTAGCGGCTGTCGTTGAACAGGTGAAATGAATTGACGCCCCGCGCAGAGTGGGGTACATAGGCGTTGAGTACCGCGTTCTTGCCTCGCCACCCGCCGCAACGTTGCTCCGCCCTTTACACGGGCGCAGCATGGGGTACACTCGCGATGTTGAACGCAAGGTGACACCCACTCAAGGAGCAGCCATGAAAACACCGATCATGACCGGAGAACCGGCAACTCGGCGCGCGTTCCTCGGCGGCATGGCCGCCATTGCCGCCTATGCCATCACGTCGCGGCGCGTGCCGGGAGGGGAATCGCCGTCCGGCGGGGCTGCGCCGGGAAGCAAGCCCAACTCCGTTTTCAACGGGGTGCGTATCGGGTGCATTACGTACAGTTACCGCGGCGGCATCAACACCGCCGAGGATACCCTCAAGGCCCTGATTCAGGATGGGCTCAGTGAAGTCGAACTGATGGGTGGGCCGATCCAGGCGTACGCGGGCCTTGGCGGTGGCCGCAAAGGCCAGCCGCGGGCCAAGCCCACGGACGCCCAGCGCCAGGCGCAACTGGTCAAGTGCCAGGCGCTGCGCAAGATGTACAACGATGCGGGCGTCAACATCCACATCCACAAGATCGGTTTTGGCCAGTCGGACGAGGAGATTGACTTCAACTTCCAGGTGGCCAAGGTGCTGGGATGCGTGGGCATCACCACCGAACGCAACGAGGCGCTGGCCAAGAGGCTCGCCCCGTTCGCCGACAAGCACAAGATCTGGGTCGCCTTCCACAACCACACGAACAACTATCCGGCGATGGATAAGAACGACCCGATCCTGGATCATGGCCAGCACATCGGCTTCAACTTCGATGTGGGCCATTACTTCGCCGGCACCAAGGGTAAGTCCCCGATTCCGGTGCTCGAGAAGTACCACGACCGCATCGTCAGCCTTCACCTGAAGGACCGGACCGCGGACGGCAAGAATTTGCCGTGGGGCCAGGGACAGACGCCGATCAAGGAAATCCTCCAACTGATGAGGAAGGAGAAGTGGATGTTCCCCGCGGACATCGAACTCGAATACAAGATTCCGCCAGGCTCGGACTCTGTGGCGGAAGTCGCCAAGTGCGTTCAGTACTGCAGAGAGGCGCTCGCCTGAGAATCGGTCATGAGCGGCCCGTGGCCTCAAGGGACCGGGAGGACATGGATAATGGTCGCCGTTTAGGTTCTTGCAGCGGCCTGCGTACACGGTTTCCTTCTAATGGCATCGGTTTTTGACTCAAGACAGCCGTCGTCATTGCTCTTGGCTGTAGCATCGTCTACCGGAAAGACCGTGTCCGCGCGCCTACGTTGTCCCCACGAGCCTACCGCACGGCAAGTTGAGGTAGACGGGCGGCTTGTGACCTTCGTTCTGGCTGCCTGTTACCCGCGCCGGCTCGCGAGTCAAAGGCTATTCAAGGGTGTTCAAGGTCTCCGCTGCCTTCGCGATCTCGAACGGCCCGGCGATGGAAACCCTCACCCTGAACTTCCCGTTGAATGTCGCAGGTACTCGCCACGAGTACGCGCAGGCGCCACCTCAGCCATACTCGAAGTTGCCCTTGGCCAGAGAGGTTCCTTTCTCGTCAAGGACCTCCACTTGCGGGGCCGGGGCGACCGTCCGCCCTTTCCTGAGGGTGTTCAGGGCATAGACCTCGCCCACCCTGCCGAGAACCTGGAGGTTGATCCTGACCACCTTGCCCTGCGGCGTGTTCTGGGCCTTGGAGACCGCCACATTGAGCACGAAGGGCGGGCCGGCGTCGATCGTGGTGGTCGCGCCGTCCTTGATCTCGATCTGCGCCCGTTTCCCGAAGGGTCCACGGCTCGTGATGGACCAGATGTCGCGCTTCCCTCCGACCTCCTCGCCTTCTGCCCGGGCCGTAATGGAATCCGGGGCGTACGTGCCGGCCGCCATAGGACATTCTGTTCCACTCGGAACCAGGACCGGCTTGCCGCCGATCTTCAGTTCCAGCAGCAATCGAGCCGGCACTTTGATGCTGCCGGTCGGCTTAGAGGCCGACCGGACCGTCATGGCCGCCATCGCCAGGACGGCCACCATCACAAGCGCGATCTTCTTCATAGGCGATCCCCTTACGGTTGGCCCGCTCTTTTCGCTTCCACGCGCGCTGTTATACGGCAGGTCGCGCCACCGATACAACGTTTCGCGGCCCGAACCGGCAACCCTCGGTTGCAGGCGCCTGCCGCCGTCCTGGGGCGAGGCGGTCGAGGGCCTTCCCATGGTCGGGCGTGTCCGTTGACCGCTCCTTTCGGCTGGCCGCGCCTCACCGGCAGTCCTTCACGGTTGGACTCGGGGCACAGCCGCCTTAGTTCGATTCGCGCGTCGGGTATCTGAACGGCGCCAGTTGGATCTTGACCGGTTCGGGCAGGCCTTCCTCGGGAACGGTGACCAATGCTTCGCCCACAAATCCCGGCGGCACGATGCCGGTGGAACGCCTTTGCTGTTCGGTCTCCGGCACGAACACCTCTGCCCGAACCTTGTACTGACCTGGAGGAATTCGCTCGGTGGTGAATTTGCCGTCCATCGGTTTGTCG
>DATKXP010000012.1:0-13988 GCA_035529015.1 Phycisphaerae bacterium | reverse complement strand
GCGTTGGCCGCCCTGACGCTGGGAACCTTCCTCCTCGTCGGTGCCGTCTCGTGCGTCGAGACGATCCGCGTCGCCCCGCCGCCCCCGGCGCCCGCGGCGACCAAGGCGCCCGCCACCTTCGACTACGATCACCAACTCAGGGAGGTCAAACGCGAACGCCGACCCGTCGTGGCGCTGATGCGGCCGGGCGACGTCATGCGCCTGGCCGACTACCTGCCCTTCGGGCGCGGCCTCAGCGAAACCCGGACCCGCCCCGACGGCAAGACCACCCAGTGGCTTCTCCAGGACGGCACCGAGAACGTGCCCGTCTCCATGCCGCCGCCCATCCGACAGTTCCTCATGCGCGAACTCCTCGAAAGCCGCGAGTTCATCGTCATCGAACGCGAACGCATCCTCGAAATCGTCCGCGAACTCGAGTTCGGCAAAACCAAGGCCACCGACCCGAAAACCACGCCCCAACCCGGACGACTCATCGGCGTCCACTACATCCTCGAAGGCAACTACTACCCCGTGGGCGGCCTGCCCCAGGACGACCCCGCCCTCGATGCCGTCAAGGCCGAGATCCGCCGACAGCGCATCCGCGTGGACCCACGCCGCGCCGCCGTCATGTACCTGACCGTCTACAAGGTCGAGACCGGAGAGGTGAAGGCCGTGGCCTGCGGCGCCGCCCTCCAGCCGCTCGTCGCCGTCAAACGGGCCGCCGAAGACCTGGTCGATCAACTGGCCGACATCGTCGAACCCATCAAGGTGGCAAGCGTGGACTCGGCAAGCGGCACGGCCGTCCTCGACATCGGCTCCGAAGACGGCGCCCGGCCCGGCAGCACGTTCGCCCTGGGCACGTCGGCAACCGAGGGCGTCGTCGCCGAGGTCGTTGAAGCCAAACCCCTCTCAAGCACCGTCAAATTCGCCCCCGAGGACAAGCCATCCGTCAAACCCGGCGTCGAGGCCCACCGCGTACCCCAAGGCGAAGACAAGAAGGAGCCCAAGTAAGGCCCCGCCCGTGCCTGCCCTCTCTCCAAAAAACGCCCCGGAAAGAGGGCAATTCGACGTTGCACGAACCGGACATTATGACGTTGCTGCGCCGATTTTCGGCCGCCCCTTGCCTTTCCATTTGCCGCGCGATAGGCTCAAGGTATACATCTCTTCGGACTCTGCGATGGGGGGTTTCCCATGACCGATCTCACGGGCCGGACCGTTCTTGTCACGGGCGCTTCGACGGGCATCGGCGCCGCGGCGGCCGTCGCCCTGGCCGAGGCGGGGTGCGACGTCGGCATCAACTACTGCAAGTCGAAACGGGCTGCACAGGGCGTCGCGAAGAAGGTCGAAGCCCTCGGCCGCCGGGCCGAACTCTACGAGTGCGACGTCTGCGACCCCGACTGCGCCAAGGCGATGGTCCGCGACTTCGTCAAGACGTTCGGCCCCATCGACATCCTCTTCGCCAACGCCGGCGGACTCATCAAGCGAAGTTCCATCGCACGGATGCCCGACCGCCTCTGGCACCGCGTCATCGCCTTGAACCTCGACAGCGTCTTCTACACGGTTCGGGCGGCGCTGGGGCCCATGCTGAAGGCGAAGCGCGGCAACATCATCGTCAACGCCTCGGTGGCGGCCCGTTCCGGCGGCGGCGGAAACAGCGTCCACTACGCCACCGCCAAGGGCGCCCTGGTCACGTTCGTCAAGGGCCTGGCGAGCGAGGTGGCGGCCGACGGTATCCGCGTCAACGCCGTCGCGCCGGGCGTTACCCTCACGCCCTTTCACGAGAAGGCCACCGAACCGGAGCGGATGAAACGGTTCGAGGCGTCGATCCCCATCGGCAAGTGCGGCCACGTGGACGACATCGCACGGGCCGTCGTCTGGCTGGCCGGCGAGACCGACGGATTCATCACCGGCGAAACCGTTTACATCGCCGGCGGCGGCGTCTAGAATCGCTGAAGCCGACCTCGGCCTCGAGCCCGTTACCGAACCCGCTGTCAAGCCCGCCATCGAGCCCGGTACCGAGCCCGCCGCGGCAGCGGCGGGTCACGTTCTCCGACAATGACATGTAGCAGGCGCCGATGCCATGCCCGACCCCGACTTCATCCGCGACACGCTCTCTCGTCTGAAGGCGAAGGGCCTGCACCGCCGCCTCGTTGCGCTCGGCTCGGCTGCCGGGCGTCGCCACGGCGAAGCCGGGCTTTGTCCGGGCGGAGCCGGGCCGCACGTCGAGATCGCAGGGCGGTGGGTCCTCCAGTTCGCGTCGAACAACTACCTGGGCCTCGCGAACGACCCGCGCGTCAAGGAAGCCGCACGCAAGGGGATCGAGCGATGGGGATGGGGCGCCGGCGCCAGCCGCCTCGTCTCCGGCCATACCGAGGCCCACGCGGCGCTCGAAGCCGACCTCGCCGCCTTCAAGCACACCGAAGCGGCCCTCGTTTTCCCCACCGGCTACATGACGAACCTCGGCGTCGTCACCGCCCTTGCCGGCCGCGGCGACACGGTCGTCATGGATCGGGCCAACCACGCCAGCCTGTACGATGCGGTGCGGTTGTCGGGGGCGCGGCTCGTGCGGTATCCGCAGGCCGACGCCGGGGCGGCAGCGCGCCTTCTCGAGGAGCACCGCGGCGGGACCGGCCGGCGGCTGCTCGTCACCGACACCGTCTTCTCGATGGACGGCCGCTGCGCGCCGCTTGCCGAACTCGCCGACCTGTGCCGCAGCGGGAACTGCATGCTCGTTCTCGATGAGGCCCACGCCATCGGCGTCCTCGGCCCCACCGGCGCCGGACTGGCCGAAGAACTCGGCGTCACAGAGGGCATCACCGCAAGCGTCGGGACGCTCTCGAAGGCGCTGGGCGGCATCGGCGGGTTTGTGGCGGCATCGCGCGACGTGTGCGACCTCATCGTCAACCGCGCGCGGCCGTTCATCTACACGACCGCCTTGCCTGCGGCCGCCTGCGAGGCCGCGAGAGCGGCGCTTCAGATTGTCCGCGCCGAACCCGAGAGGCGCCGGCGCCTGCTGGCCCTCGCCCGGCGCCTGCGCACGCGCCTGCGGGAAGAAGGCTTCGACGTCGGCGCCAAAAAAGAGCAGAAAAGGGGACATTCTACTTTTTCTGCAGGCACGCAACCCAGCCATCGCGAACCGCAAGGCCAAAAAGCAGAATGTCCCCTTTTCTCCCTTTTCTCGACGCCGATCATTCCCATCATTCTCGGCGACCCTGAGCGTGCCTTGGCGTTTGCGGCTGCGCTGCTGGAGGAGGGCATCTTCTGCCCGGCCATCCGCCCGCCGACCGTCCCCCCCGGCACCAGCCGCCTGCGCGTCAGCGTGACGGCCGAGCACACCGACGACGACGTGGAGCGCCTCCTGAGCGCCCTGGTCCGAATTCGGTGTTGAGCCGCTCCCAAAGCGCCGATGTAGAGGCGGGACTGGTACAAGGGGGCCTCTCATGTCTGCGCGGACGCGTCGTCTCGTCTGGTCGGTCGCCATCGCCCTGATGGTTGTTATGGCCGGTTGCAGCGCCCTCGGCCTGGACCCCGAACCCGGCACGGCCGAGGTCAACGTGCGCCAGGGCCTCTCGAACGACCAGGCCTGGGACCAACTCGTCGGGGCCCTGTCGCGGCTGTTCTACCTGGAGCGCGCCGAGAAGAACGCCTTCCAGGACAGCGGGGTCATCTACACCGGCTGGACCAGCCGCGTGGCGGGGAAGGAGTTGCCGAGCAAAAAGTTCCGCGTCATGGTCGTGCACGAGCGCCACCAGCGGAAGGTGAAGGTGCTGGTCGAGGAAACCGACCCCGCCGGCGACGTGGTTCCCGCCGACAAGGCCTTCGTCCAACTCGTCAAGGGCACCGTCCAGATGGCCGTCGGCATCGGGCCGACCCGGTCCACCTGACGCCGCTGACCGTGAGCGGTCATGGCGACCGCAAGTCAATCGCATTCGAGCGACCGGACGTGGCGCCGCCAGTCGCAACGGCGCCGCTCTCTTACGGTCGCGGCTAGTCTCATCGCCCGGTCGCGGCTAGTCAATTGCCGATGGTCTCATCGCACGGTCGCGGCTAGTCAATTGCCGATGGTCTCATCACGCGGTCGCGGCTAGTCACATCGCCCGGTCGTGGCTAGTCACATCGCCCGGCCGGCGCTGGTTGCCACGCCTACTTCACGTCGTCGGGCGTGATCAACTGGACCGGCACGGGGGTGACTTCGGGAAGCGTTTCGCCGTCGAGCGCCTTGAGGGCGCACTCGACGCCCAGGGCTCCCATCATGGCGGGGTTCTGTTCGATGGTGGCGTGCATGTCGCCGCGCTTCATCGCCTCGCGCGCGAGGTCGATGTTGTCGTATCCGACGATGACGATCCGGCCGATCTTGCCCCGCGCTTTCACGGCCGCAATCGCCCCCAGGGCCATCTTGTCGTTGGCGCACAGGACGCCGTGGACGTCGGGGTTGGCGGCCAGGAGGGCGCTCGTGACGCGCTGGGCCTCGTCGGTATGCCAGTGGGCCGACTCGCTGCCGGCCACTTCCAGTCCCGCGTCCTTGACGGCGGCCTCGAATCCTGCGCGTCGGGCCTCGGCGTTCTCGACGCCGTCGATGCCGCGCAGGATGAGCACGCGGCCCTTCTCATCGGCCTTCAGTTTCTTCTTGATGAGGTCGCAGGCGTAGGCCCCCACCTTCTTCGCCCCCTCGAAGTTGTCGGGCCCGATGAAGGTGGCCACCTTCAGGCCTTGCTTGGCCGCCTCCTCCTGGCTGATGCGGTTGTCGATGTTGATGATGGGAATCTTCTGCTCCTGGGCCCTCAGCAGCGGCGCCACGATACCCACGCTGGAGGCCGGCGCAATGATGATGGCCTCGACCTGCCGGTTCAGCATGTTGCGCACCAGGTTGGCCTGGCGGTCCACGTCGGTCTCAGACGGGATGCCGGCCACCTCGAGGGCGACGTGCAACGCGTCGGCCTTCTCGCGGGCGCCCTTCTCCATGGCCTGGAAGAACGGGTTTGTCGTGGCCTTGTAGATGAGGGCGATGTGGGCGCGGGCCATGCCGTTCGGCTGCGGTTCGTCCTGGCAGCCGGCGCACACCATCGCGAACGCCGCAACGAGTACGATCCATCGTGAAAGGTTCATGAGTTGCTCCTTCTGAGTTGAATGACGCAATCCTGGTCGCCGCGCTCCCCTTCGGGTCGCGGCTAAAAGGTCGCGGCTACAAGGGGCCGCGGCGGGCTCGACAATGGCTATTCGCTCCGTTTCAGCCGGTCCACGAGGACCGTTACGATGACCACCGCGCCGATTATAACCCATTGCCACCGGGGTTGCACCAGCATCGAGTCGAGGCCGTACTGCAGAACGCCCATGATCAGCGCCCCCAGGAAGGTGCCGACGACGCTCCCTCGCCCGCCCGACAGGCTCGTCCCGCCGACGATGACCGCCGCAATGGCGTACAGTTCCAGACCGTCGCCGGCCAGCGGGTCGCCCAGGCTGTTCCGCGACCAGTACACCAGGCCCGCCAGCCCCGCACACAGGCCGCTCGCCAGGAACGTGACGATCCGCACCAGGCCGACCCGAATGCCGCACAGCCGCGCCGCCTCCGGGCTGCCGCCCACCGCAAACACGTGCCGCCCGAAGATGGTCGAGGTCAGGACCACGTGCCCGACGACCACCACCGCCAGGCTCACCGCAATGGGCAGGAACCGTTGAACGATGACCGGCGAGTCGATGTCGGACCCGACGCTCTTTCCCCCCGCCGCCACCATCGCCAGGCCCCGCGCCACCATCATCATGCCGAGCGTCACGATGAACGAGGGAATGCGCCAGCGGACGCTCACCGCCCCGTTCGCCAATCCCGCCGCCAGGCCGCACCCCAGACACGCCGCCAGACCGACGCTGAACGAGCCGGTGGCATTGGCCACCACGACCAGCACGACGTGCGTCAGGGCGATGAGGCGGCCGACCGACAGGTCGATCCCCGCGCCGATAATGACGAACGTCATCCCCACACCCAGCGTCAGGTTGATGGCGCACGAGCCGACCAGGTCAACCAGATTGTCCCAACGCAGGAAGAACGGCCAGCGGACCTCGCCCGTTCGCCAATCGACCGCCGAGAGAACCGTGAAGAGGATGAACAGGGCGCCCAGCGCGATGACCAGGACGACGGCGCGGCCAAAGGTGATGCGGCTGCGGAAGTCCCCCACGGCGGCTTCTCCGGCGACTTGGGTTCGCCGGGACTATAGCACGCCCCCCGGGGGCGCCTCAACGCAATAACGGCCGGCTCGACGACCTACGGCTCCGGCTCGGGCGGTTCCGATCCGATCGGCCCCGTCTTGGCGTACAGCAGAATGTTGATCGCCAACTGCCGCGCATCGTCCGGCGCCACCGTCCGCGCGCCGAACGTCCTCAGGCCGTCCATCCCGTCCGCCAGGCCGTACGGGCTGTAGACCATCACGAGGCGTCCCCCGCGCTCCAGACCGAGCAGCACGGGCTTGTCCAGGTCGGGCAACTCGGCCTTGACGGCAGGGGAGTACTCGACCTCCTCAATACGCGTGCCCACCTTGCCGCTGTACAGATCGTGGTCGGGCGGCAGTTCCTTGAGTTCGGCGTCCGGGAACAGGTCGGCCACCAGGTCGCGGACGGCCTTGTCGAACGCCTCCCGCCCGCAGCACGAGTGGACCCACAGGAACCCCTCCTCCAGGAACTGCCTCAGCGCGGCACGCTCGGCGTCCGACAGGTGGAACGCGTAATGGCCCGTCAGGTACAGGATGTCGAAGGCGCCGCGGTTCGCCTCGGCCAGCCGAACCGGAACGGGCCGGCTGTTGATCGCGACGCCGAACCGCTCCGCCAGGTCCTTCAGCAGCGCCGGCATCGCGTAGGGCCGGGGCCGCCAGTCGCCGTCGTGTTGGATCTGGCCGATACGGCTCGCGCCGCGCGCCACCATCACGGGCTCGGACTCCGCCGGCATCTCCAGCAGCGTGGCAACGCTGAGCCGGTCGGGCAGACGCTCACCGCCCGTCGCATACACGGCCAGGTTCTCGCCGAACCGCAGCGCATCGTCGGCCCGGTCCGGGTTGGCCGCCGCCCACGCATCGCCTATCCCTTTCGGCGCCAGGACGACGGCCGCGCGACAACCGACGGCCATGATCTCGATGTCCTTCGGCACGAGACGGTGAACGGCATGCGCCAGCGGATGGCCTGCCTCGAGCGGCGCGAATTTCGACCCGGGGAACTGCTCGGCCAGCGTCCGTCGCACGCTCTCGGCAAACGCCGCATCGCCGCCCTGGGCGTCGAACAGGATCAGCCCGCCCTGCTCGACGTACTCCTTTAGCCGCGGGACCGACGCCGCCAGCATCCGCAGCGCCCCCCGCCCGGTCACGTGCAGGATGGGCGCCGCCAGGTAGTCGGCGAGCGGCGAATCGCTGCCGAGGCTCCGCCAATCGACCCTCTCGCCGCCCACGCGATCCTCCAGGAACCGGACCAGGTGATCCAGGTCCCGCGGATCGCGCCGCCACTGCCCCTCCCATTCAAGCCGCTGCACGATCAGCGGTTTGAACCCTTTGGCCAGGAACAGCAGGCACAGCGCGTCGTGGTACAGCCGGTCGGTCCAGCGGCCGTCGCCGCGCTGACCCCGCACCAGCAGGGTCGTGCCTTCGAGGAACCAGTCGTGGTCGCCGAAGGTTTGCCGTCCCGAGGTCACCCCGGCCCGCTCCAGGGCATAGAGCCAGAAGTAGTACCAGGCGAGTTCGCGGTTGGGGTTCTCCTTGAGCGTATAGTTCCGGGCGATCCACTCGATGCCGCGCTCAATGGCCGCCAGCCGCTCCACCGTCGTCTCGGCCTGCTCCTTCCTGGCCAGCCGCTCGTGACACAGGTGAAGGCTCGCGACCGCCGCCGCCGTAATGCTCCCGTAGGCCTCGGCCGGGTCGGGATCGTGATAGACGTACCCCCATCCGCCGCCGGGCAACTGCGTGGCGCGGAAGTGGCGGTCGGCCTTCTGCCACACGTCGGTCGGCACGCGAGCACCCGCGCGGTCGGCCTCGCTCAGCGCCAGGATCGCGAACTGCGTGTTCGAGGCATCGGGCCGTTGGTAGGCCCGGTTCAGTTCGGCCTCGCTGCGGGCGGCCTCCAGCGCCCCCTCTACCTTCAGGCCCGCCATCGCCGAAGCAGGGGGTTTGCCGTAACCCCACGCGCCGGTCGCGTGCTGCAGGGCCACGAGCCAGTCCACGGCCGCCTGAATCTCGGCCTTGTACCGCGCCGGGTCCGCCGCCGCCAAAGACAGCACCTTCAGCGACACAACGTACGTGCTCTCGTTCTTGAGCAGCCGGACCGTCTCCAGGGCGCCCGCCACGCTCTTGTCGTCGGGCGACACGCCCGCCTGAAGCAGCGCGTAGGTCACCAGGGCCGTGACACCGCCCGTCTGGGCGTAATCGGGCCACCGGCCGCCGGGACGCTGGGCACGTTTCAGGGCTTCGACGGCCCGCAGGATGGTGGCGCGGACCTGGCTCCCGGTGGGCGGTGTCGCAGCCCCTGTGCCCGGAGGAAAAGCGCTAACCGCCGCCAACGCAATCGCCGATAAGAACAGGGCGCGGACCCTCGGCACGCGGCGTGCCACGGTTGTGCAACGTGCGAGCATCGGGTGCCTCGTCTGCGGTTCCCTGGGGCCTCGCGCCAGTTATCGACTAACGCCGTGGGCGGCCGTTAAGCAAACGTTTCAGACGCACCAGACGTAACCGTATTCCAAAAAACGACTTACAACTGCCGGGTTGCCCAATAGGGCCGACATGGATTTCGACCAGCGACTTGACGAATTCAAACGTGTCCGCGACCGCCTCGTCGCCGAGGTCGGCCGCCGCATTATAGGACAACGCCGGACCATTGACCAGATGTTGGCCACCGTTTTCGTCGGCGGACACAGCCTGCTGGTCGGCGTGCCGGGCCTCGCCAAGACCATGATGGTCCGCACCGTGGCCGCGGCGCTCGACCTCTCGTTCAAACGCATCCAGTTCACCCCCGACCTGATGCCCTCCGACATCACCGGCACCGACGTGGTGGACCAGTCGCCGGACGGTCGCCGCGAGTTCCGATTCGTGCCCGGACCGATCTTCGCCCAGATCATCCTGGCCGACGAGATCAACCGCGCGCCGCCCAAAACCCAGTCGGCCCTGCTCGAAGCCATGCAGGAACGCCAGGTCACCGTCGGCCAGCAGACCTACGACCTGCCCCAGCCCTTCTTCGTCATCGCCACACAGAACCCCATTGAGCAGGAGGGAACGTACCCCCTGCCCGAGGCCGAACTCGACCGGTTCCTGTTCGCCATCCACGTGCCGTACCCCTCGGCCGCCGACGAGGAACGCATCCTGATGACGCCGACCGGCCTCTCCTCTCAGCCGGTGGCCCGCATCCTCGGGGCCGATGAGATTCGCTCTCTCCAGGAGGCCGTCCTCTCGGTCCCCGCATCGCGGTACGTCGTGGCCTACGCCACGAAACTCGTGCGGGCCACGCGGCCGGCCGACCCCAGCGCGCCCGACCTCGTCAAGGAGATGGTGGACTGGGGCGCCGGGCCGCGCGCCGGCCAGCATCTCATCCTGGCCGCCAAGGCCCTGGCAGCCATGGCCGGACGGGCCGCCGTGGCCGTGGACGACATTCGTGCGGCGGCGGTGCCGGTCCTTCGGCATCGGGTGGCTGCCAACTTCGCGGCCGAGGCCGCCGGCATCGACGCCGTCGGCATCATCGAACGCCTCCTGGCCGACGTCCCCGAACCGCCCGTCAAACGCTACGCCGGCGTCCCCGTCGGCGCCGCCGCCGAGTAGACCATGGTTCGCCCGGAGCAATACCTCGTGCCCGAGATCGCACGCCGCGTCCAGCGGCTCGACCTACGGGCCAAGTTCATCGTCGAGGGGTTCCTGGCAGGCCTCAACAACTCGCCGTACCGGGCACTGAGTCTCGAATTCTCCGAGCACCGCAAGTACGTCGCCGGCGACGACCCCAGGCGGCTCGACTGGACCGCCTGGGCCAAGACCGACCGCCTCTACATCAGGACCTTCCAGGCCGAAACGAATCTCGAGGCGTACGTCCTCGTCGATACCAGCCGCAGTATGGCCTACGCCGGCCGGCCCGACGCCATGACCAAACTCGAATACGCCACCGCACTGGCCGCCGCACTCGGATACCTCCTGACGCACCAGAGGGACGCCGTCGGCCTGGGCCTTCTCGGGTCGCGGCTGAACCACCTCCTGCGCCCCCGCGGAGGCCGACGCCAACTCGTCCGGATCCTCGCCGAACTCGCCGGCGCGCAAGGCGACGGGCCGACGGACCTGGCCCCGGGCCTCCATGCCGTCGCGCGGCGGGTCAAACGCCGAAGCCTGATCCTGCTCCTGTCGGACCTCGTGGACGAACCGGAGCCCGTCCTCGACGCGCTCAAACACCTGGCTTACCGCGGCCACGACGTCGTCGTCTTCCAGATCCTCGACGCCATGGAGACCGAACTCGACCTCACCGGCCCCGTCGTCCTCGAGGACCCCGAGACCGGCAACCGCGTCGTCACCGACGCCGACCACATCCGCGAGGCGTACACCCGGCGCGTCGGCGACCTGGTCGCCGGGTACGAGCGCGGCGTCCGCGAACTGGGCGGCGACTTCGTCTGCATGACCACCAGCACCGCCTTCGACAAAGCCCTGTGCCGATTCCTCTCCCAGCGCAAACGCCGCTTTTGATTTGTGTGCGCCACACCCGGCCGGTAAGGTTGCCGGTGCATACTCAGCCCCGGGTGAATACATCGTACGTGTTTAGCGCGGGTGGCACGGCAGCGGCGCAGCCGCGGCCGTGGGCACCCGGTGTCCAACACGGCCGCCCTTCGGGCTGCCGTGCCACCTGGCCTGCGGTGTGGCTACGCATCGGCCTGGGAGGCCAAGCGAGATAGCGCCATGATCCGCTCGATCTTCACCGACGAACTCGGCCTGGACGTGGCGCAGGCCCTGCCCATCATCGAATCGTGGGGCATGCGGCACGTGGACCTGCGCGGGCAGATCTTCCGCAAGGCCTTTGAGGTCCTCAGCGCCGACGAACTGGCCGACGTCAAGACGCTCCTCACGAAGCACGGCGTGCAGGTCGCGTGCCTCCAATCGTCGCTGGCCAAAGTGCACCTGCCCGACGCCGAGCGCCTGGCGGCCGAGGCCGAGAAACTCGAAGGCATCATCCGGGCCGCCGACGCACTCGATTGCCGCCTCGTCCGCTCCTTCTTCTTCTGGCAGCCCGACGCGGCGCAGCGCGCCCGCCTGGCCGTCCAGCCCGACCTCATGCAGCAGGTGCTCGACGCCTTCGGTCCCCTGGCCGACCGGGCCGCGGAGGCCGGCCTCATCCTGGCCTTCGAGAACTGCGGCGTCACGACGGCCGAGGTCCTCGCGGTCCTCGACGCCCTCGGCCGCCCGCCCTGGGGACTGGCGTGGGACGTCCACAACGAGTGGTTCGCGAGCGATCTCCGCGCCGCCGATGACGAGGCGTACCTCCAGCGCCTCGCCCACCGCACGCGGTGCGTCCACGTCAAGGCAACGGGCATCCTGCCCGACCTGGGCGACCTTGTGCCGTGGGACCGTGTGCTCCAGGCCCTCGACAACCACGGTCTGCAGGGACCCGTCAGCATCGAGACGCACAACCCGGTTCCCGACGCCGTCAGCGGCGCCGACCAGTCGAAGAAGGTCTTCGACGCGCTGAAGCGGGCCTGGCCCTCCGCCGCGCCCGGCATGGCCAAGGAGGCCGGGCCCGACTTCGCCTCCGTCACGCGCGACTACGAGCCGGTCGGCTTTGTCGTGGTCGGCCTCGGCATGGGCCACGCACGCGCCAAAGACATCACGCAGACCTCCGGCACGCACTTGGTGGCCGTCGTCGATCTCGACACCGAGCGGGCCCGGCGGACCGCCGACGAACTCGGCGTGCCCTGCACCGCGAACCTGGCGCCCTGGCTCGATGACGACCAGGTCGAGGTCGTCTACGTCCTGACGCCCACCGGCCGGCACGCCCAGGTCGCCCTCGAAGCCCTGGCCGCAGGCAAGCACGTCCTCCTGACCAAGCCGATGGAGGCGTCGCTCGATGCGTGCGACGCGATGATCCGCCTGGCCGACGAGAAGGGCCTCCTGCTGGCCGTCGATTTCGACCGGCGATTCAACACCGAGGTCCTCGCCATGCGGGCCGCCGTCCGCGGTGGGCGATTGGGGCGGATTCTCGGCGGCGAGATCGTCCTGAAGGTCCTGCGGACGATGGACTACTTCCAGGCACAGGGCGGGTGGCGAGGCACCAGGCGCCTGGACGGCGGCGGCGTCCTCTCGAACCAGTGCATCCACAACATCGACGAGGTCGCCTTCATCCTGGGCATCCCCCGGCGCGTGCGGTGCGAGATCCGCACACAGAACCACGGCATCGAGGCCGAGGACCTCGGCTGCGCACTCTGGGAGTACCACGACGGGGCGCTCATCAGCCTCTTCGCCACCACCTCGTACCCGCACCCGACGTGGTACCGGCGGCTGGAACTGCACGGGACACAAGGTGCGATTGTCAGTGCCGGCGGCGGGCCGGTCGAAGAGCCCGAGACCCGCTACTTTCTCGACGGCGCCTGGTCCGACCAGACGCCCGAAACCGTGGACCTCCAGTACGTGACGGCGGCCGACAACCTCGCCGCCGCCCTCCGGACCGACGCGACCATCGTCTGCGACGGACGCGACGCCAGGCGGACACAGGCCATCCTCGACGCCATGTACCGCTCGGCCTGCGGCCGGCGCGACTGGGTCGACGTCGAAGCCGACGTGCCGAGGGCATGATACGGGCGGCGCGATTGCGCGGCGCGATTGCGCGGCGCGTTGCGCAACGACGCCACTTTTAGCCGCGACCCGCTTGTCCGCCAAAGCCTTGGCGGCGGCGGAAAGGGGAGCGCGTCATCCATGACCTTCGCCAACCGAGCCATCCTGGTCGGCCTCCTGGCCCTGGGCATCCCGCTGGCGATCCACCTCCTGGGCCGGCGGCGGGCCCGCAAGGTCGTCCTGCCGACCGCCCGGTTCGCCGAGGGGGCACACGCGTCGTCGCGCGGACGCCTGTGGCTGAAACGCGTGGCCCTGCTGGCCCTGCGCCTGGCGGTCGTCGCACTGCTCGTCCTGGCCCTGGCCGGACCGAAAATCGGCGGCGACCCCGACGACGAACTCTGGATGCTGGTCCTTGACACCTCGCCCAGTATGCACGCCAGGAGGCCCGACGGCGTCACGGCCCTGGAACGAGGCCGGCGGCGGCTGCTGGCCCTGGCCGAGGCCCTGCCCGACGACCGGCCGACCGTGCTCCTGACGTCGCACGAACGGACCGAAGGTATCACCGCCGCGCAGGCGCGGCAGGCGCTCAGAGAGACGCCGGTCCGCACGTGGTCAGAGGCGCCCCTGCGGCAACTCATCGCCGACGCGATGGGGGGCGTTCCAGCGGCCGGGACGGCCGAGGAGGGCCCGGCCGCACAGGCCCCCCGTCGTACGGCGCCGTCGCACCTGGTCATCGCGACCGACGCCACGCCGCACGCCCTGCGTGGCATGGCGGCCGGCCGTTTCGCGGCGCACCAGGCACAGGTCGTTCTGCTGCCCGTCGGCGGCGCAGAGGCCAACGTCTGGCTGGGCCTGCCCAAAGTCCGCATCGTGGACTCGGACGCCGGCCGGTCGCTGGACGCCTCCGTCGAGGTGCGCAGCGAGCCGGCCCGGACGGCCGTCAAGGTCGCTCTGAAACTCGACGGGCAGGAGACCGAGCACGCCGCCGTCGTTTCCGCCGCCGGCGCCGCCACGTTCAGGGTGCCCGTGGATGGCGAGGGTCCGTGGCAAGGCCGCGTGTACGTCACTGCCGACGACGCCCTTGCGGCCGACAACGTGCGGTACTTCACGGTGGCAACACGGCGGCCCATCCGCATCCTGGTGGTGGATGCGGCCGGGGAGGACGACCTGCGGCTGCGGTCGGCCGACCTGGTCGCGGCGGCCTTCGCCGCAGAAGCAGGGGTGCCGAAGCCCGCGACGCGCCTCACGGCGGCC
>DATKXP010000011.1:0-7247 GCA_035529015.1 Phycisphaerae bacterium | reverse complement strand
CGCCTGGCCGAGCATCTGATGGCCCATGCAGATGCCGAAGATCGGGACGGGGCAGCCGCCCGGCGGGTCCTCGACCAGGCTGCGCAGCGCCTCGACGGCGTACGGAACGGCGGCCGGGTCGCCGGGACCGTTCGAGAGCATGAGGCCGTCGGGCCGTCGGTCGGCGATTTCCTCGGCCGACGAACTGGCCGGCAGGACGATGACGCGGCAACCCACCTCGCGCAGGCACCGCAGGATGCCGTACTTCACGCCGTAATCGAGCAGCGCCACCAGTGGCCCGTCGGGCGCCGTCTCGGGCTGCCACTCCCAGGCCTGGGGCGAGGTCACGTCCTTGACGAGGTCGCGGCCGACGAGCCCCGGCGAGGCCTTCGCCTTGGCGACGACGGCGGCGGCGTCGTCATCGATGCTCGAGAGGACGGCCCGCATGGCACCCGCCTCGCGGATGTGCCGCGTCAGCGCCCGCGTGTTTACCCCGGAGATGCCGGGGATGCCGTGCTCGGCCAGGTAGTCGCCGAGGTCCTTCGTGGACCGCCAGTTCGACCGCCGCCGGCTGACCTCGCGGACGACGAACCCCTCGACCCACGGCCGGTGCGACTCCACGTCCTCGTCGTTCACGCCGTAGTTGCCGATCAGCGGATAGGTCATCGCCACGATCTGGCCGCGGTACGACGGGTCGGTCACCACCTCCTGGTAGCCGGCCATGGAGGTGTTGAAGACGACCTCGCCTGCGGCCTCGCCGACGGCGCCGAACGCCGTGCCGCGGAAGACGCGGCCGTCTTCGAGTGCGAGAATGGCGGGCCTGGTCATCTAACGCGTCACCCTCCGCGAGAGGTCGAACTGCTCCTTGCTGAAGTCCGGGGGCACGTCGGTCGGGTACTCGCCCGTGAAGCACGCGGTGCACATGTCCGGCGGGCTCGGAACGACCCCGAGCATGCCGTCCACCGAGAGGTACCTCAGGGAATCGGCCCCGATGAAGTCGCGGATTTCCTCGACGGTGTGCGACGACGCGATCAACTCTTCCAGGGTACTCATGTCGATGCCGTAGAAGCACGGGCACCGGACGGGCGGGCTCGAGACGCGGACGTGGACCTCGACGGCCCCCGCGCTGCGGACCATCCGGATGAGTTTCCGCAGGGTCGTCCCGCGGACGATCGAGTCCTCGACCACCACGACCCGCTTGCCGCGCAGCACACCGCCCACCGGGTTGAACTTGATCCGCACGTCGAGGTCGCGCTCGTGCTGGTACGGCGCGATGAAGGTGCGGCCGACGTAGTGGTTGCGGATAAGGCCGATCTCGAACCGCAGGCCCGCCGCCTCGGCGTACCCCAGAGCGGCCGTGTTCGCCGAGTCGGGCACCGCAATGACGATGTCGGCCGGGGCGGGCGATTCCTGGGCCAGCCGCCGCCCGAACCCGCGGCGGATCTTGTCCACCTTCTGACCGTACACCCAACTGTCGGGCCGAGAGAAGTAGATGTACTCGAAGATGCAGAACGCCCGGCGCGGCGCCGCCGGCAGCCTCTGCGAATGGATGCCGCCCGAGTCCACCGTCATCATCTCGCCGGGCTCCAGGCTTCGGACGTACTCGGCCCCGACAATGTCCAGGGCGCACGACTCAGAGGCGACGACCGTTGCGTCGCCCAGTTTGCCGAAGCACAGCGGACGCCATCCGAACGGGTCGCGTGCGGCAATGAGTTGGTCGGCCGAGAGGAACAGGAAGCAGTACGCGCCGACCGTCTGCCGGAGCGATTCGGCCACCGCGTCGCCGAGCGTCGGCTCCCTCGACCGGGCGATCAGGTGCAGGACGACCTCCGAATCGGTGGTGGTCTGGAAGATCGACCCGTCTTCCTCCATGGCCCTGCGCAGGGCGGCGGCATTGACGAGGTTCCCGTTGTGGGCGCCCGCCAACTGGCCCCGCTTGTACTCGATCAGGATCGGTTGAGCGTTCGTCGCGCTGGACGAGCCGGTGGTCGAGTACCGGTTCTGGCCGATGGCGGCCGCGCCGCTCAGGCGGTCGAGACGCGTGCGGTCCGAGAAGACCTGCGACACCAGGCCCGGTCCCTTGTGCAGGCGGATGCGAGAGGAGTCGGAGGCGGCAATGCCGGCGGCCTCCTGCCCGCGATGCTGAAGGGCGTAGAGGCCGAAGTAGGTGTGCCG
This sequence comes from Phycisphaerae bacterium, assembly GCA_035529015.1. GTDB lineage: Bacteria > Planctomycetota > Phycisphaerae > FEN-1346 > FEN-1346 > JAUVZF01. Next base: position 5,093 of record DATKXP010000011.1, on the reverse strand, counting down.
GGCCGCGTCGGCGGCGCCGTAGATGCCGAACAGGCCGCAGTACTCGCGCGGCCGGTCACCGGCCGCGGTCGGTTGGCATGTCGTATCGGTCTTCAACGCGCGCATCCCGACTGCCGCGTGTCCCGCTCTTGCGTGTGCGTTCCGCCGAGGCAACATCACCGGGTGGGTGGGCCGCCACACAGGCCCACGGTGGATTTTAGGCGTCCCCGGCGCAGGCTTCAAGCAAAACATTTAGCCGGCGAGTTTACTCGCCGCGCGGCGGGCAAGCCCGCCAGCTAAACGGCGGCGTGCCGAACGGGCGCCGCGGCGGCCTCGACATTGGCGCGCCGCACTCATATAATGGCCAGCCCCGGCCCGAGCAACGCAGGCGACACGTGCCGCGGGCGGCGCGAGGAGGGCCGGAGGCCGCGCGCCGTCAGGCAACCCTTGCCCGCCAGCGAAAGAACTTGCCCGAAAAGGAGTGCGACATGAAGCAGTTTCATCACATCGGCCTGGTGGCACGGGAACCCGTGCCCGACGAGATGTACTTCGAGTCGCTGCAGGTCTGGGGCACCGATCCGACCAACGATCCGAACAAGATCGAGTGGGTGCGGTTCAAGCCGGAGAGCCCCCTGGCCTCGACGCCCGTTGCCAAGATGCCGCACGTCTCCTGGCAAGTGGACGACCTCGACGCCGAACTCGAGGGCAAAGAGGTCGTTGTCGGCCCGCTGACGGTGGCGCCGGGCGTCCGCATCGCCTACTTCATGATGGACGGCGCGCTGGTGGAGTACCTGGAGGTCACGTAGGCGTGGGCTTTCCCTTTGCACGGAGCGGCCGATCGGAGCGATCCGCCGTAACGATTGGGCCTGTGCCTGGAACGCTCGTGTCGCCCGGAACTTCCGGTCGCACACGAGAAGGAGAGGCGGTGGCCTGGGAGCAGACCTCCTGACCGCCGCGCGAACGGAGGCACGCAATGACAGATGAGCAGACTCCCTCACAGCCGCAGGATGGCGACACGCAGGATGCCGGCGCGGACGCCGCGCAGCCCCAGGACGCCGGCGCCGCCGGGATGCCGGGCGCCGAGGTGCCCCCGCTGCCGCCGGACCTTCAGGCGGCCAATGCGTCGAAGGACGAACGCACGTGGGGCATGGTCGCTCACCTGGCGGCGTTGGCGGGGTTTATGATCCCGTTTGGCAACATCCTCGGGCCTCTCGTCGTCTGGCTCGTCAAGCGCGAGGAATCGGCCTTTGTGGCCTACCACGCGAAGCAGTCGATGTGGTTCCAGATCTTCACGGCCATCGCGGTGACGGCGCTGGCCATCCTGGGGTTCTGCACCATGTTCGTCACGTGGCTGCTGGCGATGGCGGCGGGGCTCGGGGCCGTGGCCTATGCCATCTACGGCGCCATCCAGGTGAGCGGCGGCAAGGATTTCGAGTATTACTGGGTGGGCCCGTGGGTACGGGAGTCCGTCTAGAGATTGGCCGCGAATCCGCATGTGGTGGGTGGCATGGTCACGCTTGCGTGACCATGAGCCAGGAGTGGGGAACATGGCCACGCAAAGGCGCGTGGCCATGCCACCCGGCGGGGATGCAGGCGGACGGGCCAGGTTGTGCGCGTACCTTCACCCGGCAGCAAAGGAGCCGATCGCATGTCTGAACCCAAGTCCGTCAGCCGTCGCGCGTTTCTCGGCGGGTCACTGGCTGCCGCCGGGGCGCTCGGCGCCATGGCCGTGCCGACGACGTCCACGGCCGCCGCCACGCCGGCGCCCGCCGATGCCATGCCGTGCGGCACGATCGGCAAGGCCAGGATCAGCCGCGTCCTCCTGGGCGGGAACCTGATCTCGGGGTGCATGCACGCGCGGGACTTGGCGTACGTCGGCCAACTGTTCCGCGCCTACGTGAACGAGGACAAGATCCTCGAGACGCTCCGCCTGGCCGAACAGCACGGCATCAACACGGTCTTCGAGACCGGCGCGTCATACATCCAGCGCTACAACCGCGAGTGCGGCGGGCACATGCAGTTCATCCCCCACATCGAGGTGAGCGTCGGCCAGAAGGAGGGCGACCTGGAGGACCACATTCAGCGGCAGGTGGACTCCGGCGCCGTCGCCCTCTACGTCTGGGGGGTGGCCGGCGACAAACTCGTCCAGGCCGGCGAGATCGACCGCCTGGCCCGGGCCGTGGACCTGGCCAAGGCCCACGACCTGCCGGTCGGCGTGGGCGGTCATTCGCTGCTGGTGCCGATGGCCTGCGAGAAACACAAGGTGCCATGCGACTTCTACGTCAAGACGTTCCACCGCGACGACTACCCCTCGGCCACGCCGAAGGAACTCCGCAAGGAATTCATCTGGCTCGACGGCGGCAAAGGCTGGTACGACAACATGTGGTGCATCAACCCCGAGGAGACGATCGCGTTCATGAAGACGGTCGCCAAGCCGTGGATCGCCTTCAAGATTCTGGCCGCCGGCGGCATCCGCCCGCGCGACGGGCTGAAGTACGCCTTCGACAACGGGGCGGACCTGGCGGCCGTCGGCATGTTCGATTTCCAGATCGCCGAGGACTGCCAGTTGGCCCGCGCCGCCATCCGCGCCGCCCACAACCGGCCGCGCCCCTGGCGGGCGTAGAACGGGCAACCGCCGATTCATGCCCCGTGCACGCTCTGCGGGTGTGACGAGGGCCGCAAGATGAAAGCGACCGGACTCCCGGTGACGGTGCTTCTCCTCTTCGGCGCGGTCTGGGTCGCGCGGCCCACCGCGGCGGCCGACCCGGCCAAGCCGTTCACCGACGTCACCGTGGCATCCGGCGTCGCCGCCGTCGTCGAGGCCCACTACGCCAGAGTGCCCGAATGGTGGCTGAGCGGCTTCGACCTCATCGACCTCGATGGAGACGACGACCTCGACTTACTCCTGGCCGGCCACGGGCATCCGGCGGCGGCCGCACGCAACGACGGCAAGGGGCACTTCACCTATGTGGACCCGGAACTAACCGTCGCCCGTGGCGTGCGACACGACCACGACATTCCCTACCCGGGAGGGGAGATCCGCCTGGCCCATGACTTTGACGAGGACGGCCGCATCGACCTGCTGGCCGCCTACGGCGACGGCCTCGGCGCGTCGTACCTCAACGCCTCCCGATCCCTCAGGCCGCCGCTGTGGCGCTTCCAACGCCGCCGCTTTCTCGACCGCTTCAGCCGCGCGACGGCCCTGGCCGACCTGAACCGCGACGGGCGCGTCGATTACCTGGCCGACACGGGCCGGGGGACCGCCATTGCCGTCCTCTTCGGCCGAGGCGACGGGACCTTTGACGACACCGAGACGCTGGTGGCAGGGGGACTGAGGGAAAGCGGCGCCATCCCTGCCGACGTCGATGGCGACGGCGACCTCGACCTGCTGGTGAGCCAGAGAGGCTACCATGCCCCGGGGCGTCGTATCCTGCTCGCCGCCGGGGGGCTCACGTTCACCAACCACACCCGAGGGGCGGGTCTGGCCGAGGACGACGGGAGTATCCACGGCGTGGGCGATGTCGATCAGGACGGCGATCCTGACCTGATCTGCATCGAGGGCGACGCCGTCGTGCTCTACATCAACGACGGCCGAGGCCGGTTCCGCCGCAGGCCCGACGCCGTGACCGGCTTGGACGCGATCCGCGGTTCGGCCGGGCCCCGGCACACCAATTGGGGCGGCGCCGTGGTGACGGACGTCGATAACGATGGGGCGGCCGACATCCTCATCAACGGCCGGTACTTCATCTACGTTCTGCGCCGCGTCGGCGCCGAGGTGTTCGCCCTCAGCAACGAGACGTGGGGATTGCCTGCCGCCGCGTGGTCGGCTGTAGACGAGGGGCTCTGCTTCGGAGACATCGACGGCGACGGCGACCTCGACCTGGTGATGTGCAGCGGCGGTTCAGCGGGTACCAAGCGAGGGGTCGCCGTCTTCCGCAACGACCTGCCCCGGCAACACTGGCTTCGCGTTCGGCCCATCGGCAGACGCGGCAATCGCGCGGCGACGGGCGCGACGATCCGCGTCTACGAGGCGGGATCACTGGGCAGCCCCGACCACCTGGTGTGGTACGAGCAGATTGCCGTCTGGGGACGCCAGAGTTTCCACAGTCACTACGCCGCCACCGTCACCGAGCGTCACGTTGGTCTCGGGCGCCGCGAGGCCGTTGACGTGAGCGTGGAGTTCTACCCTTCCGGCCGGCGGGTACAGAGGCGAAACGTCGCAGCCGATTCGACGGTCTCGATTTACGAGACCCCTTCCGGGAACTGAATCGTGCGCTGCGGGGCCGTTGAGTCTTGCAGGCCGACTGTTCCAGACATCGGGGGCTTGGCATCGACGACCTGCGGCCGCGGGCGCCACACGCTGATACGCGTGTGGACAAACCACGCACGCCTGTGCAGAATGGGGGCGGCGGTTTCGGTGGGAACGTCGTGGTCAGGGGTTCGTGCGGTGGAGAGGGAGGTGACCCTGCCATGTCTACGACACGCAGAGCGTTCCTGAAGCGGTCGCTTGCCGCTGCGTCGGCGGTCGGCCTGCCGCTGGTGGTCCCGTCGCGCGTCCTGGGCGCCGGCGATGACATCCGCGTGGGCGTGGTCGGCCTTGGCGGCCGAGGCGCCAACTGCCACGCGCCGAGAATGCAGAATCAGGCGGGCGTTTGCGTCGTGGCCGTCTGCGATCCGGACCGGGAACGCATGGGCCGCTGCGCGGCGGATCTCGAGAAGAAGTACAAACTCAAGGTGGACCAGTACGTGGACGTCCGCAAACTGCTGGAGCGCAAGGACATCGACGTCATCTCCAACGCGACGCAGAACTACTGGCACGGCCTTTCGACCGTCTGGGCCTGCCAGGCCGGCAAGCACGTCTACGTCGAGAAGCCCCTCTCGCATTACATCTGGGAGGGCCGCCAGATGGTCGATGCGGCCCGCAGATACGACCGGATCGTGCAGACCGGCACACAGCGCCGCAGCCAGCGGTCGGTCATCGACGCGATCCGGTGGGTGCAGGCCGGCCACCTCGGCAAGATCCGCTACATCACGGCCTTCGCCAACAAGCCGCGCGGCCCCATCGGCAAACGCGCCACGCCGCTGCCGATCCCCGACGGCGTCGATTACGAACT
>DATKXP010000010.1:0-6130 GCA_035529015.1 Phycisphaerae bacterium | reverse complement strand
GGTCCGCGTCGGTGTCGAGATCCGGACCATCAACAACCGCTTCTTGAAGGTGACCCAGCGCCTGCCCGATGGCCTGGGGGCCGTGGAGGTGGCGATCGAGCGGTTCCTGCGCGCCGGCATCAGCCGCGGCACGGTGAACGTCGGCGTGACGGTCGAGCCGCGCGGGCCGGCGGCACGCGTGCCCATCAACACCGACATCCTGGCGGCGTATGCCAAAGACCTGAGTGGGTTCGCCGGGGAACACATGCTCATGCTCGCCGATCAACGCGTCCCACTGGACGCGCTGTTGGCCCTGCCCGGCGTCCTCGGCAGCGAGGACGTCCTGGTCACCGGCATTGCGGGTTTGCAGGAGCAGATCGAGGCGGCCGTCTCCGAGGCCCTCGACCAACTCAACCGCATGCGCGACGCCGAAGGCGAGGCCACCGCCAAGGATATGGCCGCCACGCTCGATGGAATCGAGCAGCGTATCGCCGCCGTCGAGCAGCGCGCCCCGGCGGTGGTCGATGAGTACCGCACGCGCCTCCGGGAGCGGATCGGGGCCATGCTCGAGGGTGTCGAGATCACGCTGGACGATCAGAGCCTCATCCGCGAGGTCGCCTTCTTTGCCGAACGGTCCGACATCAACGAGGAACTCGCCCGCCTGGCGAGCCACGTCGAGCAGTTCCGCGAACGGCTCGACGATGCCGGACCCGTGGGACGCAAACTCGAATTCCTCACGCAGGAGATGTACCGCGAAGTCAACACGATTGGGGCCAAAGCCAACGACCCGGAGACCTCGCGCGAGGTCGTCGAGATCAAGGTCGGCGTGGACCGCCTCAGGGAACACACACAGAACATCGAATGACCGGACAAGAGCCCGTAACCGAACACGACGCGATGGAGCCTCGCGAGGCGCCCCGCGCCCTGACCGGCCGCAACCTGGTCGTTGTCAGCGGCCCGAGCGGTGCGGGCAAGACCACCGTCTGCCACACCGTGGCCGAGCGGCTGGGCGTTCCCATCAGCACCAGTGCGACGACGCGCCCCCGGCGCCCCAACGAGGTGGACGGCAGGGACTACCATTTCATCGGCGAGGAGGAGTTCCGCCGCCGCATCGACCAGGGACGGTTCGTCGAGTGGGCCGAGGTGTTCGGACAACTCTACGGAACGCCCATCGAGGAACTCGCCCGGGCCGACGAGGCAGGCAACGTCCTTCTGCTGGAGATCGACGTGCAGGGCGGGATCCAGATCAAGAAGCGGTTCCCCGACGCCCTGGCCGTTTTGCTGCTGGCGCCGGGTCTTGAGGCGCTGCGCCGCCGCCTGTCGCTGCGCGGCACGGAGGGGCGGGAGGAGGCCGAGAGGCGATTCGCCAAGGCCCAAAAGGAGATCGAGATGGCCAGGCGGGCCGGGTGTTACGACGTCGAGGTCGTCAACGACCGGCTCGCTGACGCCGTCGAAAAGGTCATTGAACTCGTCAAAACGCGGAGGAACCAAGCGTGATTGAAGCCCTGAAGAGCGATGAAGTGTTGAACAAGGTCGGTGGACGGTTCAAACTCGCCGTCCTCATCCAGAAGCGGCTCGTGGACGTGACGTTCGGCGCGCCCCTGCTGGTCGAGCGCGGCAACAGGACGCTGATGGAAGCCGTCGTCCAGGAGGTCCTCGAGGGCAAGGTCACCCTCGAACCGCGCGCCGAGGCGGGCGAGCCCCTCGCAGGCGACGACGCGGCCGACGCCTGACCGTCGGAGCGTGTTTCCATGACGACGCCCGAACCGGATCTCGAACCCCTCGATGGCCGAGAGATCGTCGTCGGCGTGACCGGCGGCATCGCGGCCTATAAGACCGCGCATCTGGTGTCGCGCCTCGTCCAGGCCGGCGCCGGCGTCTCCGTGGTCATGACCGAGGCGGCGAAGCGGTTCGTCGGACCGCTCACTTTCCAAACGCTCTCCGGCCGGCCGGTGTCCTCGGACCTGTTCGCGGCGCCCGAGTCGCACCGGGCCGAGCACGTCGGCCTGGCGGAGCGGGCCGAGATCGTCGTCGTGGCCCCGGCCACGGCCGACATCCTCGCGAAACTCGCCCACGGCATCGCCGACGACCTGCTCTCGACCTTCCTGCTGGCCGCCGACGCGCCGCTGGTCGTGGCCCCGGCCATGAACGCGCGCATGTGGCAGCACCCGGCCGTCCAGGCGAACTGCGAGGTGCTGCGGTCGCGCAGCGTTCGGTTCGTCGGCCCCGTCGAAGGCTACCTCGCCTGCGGCACCGTCGGTGAGGGCCGCATGGCCGAGCCCGAGGAGATTCTGACGGCGCTTGCCCAGATCGCTGCCGAAACGCCGCCGGGCAATAAGAAATGATAGATGTCAAACGCCAAGAGATAGGCCGCCGGCAAGGCCGCGTTGGGGCGCGCTCCTGGCATCTGACATCTGAGATCTGAGATTTCAGGTCATGCGTATCCTCATCACCGCCGGTCCGACGCGCGAGTACCTCGACCCCGTCCGCTACCTCTCGAATGCATCGAGCGGGCGCGTGGGCGCCGCCCTGGCCGCCGCCGCGGTCGCCCGCGGGCACCACGTCACGCTGGTGTCGGGGCCGGTGGCGTTTGAGCCGCCCCAGGTGGACGAACTCGTGCCCGTCACGAGCGCAGCGGAGATGCTTGAGGCCGTTGCGGCCCGGTTCGACGACTGCGCCGTCTTCATCGCCGCCGCCGCCGTGGCCGACTTCCGCCCTGCCGCATGTGCCGACCACAAGATCAAGAAGGGCGAGGGGAAGGTCGCTCTCGATCTGGAACCGACGGCCGACATCCTCGCCGAGATGGGCCGCCGCAAGAGGGGCCAGATCCTCGTCGGCTTCTGCCTGGAATCGGAGAACCTGGAGGCCCGCGCCCGGGCGAAACTCCAGGCCAAAGGCCTCGACCTGATCGTCGCCAACTCGCCCGGCGCCATCGCCGCCGACCGCCAGGATGCCCTGCTCATCAGCCGCGACGGTGCCTGCGAGCGTCTCGCCCAGGTTACGAAGACAGAACTTGCCGACCACGTCCTCGCGGCCGTTGGGGCGGCGGGGACCTGACCGGGCCCGCGCGCTCGTCACCCGGCGCTGTTACTCGATAATCTTCGGCCGGTCGCACTCGCAGTCGTCATCGTCGGCGGCGGACGGGTCGGTCAGCGGCTCCGGTTCGGGCGGTTTCTTCTTGGTCGCGCGGTTCAGCAGGTTGAGTTCGGCGTCCACGACGCTGCGAAGCGCGAGCAGCATCTCCCGCCCGGCGCCCACGGCATGGTCCTTCGCCGGCTCGAACTCCTTCATCACCTCGCGGACGATGTGGCTGGCCCGTTTCACATAGTCGGCCATCGCGGTCCCTTTCGATTCCGGTACAGTCAGGTGTCACCTTCACTCTACCGCGCCGCCGACCCGCCGGTCAATGCGCTTCACACGGCGGCACGTGCCGGGAGGCCCGCCGCGCAAACACGTTGCGGGCTCACGCAAAGCGGCTTAGGATGGGCCGGATGAACGCAGACGCCCGAATCGCCGGTGCCGCCGACGTGGTCGTGGTCGGCGGTGGTCCGGCCGGCCTCATGGCCTCGATCGCGGCCGCAAGGCTCGGACGGCGGGTCGTCGTCGTCGAGCGGCTCCGCCGGCCGGGGCGCAAACTCCTGGCCTCGGGCGGAGGCCGGTGCAACCTGGCGACGGCGCTCCCCGAGGCCGAGATCCTGGCGGCGTTCGGCCGGCGCGGCCGGTTTGTCCAGCCGGCGCTGGCGGCCCTGAGCGGCTCGGCGCTGCGGGCCATGCTGCACGCGCGCGGCGTGCCCACGCACGCGCCGGACGGCCGGCGCGTGTTCCCCGTCTCGGACCGGGCCGCCGACGTCCTCGGCGCGCTTCTCGACATGGCCGAGGAAGGCGGCGTGCGGCTGCGGGCGGGCGTCGGCGCCTCGGCCCTGTGGATGGAGGGCGGGCGGCTCGCCGGCATCGACACCAGCGCCGGACGCCTGGCGGCACCCCGTGTCATCCTCGCCGCCGGCGGCATGGGGTATCCCGACCTCGGCGGGTCGGGCGCCGGCTACGACCTGGCGCGCCAGGCCGGGCACACGCTCGCCGACCCTCGGCCGGCCCTCGTGCCGCTGGTCACGCGCGAGATCTGGCCGCGACGCTGCGCGGGGATCGCGCTGCCGGCGGCCCGGCTCCGCATCGGCCTCGCGAAGCAGCCGAAGGCGGGCGTCTCGGGCGGCGTCCTGTTCACCCATCGCGGCATCTCGGGGCCCGCCGTCCTCGACCTGTCGGGCGACGTGTCGGTCCTGCTCGCGCGGCACGAGACGGTTCCCGTGGTCCTGGACCTCGATCCCGCCACGCCCCGCGACGCATGGCTGGCCCGTTTCGGGGAATGGGAACGGGTGGCCGGTCGCCGGTCGGTGCGGACGCTCCTCGCCGGATACCTGTCGCGGTCGCTGGCCGAGGTGGTCCTCGCGCTGGCGGAGGTGGACCCGCACCGTCGGCCCAGCCAGGTGGCGGCCCCGCTTCGCCGGCGGCTGGCCGACCGCCTCACCCGGCTCCCCCTGACCGTGACGGGCACCGAGGGTTGGGCCCGCGCCATGGTGACGCGCGGCGGGGTGGCGCTGGGAGAGGTCGACCCGCAGACGCTCGAGAGCCGCCGGCTTCCCGGGCTGGCCTTCGCGGGCGAGATTCTCGACCTCGACGGCCCGACGGGCGGGTTCAACCTCCAGTGGGCCTTCGCGAGCGGGTTCCTGGCAGGGAGGGCGGCGACATGACGACGATCCTGCGGCTGGGGGCGGGTGTGGCGGCGCTGGGGCTGGTCCTGGCGGCGGCGGACGGCGCGGCGCTCGACGTCGCGGCCACACAGAAGGCGCGTGCCGTCCCGCGCTGGGACATCTTCGAGATCACCTTCACGCACGGCCGCCAGTATGCGAGCCCGTTCTTCGACGTGGCGATCGACGTCGAGTTCACCTCTCCCTCCGGCAAGAAGGTCACCGTCGGCGGCTTCCACTACGGGTCGGACGAGAAGCCGAAGATCACCATGCACAAGGACGCCCGCGGACGCCCGAACGTCACCTACGCCTTCGCGAAGGCCGACCTGTGGAAAGCCCGCTTCGCCCCGAACGAACTCGGCCGCTGGACTTACATCTGGACGTTCTCGAACTCAGGCGGCGATAAGGCGACCGGCCGGGGCGCCTTCGAGTGCATCCAGGGCCGCCGGCCCCTCCACGGGTTCGTCCGGCAGGACCGGATGAGTCCCATGCGGTGGGTCTTCGACGACGGCACGCCGTACTTTCCCATCGGCTTTCAGGACGGGCAGTTCGACGGCGAGGGCGTGGGGTCGGTCCTGGCGACGGCGTCGATGGAAGGGCCGTTCCGGACCGACCGCCCGGACCTGCCCGACCCGCCGCCGGGGGCGATGTTTAAGCGCGGCCCGGCGCCGAACCCGCAGAACGCCGACGTGCAGTACCGCTGCTTCGCGGCCTGCGGGTTCAACCTGTTCCGCTTCAGCCAGCACAACTTCTCGCTGGCCATCTCGCGGGACCTCGACCACGTCGGCGTCATGGAGAGCCGCATGGTCGATGACCTGCTTCTGCGCGTCCGCGCCTACGGCTTCCGCATCTTCTACGGCCTCTTCGGCTACATGAACGTCCACGCGAAGGACCCCGAGAACGCCGAGGCCATGGCCAAGGTCAAGCGGCACGTCAAGTACGCCGTGGACCGGTGGGGCGCGATGGTCGATTTCTGGGAGTTCCTCAACGAGCAGCACGCCGACGACCGGTGGTACGTGATGATGACGCCGTACCTGAAGTCCCTCGACCCGTACCACCACCCCGTGACGACGAGTTGGGAGCGGCCGCAGATCAACGGCATCGACCTCTCCGCGCCGCACCGGTACCTCGGCCTCGGCGAAGTCGGCGCCGCCGGCGCCTTCGCGGCCGCCTGCGACAAGTGGAAGCAGTTCGGCAAGCCCGTCATCGTCGGCGAGACGGGCAACTCGATCAACCGCAAGCAGATGCCCGACCTCATCCGCAAAGGCATCGGCGGCGTGTGGGACCCGGGGTCGGCCCTGCGGATGCGCCTTCGCAACTGGGCCGCCCTCTTCAACGAGGTGTCGGTCATCTTCTGGAACACCAGTTACGCCCGCGACGGCCATTCCATGAACCTCTGGATCGGC
>DATKXP010000009.1:0-9517 GCA_035529015.1 Phycisphaerae bacterium | reverse complement strand
TTCGGCACGTACCTCTCGAGCAACACCTTTCTCGGCGTGCCGGGCAAGGCCTTCGGATCGAACTGGAACTCCTTCGTCTTCAGCCTGTCGCTGCCCGTGGCGGCGGTCATCGCCGTGAAGGTGTTCGTGCCGTTCTACCGTCGGACGGGCGAAATCTCGGCCTACCATCACCTGGAGAAGCGTTTCGGCCCGTGGGCCCGCACGTACGCGCTGGTCTGTTACCTCTTGACGCAGATCGCGCGGATCGGCTCGGTCATGTTCGGCGTGGCGCTGGCGATGAACGCCCTGCTGGGGTGGGACATGGCCGTCATCATCCTCGTCGCGGGCGTCCTCGTGACGCTCTACACGCTGCTCGGCGGCATCGAGGCCGTCATCTGGACCGACGTCGTCCAGAGCATCGTTCTGATGGTCGGGGCCGTGGTGGTGGCGGCGATCATCCTGGTCGGCATGCCCGACGGTCCGGCGCAGGCCGTCGCGGTGGCGGCGGAGCGCGGCAAGTTCAGCCTGGGCAGTTTCGGTCTGGACCTGACGCAGGCCACGTTCTGGGTGGTCCTGGTGTACGGCCTGTTCATCAACCTGAACAACTTCGGCATCGACCAGAGTTACATCCAACGGTACCACACGGCCCGCGACGACCGCGAGGCCGGCCGATCGGTCTGGCTTGGGGCGCTGCTTTACGTGCCGGTCTCGGCCCTGTTTTTCTTCATCGGCACGTCGCTCTTCTCGTACTGCCAGACGCACCCGGCGATGCTCGACGAGATACGCACCCAAGTGGCGGTCGCCAAACTCGCCGAGGAAGGCGAACCGGCCGACCCGGCGGCGCGCGAGGCGCGCCTCGCTCATATCAAACAGGGGCTTACCGACGCCGACGTGGGCGACAAGGCCCTGCCGCATTTCATCGTGACGCGGCTCCCTCGGGGCCTGGCGGGCCTCCTGATTGCCGCCATCGCCGCCGCCGCCATGAGCAGCATCGACACCAGCCTGAACTCCTCGGCCACCGTCATCCTGTCGGACCTGTACCGGCGGTACCTGCGTCCGCAGGCGGGGGAGAAGGAATCGATGCGGGTTCTGCACCTCGCGACGCTTCTCTGGGGTGCGCTGGGCACGGGCACGGCCCTGTCGCTCATCGGCGTGCGGAGCATCCTGGACGCGTGGTGGGTCCTGTCGGGCATCTTCGCGGGGGGGATGCTCGGCCTGTTCCTGTTGGGCCTGATTGCGCGCCGCGCAGGCAACGCGGCCGCCGCCACCGGCGTCGTCCTCGGCAGCCTCGTGATCCTCTGGATGGCGCTGTCGGTACGGACCGAGTGGCTGCCGCCGGCGCTGCGAAGCCCACTGCACGCGAACATGATCATCGTGGTCGGCACGCTGACGATCTTCCTCGTCGGCCTGCTGGTGAGCCGCTTCGCCGGACGAAGGGGCGGCGTCGGACCGTAGAGAACGCGGGGCCACGCCGACCTCGAGTTAGCGTAGTCGTACCAGAGGGTTCTCTATTCGTCGTCGTCGCCGCGGGGAGCGAGGTCGAGGCGTTTCTCCCTCTCCGGCCATCCGTGCGTCTGTTCGTGGTGCTCCACGTCCTTGCCGCGGATGGCGATGGCGATGCAGACGCCGAGGCCGCCGAACAGGATCATCATCGCCAGCGCCCCGGCGAGCGACGCCGGCGTGCTCAGGCTCAGGCCGAAGTGGAAGAGGAAGAAGAAGGCGATGCCTCCCACCACCACGCACAGCAGCCCCCATCGCCGGCCCATCAGAAAAGACACGACGAACAGTCCGAAGAACACCCAGAAGCCCGCCTGGACCATGGAGTCGGGCCAGTCGGCGGCCCCGTAGATGCCCTCGGTCACCTCTTTCAGGAGGCTGCTTCCCAGCAGGACCACGAGCGACAGCGGCGCCACCAGGCGGATACACAGTTCCCACCATCCGCCGAGGTGAATCTCGGAAACCGTGTTCACGAACTCGCGCAGCCGGGCCGTCCGGAAGAAGTAGCCCACCAGCAGGCACTCGATCAGGCCGACGGTGACCAGGCCGTAGTTGGCCCAGTGGTCGAACAGGTCGAGCCATCCCAACCCGGCGCGCGACGCGAACAGGACGATGCCGACCAGGAGCCCCGTCCCGCAGAACGCCGCCGTCACGAGGCCGCGATTCAGAAAGCCGAACCGGTCGTGCAGCCCCGCAACGACGCCCTCGACGATCGAGAACAGGCTGTCGATGCCCAGGCTCAGGAGCATGACGAAAAACAGGACGGCCACCAGCGGAGGCCAGAACGCACCGTACTCGCCCAACATGGCGATGGCCGTCGGGTACGTGACGAACGCCAGCCCCGGACCGCTGGTGGCCACCTCGCCCACGTCCTTGCCGGTCTTGAAGGCCAGGAATCCCAGGATGCTGAAGACGACGAACCCGGCGAAGAAACTCGTCGCACAGTTCGCGAGGCTCGTCAGGAACGCGTTATTGGTGATGTCGCCGCGCCGCTTGTTGTAACTGGCATAGGCGATCATGATGCCGAACCCCAGCGACAGGCTGAAGAAGATCTGCCCGTACGCATCGAGCCAGACCTGGGGATCCTTGAGTCGCGTGAAGTCCGGCCGCAGGTAATACTCGATGCCGTCGAGCGCCCCTTCGAGCGTCAGGCCGCGAACCGCCAGGACACCCAGAAGCAGGACCGGCAGCGGCACGGTAATGAGCACCACCCGCCCCACGACGCGGACGCCCTTGACGATAATCACGAAGACAGCCGCCCAGGTCAGCACGAGGCCGACGACGAGCCACGGCTGGATCTCCCACATGTGGTCCGGGAGGTTCGCATCCGGCAGGGCGAGCATGCCCTTGTAGAAGTGGTCGTGGGCGTTGGCGGCCCAGGGCAGTTCGCTCATGGCGTAGCGGATCGACTCGCCGAGGAACTGCCAGGCGTAGGCCATGACCACGGCGTAATAGAACGAGATCATGCTGCCGATGCACAGGGCGAACCAGCCGACCCACTCGTAGTTCTTGTTCAGCCGCCCGAGCGCCTTGGGGGCCGAGCCCTGCATCATCTGCCCGACACCGTATTCCAGAATCATCAGCGGGATACCGGCCGTCACCAGGGCGATGATGTACGGGATGAAGAACGCCCCGCCGCCGTTCTGGTACACCATGTACGGGAACCGCCAGACGTTGCCCAGGCCGACGGCGCTGCCGATGGCCGCCATAATGAAGGCGGTGCGGCTGTTCCAGCGCTCGCGGCGTTCCGGCTGCACGGGCGTCTGGCTCATGTCGGCCTCCCGGTTGGGGGAAGGGGCACGCGTTGAAAGGACGTCGCGTCGCGGATTCTAGGACGCCGCCGCGCACAGCGTCAAGCAAAAGCCCGTCCCGACGTAACGCCTCCGTTATGGGAGGGCCGAGTGCGGCTGCACGGCCCAAGGGCCGTACCACCCGGCCAGGAGGGTGGCACGGCAGCGGCGAAGCCGCGGCCGTGGGGCAAGTCGCGCCGAGTGCGGCTGCACGGCCCAAGGGCCGTGCCACCCGGCGAGGCGGCCACACCCGAAACGGAGGGGTCACCGCCCTTGCTCCGCGCCGGCGAACCTGTTACGCTGTCGCCCCGTTTTGGTGGAGACAGGGAGGCCGGGGTTGCCGCAAGATGGAGCCGACGCGCGGGCCGTCATCTTCGACGTGGACGGTGTGCTGGTCGATAGTTACCGCGCCCATTTCGAGGCGTGGCGGGCCATGGGCCGCGAACTCGGTCAGGACTTGACGGAGGACCGGTTCGCCGCTTCCTTCGGCCGCCGCAACGCCGAACTCATGCACGAACTCTGGGGCGGCGCCGTGCCGGAGGACCGGTATGACTGGTGGGGCGACTGGAAAGAGGCGGCGTACCGCGAGATCCTCGTCCGCGATTTCCCCGCCATGGACGGGGCCCCGGACCTGATCGACGCCCTGAAGGCGGCGGGATTTCGCCTGGCAGTCGGGTCGTCCGGCCCGCCCGAGAACGTGGCGGCAGCGCTGGAGGGCCTTGACCGCGAGGGTGCGTTCGACGCCAAGGTGGACGGCTCGGAAGTGACGCGCGGCAAGCCGCATCCGGAGGTGTTCCTGAAGGCGGCCGCGAAACTGGGCCTCGAACCGGCGCGATGCGCGGTCGTCGAAGACGCCCCGGCGGGGGTCGAGGCGGCCGCACACGCCGGCATGGCGCCCATCGGCCTGACGGGCACCGCCCCGCGCGAGCGGCTTACTCGACATGCCGTCCTGGTCGTCGATTCGCTGCGGGAACTCTCGCCCCGGCGAATCGCCGAGTTCATCGATCACCCGCGGTGACCCATGATCAAGAACCTTGTGGCGTTCGTGTGGCTGTGCTGTGCCGCCGCTTCCACGGCGGTCGCAGAGGACCCGAGAGAGCGGGACTACCACGTTCCTGCGCTGAATCCGAAGCACACGAGCAAGCCCAAGGTAACAGGCTGGGCCACGCAGCGTGTCGAGGAGAAGATCAACCGCGGCATAGTGGCCGTGCCGAACGAGGACGGCCGGGTGTACCTGGGCTGGCGGCTGCTCAAGACCGATCCCCAGGGGGCGGCCTTCAACGTGTACCGCTCCGTCAAAGGCGGGGACCCGGTCAAGTTGAACGAGGAGCCCGTCGTCGTCACCACCGACTTTCTCGACGAGCGGCCGGCCCCGGCGCGGCCCTGTGCTTACTGGGTCAGGCCGGTCGTGGGGGGCAAGGAACTCGGGCCCTCGGAGAAGGCCCTGCTGACGGCCGACGCCGGCAGCCGGACGTACCACGCGTCCATCGAGTTCCAGGGCCCGTACCGGCCTCAGCGGATCGGCGTTGCCGACCTCGACGGCGACGGCGCGTATGACTTTGTCATCAAGCAGCCGAGCCAGGGCATTGACCCGGCCGGCAGACCCAATACCGACGGCCTCACCTACAAACTGGAGGCCTACCTGGCCGACGGCACGTTCCTGTGGCGCAAGGACCTGGGGCCGGGCATCGAGCCGGGCATCTGGTATTCGCCGTTCGTGGTTTACGATTTCGACGGCGACGGCAAGGCCGAGGTGGCCGTCAAGACCGGCCCCGAGGACGCCCGCGACTCAGGCGGCCGCGTCCGCAAGGGACCGGAGTGGGTGTCGATCCTGGACGGCCTGACCGGCAGGGAACTGGCGCGCGCCGACTGGCCGCCGCGCGACCCGCGACTGGGCGACTACAACCGCATCAACCGCAACCAGATGGGCGTGGCCCGCCTGGACGGGGCGACCCCGTGCCTGCTGGTGGCCCGCGGAACGTACAAACTGATGGTGCTCGACGCCTGGCAGTACCACGGCGGCAAACTGCAGCGGTTGTGGCGCTGGGAAGGCGACGACGAGACGCCCATCATCCGCAGCCAGGGAGCGCACGGCATGCACGCGGCCGACGTTGACGGCGACGGCCGCGACGAGGTCGTCCTGGGCTCCGTCGTGGTGGACGACAACGGCACCGCCCTGTGGTCGACCGGCTACGGGCATCCCGACAAGTGCTTTGTGACCGACGTGGACCCCCTGCGCCCCGGCCTGGAGATCTTCTACGCCATCGAGCCGTGGCGCGACGACGGCATGGGCGTCTGCCTGGTCGAGGCCGCGACCGGAAAGACCATCTGGGGCATCGGCCGGCGCACCTATCACGTGGGTGACGGCATGGTCGCCGACATCGACCCGTCGCGCCCCGGCCTGGAATGCTTCGCGACCGAGGACAGCAAGGGCGGTTCGAGGGACCGCTACCTCTTCTCGGCCGACGGCAAGCGGATCGGCGCGGGCGAAGATGTCCCCGGCCCGCGGAACTGGATCTTCTGGGACGCCGATCTGCTGCGCGAGACGTTCGGCCGCGGCGGGCGAGACCGGTCCACCGCGATCGTCAAGTACAAGGGCCCGACCCTCACGGCCGGCATCGAGGGGAGCATCATGATGATGGCCGACATCCTCGGCGACTGGCGCGAGGAACTCATCACCGCCGTCCCGGGCGGACTGCGCCTCTACACGACGACCATCCCGGCGAAGGACCGGCGCGTCTGCCTGATGCAAGACCCGGTCTATCGCGCGGAGGTGGCGCACCGGTCCATGGGATACGAGCAATCGCCCGTGACCGGCACCTACCTCGGCGTCGGCCCCGCCGATTCGGGCAGCCGGTAGCGCGGCGGCCAATCCTGGCCGCCGCGCGGTGGGCAGGATTGCCCACCGCGCTATCCCCGTGTGGGGCCATGCAAACTTGACAAAGTAGCGCTCGGTCGAAATGACCGCGGCTTGCTCGTTTCGTGCTTGCCAAGCGGCCCGGGAAACGTAGTCTGTTGATGAAAGCGCGATTGACGCGGTGACCGCGCTGCGGTTGCCGCCACGTTCAAGGAGACGAGCCGATGGCTTCTGCCCCCACTCGACGGGAGTTTCTGACGATGATGAGCCTCAGCGCCGCATCCTTCGCCATGCCGGCCGCCGGCCGCGCAGCCGCCAAGGGCGCCGCCACGAAGCCGCCCAACATCATGTGGATCATCTCCGAGGACACGGGCCCCGAGTTCGGCTGCTACGGCTATCCGCTGGTCCACACGCCGAACGTGGACCGGCTGGCGCGCGAGGGCGCCGTCTACACGAACGCCTTCACGGCCGCGCCCGTCTGTTCCGCCAGCCGGTCGGGGTTCATGACGGGCATGTACCAGACGTCGATCGGCGCGCACCACCACCGCAGCCATCGCGGCGACGAGTTCCAGTTGCCCGAGGGCGTGCACGTCTTCACGAAGTACCTGCGCGACGCCGGATACCTGAACGTGATCCCCGCCGGCGGCAAGACCGACTGGAACTTCACGCCGCACGTCAAGCCCTACGACTCGAAGAGTTGGGACGACCTGAAGACGCACCAGCCGTTCTTCGCCCAGGTCCAGTTCTCCGAGACGCACCGCAACTTCAAGCCGTGCAAGGAGCATCCCGTTGACCCCGCCAAGGTCACGCTGCCGCCGTACTACCCCGACCATCCGGTGGCGCGCAAGGACTGGGCGATGTACCTGGAGACGGTCAACGTGCTGGACGCCAAGATCGGCCAGGTCCTCGCGCGGCTCGACGACGACGGCCTGGCCGAGAACACCATCGTCTTCTACTTCGGCGACCACGGCCGGGCCCACGTGCGCGGCAAGCAGTGGCTGTACGACGGGGGCATCCACATTCCGCTGGTCATCCGGTGGCCGGGGCAGATCAAGCCCGGCACGGTGACCGATGAACTGGTCAGCGCGATCGACTTCGCGCCCACGTGCCTCGAGTTGGCGGGGGTCGATCCGCCCAGGCACATGGAAGGCCGCGTCTTTCTCGGCCCGAAGCGCGACACGCCGCGCGACTGCATCGTGGCCGCTCGCGACCGGTGCGACGAGACCATGGATCGCATCCGTTGCGTCCGCGACAAGCGGTTCAAGTACATCCGCAACTTCATGCCCGAGCGGCCGTACACGCAGCAGAATCGGTACAAGGAGCGGCAGTATCCGATGCTCGCCCTCTTGAAGGAACTGCACGCCGAAGGCAAGTTGACGCCCGAGCAGGCCCTCTTCATGGCCGACCGGCGCCCGGAAGAGGAACTCTACGACATCCAGGCCGACCCGTGGGAGGTCAAGAACCTCGCCACGTCTGCGGAGCACCAGGACGTGCTGAAGACGATGCGCGAGCGGCTTGAAAAATGGATCAAGGAAACCGGCGACAAAGGCCAGTTCCCTGAGAAGCCTGAAGCGGAGAAGCAGCCGACGAAGAAGCCCAAAGGCGGACAGGGCAAGCGCGCGAAGAAGGCCGACGCCTGACGGATTGACCTGATCGCTGCGCGGTGGATCGAAGCAACTGAGCGCGGCGGGTTTCCGCAAGTGGTAGCGCGGCGGCCAATCCTGGCCGCCGCGCGGTGGGCAGGATTGCCCACCGCGCTATCCGCCGGCCCCTGCCCCGGCCGCCAGCCACGGGTCGTTCGTCCGGCGGAGCCACGCCTCCATTTCTCGCGCCAGGTCTGCGACCACCTCCGGGCGTTCGGCCGCCACGCTCGTCCGCTGATACCGGTCCTCCCGATTGTCGTACAGCAGGACCGTCTCGTCCCCGCCTTCGCCGCGCTGGACGACGAACGTGTAGCGGTGGGTCCGCAGACCGCGCTCGATGCCGGCCGGATTGGTGGGCAGAACATTCAGGAAGAGCGCCGAGGTCGGCCGCGGCGCGTCGCGGCCGAGCAGGATGGCGCTGTGGTCGCTCCCCTCGACGTCGGGCGGAGCCTCCTCGCCCAGCCCCATCAGGCCAAGCAGCGTCGGCATGATGTCCGGAACGCTCATCAAGAGGTCATCGCGCCCCGGCGCGATCGTGCCCGGCCGGCGGATGATGAACGGCATGAGCAGCGACTCGTCGTACCACACGACCTTGTGCATCAGGCCGTGGCTTCCCATCATCTCGCCGTGGTCGGATGAGAAGATGACGAGGGTGTCGTCATCGAGGCCCTCGTCGCGGAGCGCCTTCAGGATGCGGCCGAACTGGTCGTCGATGCCCGTGACGGCGGCGAAGTAGTTCTTCACGTGGCGCTCGGCCGCGGCGCCTTGGCCTGCGAGCCGGACGTTGGGACGGTTCAGCAGGTCCTCGTGCGTCTTGCCGTCGTATAGGCGGACGTACCGCTCGGGCACCTCGTCGAAAGGCATGTGCGGCGGGTTGTGGGCGACGAACAGCGCGAAGGGCCTCCCGGTGTCGCGGTGCACGCCGCCCACGTTATGGATGTAATCCACCGCCACGTCGGTCTCGTGCTGGACGGACCACTCGCGCGGTTCGATGCGCTGATCGACCTTGGCGTCGCCGACCCAGTAATGGGGATCGAGGTGCCGGTCGCAGCAGCCGTAGGCGTGCCAGAAGTCGAATCCGTGCCGCCGGGGACCCGGTGGCGTGTAGGTGTCCCAGGTTACGCCGTCGCGCCGCGGGCCTTCGGTGTAGCGGTAGTTCTCCGGGACCGGTGCATCGAGGTGCCACTTGCCGACGTAGCCGAGGCTGTATCCGGCGTCGTGCAGCACGTCCGAGAGGCACCGCTCGGTTTCCCTCAGGTAGTTGCCGTGCTTGCGGGTGTTGGAGTTGCAGTTCTCCAGCACGCCGTTGGCGTGCGGATACTTGCCCGTGAAGAGCATCGCCCGGAACGGGCTGCACAGGGGGCGGTTGCTGACGGCGTGGGTGAGAACGAGGCTCTCGGCTGCAAAGCGGTCGAGGTTCGGCGTCAGCACGGGGTCCGCGTTCATGAAGCCGAAGGCCTGCCGGCGGTATTCGTCGGGAAACACAAACACAAGGTTCGGCCGCGGGCTGGCCATCGGTCGCCTCTCGGGTCTTTGGTCCGGCACGTTTCAGGATTGCCCCTGCACAGTATACCCTCGCGCAAAAAGGTTCCAGGAACCTTTTTGCCTTGAGGCGCAGCACGTGTTTCTGGACATTCTCCCGCTCGGACGCGAGAATACGGGCGGTTCATCCTGCAACGCTGCTTCACCTTTTTGTCCGCCTGGTGGCCTTCCCAGGCCACCAGGAACAGGCGTAAACCGCCTTCGCGGCG
>DATKXP010000008.1:0-5543 GCA_035529015.1 Phycisphaerae bacterium | reverse complement strand
AGAGCATGTACGTTACGATCGCCAGCCCGGCCGACACCGTCATCATGTGCTGGAGGCTGCGCTCCGTGTACACCGTCCACTGGACGGAGCGCGTGTTGGCGGCCGCATCGCCCAGGGCCACGCGTTCGCTCTCGCGCTTCGCAAAGCCCAGGAACAGGCTCAGCGTCAGCGTACACAACAGGAGCCAGTGGCTGACCTCGACGCCAACGGCTTCGCCGCCCGCCATGGCGCGGATCACAAAACCCGACGCGATAACCAGCACGTCCAGAATGGCCACACGCTTCAGCACCACCGTATACGCGACCATCAGGACCAGGTATGCGCCAAGGAGCACGGGAAACCACGGGCGCACCAGCAGCGACACGCCCACGGCGCCAAGCGCCAGGACGAGGCTCCAGGCCAATGCCGCGCCCGCGCCGATGTCGCCCGACGCCACCGGCCGCCGCCGTTTCACCGGGTGCGCGGCGTCCTCCCGGCGGTCCAGGACATCGTTGAAGGCATAGACGGCGCTGGAGGCCAGGCAGAACGCGGCGAACGCCGTCCACGCCGCAGCCCACGCACCCGCGTCCGCGACCCGTTTGGCGAAGATGAGGGCGGCGAAGAGAAAGACGTTCTTCAGCCAGTGGCTCGGCCGGGCCAGCCGCACCAGATTCAGAACCGTTCTCAAGGATTCTCCTCGCCGGATGTGACGCGGGCCCAGCGCCGCTCCCGTCCTGTTATCCAACGGCCGACGACGCGTGTCAAGCGGGCTCCCGCTCCCGCTGGCTTATCGGCAAATCCCCCCGCCGCGAGAAAGGAAAAGGCAGGTCGCGCCTGGCCGTCGCCGATCCATGTTCGAAAGGACCCCTTCGGGGCACGGCCTGCCGATCGTTTAGCCGTCGCCGGCACGGCGACGGTCGTTGCCGTTCGGATCTCGGCGCCCCATCGCGTCGCCGTACCGGCGACGGCTAAACATGGCGAAGCCGTACCGGCGACGACCAAAGGGGGTGCCGCGGCGACGGCGAAA
Organism: Phycisphaerae bacterium; assembly: GCA_035529015.1. GTDB lineage: Bacteria > Planctomycetota > Phycisphaerae > FEN-1346 > FEN-1346 > JAUVZF01. The sequence continues at coordinate 4,537 of DATKXP010000008.1, read as the reverse complement.
ACCGTGGCACAGCCTACGCGCCGGAGTACAATGGCCGCAAGGAAAACGCATGGCATCGTACCTGGTTACCGGCGGCGCCGGATTCCTCGGCATCAACCTCGTGCGGCACCTGCTTGCGCGCGGGCACGAGGTCACGTCGCTCGACTTCGCCCCGTTCGATTACCCCGACTGCAACGACCGCGTGCGAATCGTGACGGGCGACATCCGCGACCCGGCGGCAGTCGAAGAGGCCACCCGGGACGCTCGGATCGTCGTCCACTGCGCCGCGGCACTCCCCCTGTACAAGCGCGACGACATCTTCACGACCGACGTGGACGGAACGCGGAACGTCCTGGAGGCGGCGCAAAAGGCGGGCGCCGAGCGCGTCGTTCACGTCTCCTCGACCGCCGTGTACGGCATCCCCGATCACCACCCCATCCGCGAGGACGACCCGCTCGAAGGCGTGGGACCTTACGGTGAGGCCAAGGTCCGCGCCGAAGGGGTGGCCCTGGAGTACCGCGACGCCGGCATGTGCGTGCCGATCCTGCGGCCGAAGTCGTTCGTCGGGCCGGAACGTCTCGGCGTGTTCGCCCTGCTCTACGACTGGGCCAAGGACGGCAAGAACTTCCCCATCATCGGCGCCGGCGACAACCGGTACCAACTGCTCGACGTCGAGGACCTGTGCGACGCCGTCTACCTGGCCGCGACGCTCGATGAGGCGACCGTCAACAACACGTTCAACATCGGCGCGAAGGCGTTCCAGACCTTCCGGGAGGACCTCCAGGCGGTGCTCGATTGCGCCGGCTTCGGCAAGCGGGTCGTGCCCCTGCCGGCAGGGCCGGTCATCGTGACGCTCAAGGCGCTCGAGTTCCTGGGTCTCTCGCCCCTCTACCAGTGGGTGTACGAGACGGCCGGCAAGGACTCCTTCGTTTCGATCGAGAAAGCGGAGGCGGCGCTGGGCTTTGCGCCGCGGTACTCGAACCGCGATGCCCTGATCCGCAACTACCGGTGGTACCTGGAGAACCTCGACACGTTCGAGGGCGCCAGCGGCGTGTCGCACCGCGTCCCCTGGAAACAGGGGATCCTGCGCGTGGCCAAGTGGTTCTTCTAGGCGGAGCGCGCCGACAGCGCTGTTCTTGTTTAGCCGTCGGCGGCACGCCGACGCGAATGGGCGGCGGCGCCGGAGGATGACGCCGCCACGGTGAAAGGGCCGACATGCAGCGTCCGAAAGCCTCGCTCGTGTGCCTGTTTCTGCTGTCGCTGTCGGTCCTGGTGATGGAACTGTGCCTGACGCGGATCTTCTCGGTCCTGTCGTGGCACCACTTCGCGTACCTGATCATCAGCCTGGCGCTTCTGGGGTTCGGCGCCGCGGGCAGTTACCTGACGGTAGCGCGGCGTTTCGCCGACGGCGAGGTCACCCCGTCCCGCCTGAGCCATTTCGCGTGGCTGTTCGCACTCTCGACCGTTCTGGCGGTGGCGCTGGCCAGCCGCATCCGCTTCTACCCGGCCGACATCGTCCTCTATCGCGACTACAGCAACGTCCTGAGCCTGCTGATCCTGTACGTGGTGGTGGGGATCCCGTTCTTCTTCGCGGGGGTGTGCATCGGGCGGCTGGTGGCGATGGCCGGCGACCGCGTCAACCAGTTCTACTTTGCGGACCTGCTCGGCGCCGGCATCGGGGCGCTGGCGGGGCTGGTGATCATCAACCACCTCGGCGCAGTCACGGGCATCTTCTTTGCGGCAACGCTCGCGGCGCTGGCGGCCTGCATCATGGGCGCCGGCGGCGTCCGGTGGCGCCGATGGGCGTACGGCCTGACGCTGCTCGGCACGGCGGGCCTGACCGCCCTGGGCATGCGGACCGAACTCCTGCCGCTCCAGTACCCGCCGAGCAAGGACATGTTCCGCCAGGAGAACCGGGTCGAGTTCTCCCGGTGGCACGTCGTCGGCAAGATCGACGTCCAGCGGCCCGCTGAGGGGTACTGGTCGTTCGGCGGGGCGCTGGCGCAGCGGTACACGGCCACCCCGCCCGCGGTCCAGGGCATCTACCAGGACGGCGCCGCGCCGACCGGCATCATGCTGATTAAGGACGACCCCAGGAACGTCGCGATCCTCGGCGAGTACCTCCAGGGCGTGGCGTACACGGTGCAGCCGGCTCCCACGGCGCTGATCATCGGCGTCGGCGGCGGCATCGACGCCCTCATCGCCATGCACCACGGCGCGGGCGAAATCGTCGGCGTTGACCTGAATCCCGTGACGGTCCACGCCGTGAAGGAACGCTACCGCGACCGGTGCCCCGCCCTGTGGAGGGACGGACGGTTCGAGATGGTCGTCGCCGAAGGCCGCCACTACCTGACGCGGACCGGGCGCACGTTCGACGTCATCCAACTCTCCGGCGTCGATACGTTCACGGCCCTCTCGAGCGGCGCCTACGCCCTGTCCGAGAACTTCCTCTACACGCGCGAGGCGATGCGCGACTACTGGAACCACCTGACCGACGACGGCATCCTGTCGTTCTCGCGCTGGCTCTTCGACCCGCCGCGCGAAACGCTCCGCCTGGTCACGACGCAGACGGCCATGCTGACGGAGGCGGGCGTCAAGGAGCCGCAGCGGCACGTCGTCGTCCTGGCGGGCCCGGCGTACACGGGCCGGTCGCCGTGGGCCGAGACGTTGCTGAAACGGTCTCCCTTCACCGCGGAGCAGGTGGCCGCCCTCATCCGCTGGGCCGAGGACCGGGGCTTCGAGGTCCTTTACGATCCCTATCACGAGCGCGACAATGCGTTCAACACGTTCCTTCGCGCCGACGCCGCCGGCCGGGCCGCCTTCGTCGCCGGCTACACGTTCAACATCGAGCCGACGACCGACGACGACCCGTTCTTCTTCCAGTTCTACCGGTGGCGGTCGGTGTTCGGGTTGGCGAGCGGCAAGAGCGGGCTGGCCGGGAGCAAAGGAGGCTACGGTATCACGCGTGTGCCGCTGGGGTTTCTCATCCTGGCCTTCAGCCTGGCCCAGATGCTGGTGCTGAGTCTGGTGTTCATTCTGGCGCCGCTGTGGATGCGTGCGCGGCTGCGGTCGTCGGGACGGGGGCGGTTCGGCGTGCTGGTTTACTTCGCGGCGTTGGGGTTGGGGTTCATGTTCATCGAGATCGCGCTCTTGCAGAAGTTCTCGGTCTTCGTGGGCGGGCCGGTGTACAGTATGGCCATTACGCTTGCGTCGATTCTGATCTTCTCGGGCGTGGGCAGTTACATCGCCCGCGTGTTCCGGAAGCGTCCGGGGCGCGGACTGGCCCTGATCATCACGGCGCTTCTCGTCGCGACGGTGGCCGAGATGCTGCTGCTGAAGTACGCGATGCCGCACCTGATGGGCCTCAGCCTGCCAATGCGGTGGCTCGTGACGGCCGCAGGCCTCCTGCCGCTCGGTATCCTGATGGGGATGCCGTTCCCGACGGGCCTGCGGCTGGTGGAGCGCATGGATGAGTCGATCCGGCCGTGGGCGTGGGGCGTGAACGCGTTCGCCACCGTCATCGGCAGTATGCTCTGCGTTCTGGTGAGCATCCACGCCGGTTTCACGACAGCGCTTGCGGCGGCGATGGGCATCTACGTCATCGGCGGTCTTGGCATGCTGTGGGCCGTGATGCGCAATCGCGGCCGGGCCGCGGCCGAAACGACGTGAATCCGCGCCCGCCCGCCGCCGTCAGATAAGAAAGATCCGGGAGGGTCAGGTTCCCGACAACGCAGGAGGTATGGCGCCCATGACGACACGCCGACACGCGCGCCCGAGGATCATCCTCGCCATCGCCGCAGCCATCCTGGTGGTCGGCGCCGCCGCGGCCCGCGCAGCGACGCCCGGCGAGGTTCTGTGGAAGCACTACATCGTCCGGTCTCCCGCGACCGGCAAGATCGAGCGGTTCTGGGTCGGCCACGCGGCGGGTCTGAAGGCCGACGGCACGTACCCGGCCGTCTACTTCCTGGACGGTCTCCTTGGCGACGAGCACGAATGGAAGAACGCGCTTCATCCGTTGCTGGGGGAGCACGAGTTGGTCGCGGTGTGTCCGTCGGTCGGGGGGGCGACGTGGTTCATGAACTCGCCCGCCCAACCGTGGATGCGGTGGGGCGACTTTCTGACGGACGAACTCCGCACCTTCGTCGAATCGAAGTACCCCGTCTCGCGCGAGAAGGGCCAGCGCGGCATCGTCGGCATCTCCTCCGGCGGGCACGCCGCGTTTTACCATGCCATCCGACGGCCACACCTCTACGGCAGCGTCAGTGTCCTGTCCGGCGCGATGGAACTGCGCGGGTACGCCGGGGCCGTCGGCCTGGACCACTGGATCGGACCGCGCGGCGGCGAGACGTTCCGGCTGTACGCCGAGCGTTCGTGCATCGTGCTGGCGGCCAGGCAGCAGCCGCCTCTGCCGTTCGCACTCTCGCTGGATGCCGGCGCCAAGGACGGGGCGTTGCCCCAGATGGAGGGGCTCAGGCAGGTGCTCAACTCCAGGGGCCTCGCCTGCACGTGGCACGTCGGCGAGGGCGCGCACAACTGGACGTACTGGAAGAGCCGCGCG
>DATKXP010000007.1:0-5551 GCA_035529015.1 Phycisphaerae bacterium | reverse complement strand
CGATTTCTCGCCGCGCGACGTACAGCCCGACGCCACGAAGACGGTCCTCCTGGCGGTTCGTCCGTGCGATGCGGCCGCGCTCGCCCTCCTGGACACCATCTTCAACTGGGACTACAAGGACGATTTCTACAACGCCCGCCGCCGGGCCGCCACCGTCGTGCCGATGGTCTGCACGGCGGCCGACGAGCAGTGTTTCTGCACGAGCGTGGGCGGGGCGCCCGACGCCACTGCGAACGCCGATGCCATGCTCCGTTCGGCCGACGGCGGCGCCAAGTTCATCCTCGAACCGTTGACCGACAAGGGCAACGCCCTTCTCGACGCCGCCGGCGACGCCGCCAGAGAAGGCGAAGCCGCGGCCGACCCGCCCGCCGAAGTCCCCCACCGGTTCGACGTGGATGCCGTCACCGAGTGGCTCTCCGAGAACTTCGAGTCCGCCCTGTGGACGACGCTCAGCCTCGGGTGCCTCGGGTGCGGGGCATGCGCCTACGCGTGCCCGACGTGTCACTGCTTCGACATGCAGGACGAGGCCACGCGGACCCAGAGCGTGCGCCTGAAAAACTGGGACTCCTGCGGCTTCGGCCTGTTCACGCAGCACGCGGGCGGCCACAACCCGCGGCCCGACCAGACGGCGCGGTGGCGGCAGCGGGTCATGCACAAGTTCTCCTACATTCCCGAGCGGTTCCAACTTCTCGGCTGCACCGGCTGCGGCCGGTGTGCCCGATTGTGCGGCGCCGGCATGTCCATGTCCGAGGTGTGCCGACGGATCGCGGATGAGAGCAAGAAGGCCCCGGCCCATGAGTCCTGACATAGACCAAGCGGCAACCGTGCAGCAACCCGGCGGCAACCTGTACGCCCCCATGACGATGACCATCGCCGAGGCGCGCGACGAGACGTACGACACTCGGACCCTGCGCCTGGAGTTCCCCGGCGAGCAGGAGCGCGCCGCATTCTTCGCGAAGTACCGCGTCGGCATGTTCGGCCTGTACGGCGTGCCCGGCGCGGGCGAGAGCGTCTTCTGCATCGCCAGCCCGCCGACTCGGGACCGCTACATCGAGTGCACCTTCCGGCGGGCCGGCCGCGTCACGGCCGCCATCCAGGACCGCGAGGTCGGCCAGACGATCACGTTCCGCGGGCCGTACGGCAACTGCTTTCCCATCGAAGAGTGGAAGGGCCGCAACATCGTGTTCATCGCGGGGGGCATCGCGCTGCCGCCGCTCAGGAGCGTCATCTGGAACGTCCTGGACCGCCGCGACGAGTTTGCCGACGTCACCATCCTCTATGGCGCCCGCACCGTGGCCGACCTCGTCTATAAAGACGAGCTGGCCGACTGGCAGAAACGCGACGACGTCAACCTGATCACGACGGTCGACCCCGGCGGCGAGACCGAGGACTGGAAAGGCAAGATCGGATTCGTCCCGACGGTCCTCGAACAGACCGCGCCCACCCCAAAGAACGCCGTCGCCCTGGTGTGCGGGCCGCCCATCATGATCAAGTTCTCGCTGCCCATCCTGAAGACGCTGGGCTTTGCGCCGGCCGACACGTACACGACACTCGAGAACCGGATGAAATGCGGCGTGGGCAAGTGCGGCCGGTGCAACGTCGGCAGCCTCTACGTCTGCAAAGACGGGCCCGTCTTCACCATCGAGCAAGTCAGAAAACTGCCGCAGGACGACCTGTAGCACCCGTCGCCCTTGACCCCGACAGCGTGCCGCGCGATGGGCCGTCTTGCCCACCGCGTTTTCCGGCGGGTGGCACGGCAGCCCGAAGGGCGGCCGTGTTGGATGATGGGCGCACACGGCCACGCTTCGCGTTGCCGTGCCACCACCAACCGGGGCTTTGCCCGGACCGCCGCGTTTTTCGTTCTCAGCAGGCCTCTTGTGCTGGTACACTCCTGCTCCGAAACCCTTGCACGATGCCTTTCGAGGAGCATGCCATGCCTCCAGTCGCCATGATCGTCATCGGCGCCGGCGGACGCGGAGCGGGATACGCCGCCTACGTGGCCGACCATCCCGACGAGGGCAAGGTGGTCGGCGTCGCCGAGCCGCGCGACCTCTACCGCAACCGCCTTGCCGAGGCCCACGACATCCCGCCCGAGAACGTCTTCGCCGACTGGGCCGACGTGGCCCGGCGTCCCCGCCTGGCCGACGCCGTCCTCATCTGCACGCACGACGAACTGCACGCCGACATCGCCTGCGCCATGGCCGAGAAGGGCTACCACGTCCTGCTCGAAAAGCCGATGGGCACAAACGAGGCGGACCTTCGCCGCATCCACGCCGCCGCCGGCAGGTCCGACGGCCTCTTCGCCGTCTGCCACGTCCTGCGCTACTCGCCGTATACGCAGAAGATGCGCGAGATCCTCGATTCGGGCGTCATCGGCGACGTGGTCAACATCGAGCACCTGGAGCCGTGCGGCTACTGGCACCAGGTCCATTCGTTCGTCCGCGGACCGTACCGTCGGGAGGACGAGTCGTCGCCGATGCTTCTGGCCAAGTCGTGCCACGATCTCGACTGGATCCGGTACATGATCGACGCCCGGTGCCTGGCCGTCTCGTCGTTCGGCACGCTGTACCACTTTCGAAAGGAGCACCAGCCGGAGGGGGCCGCCGACCGGTGCCTCGACTGCGCCGTCGAGGCCGAGTGCCCGTACTCGGCGAAGCGGATCTACCTCGGCCGCATCGAGCGCGGCGAAACCGGCTGGCCCGTGGCCATGGTCACGCCGGAGGAGACCCTCGAAGGCGTGACCGAGGCCCTTCGGACCGGACCGTACGGGCGCTGTGTCTACGCCTGCGACAACGACGTCGTGGACAACCAGGTGGTGACCATGCTGTTCGAGGGCGGCAAGACCGCCACCTTCACCATGATGGCGTTCAGCGAGGTCCGCGACCGCCAGACCCGCGTCTTCGGCACGCTGGGGGAACTGCGCGGCGACGGGAAGGTGATCGAGCACTTCGACTTCCTCACCGAGAAGACCGAGACCATCGACACGGCGCAGGCGGTCAAGGACTTCGCCGGGTACGGCCACGGCACCGGCGACTACGGCCTCATGAAGGCGTTCTGCGCCGCCTGCGCCACGGGCGATGCGACCAGGATCCTGACCGACGCCGACGTAACCCTCGAGACCCACATGATGGTCTTTGCCGCCGAGAAGGCCCGCAACGAAGGCGCCGTCGTCGAACTGAACCTGTAGCGTGCGGAACGGCACACGTTGCCATGAGTCCATCGAACGCGCAACCGGACGGCTCGCCATCCACCGAACAGGCCCTTTCCCTGCTGGGGGACAGGTTCGGCCACGCGGCGTTCCGCGAGGGCCAGGAAGCGGCGGTCCGAAGCGTCATGGGCGGTCGCAACCTCCTGGTCGTCATGCCGACGGGCAGCGGCAAGAGCCTCATCTACCAACTCCCCGCGCTCCTGGCCGACGGGCTGACCCTGGTCGTCTCGCCGCTGATCGCGCTGATGAAAGATCAGGTGGACGAGATGACGGCCCGCGGCGTCCCGGCCACGTTCATCAACTCGAGCCTGAGTCTCGAGGAGCAGCGCGCCCGCATCCGGCGGTGTGTCGAGGGCGAGGTCCGCCTGCTGTACGTGGCGCCCGAACGCTTCCAGAACGCCGCCTTCCTGGAGATGCTGCGGCAAGTGAAGGTCGTGCGGATGGCCGTGGACGAGGCCCACTGCATCAGCGAGTGGGGCCACGACTTCCGGCCCGATTACCGCCGCCTCAAAGCGTTCCGCGAGCGGATGGGCAATCCGCCCGTCACCGCCCTGACCGCCACCGCCACGCCGCGCGTCCAGCAAGACATCGTCGATTCGCTCGGCCTCGCGCCCGCCGAGACCGACGTCCACGTCCACGGGTTCGACCGGCCGAACCTGGTTCTCGGCGTTCGCCATGCGGGGAACCAGGGGACCAAGACGGACCTGGTCCGCGATTTTCTCCGCCGGGAGCCCGGTCGCGGCATCATCTACGTGGGCACCCGTCGCACGGCTGAGGATGTGGCGGGCGCCGTGGCCGACATCGAGCCCGACGCCGTCGTCTACCACGCCGGCCTGGAACCGGAGGAGCGGACCCTGGCCCAGGAAGCGTTCCTGACCGGCCGCGCCCGCCTGGTCGTCGCCACGGTGGCCTTCGGCATGGGCATCGACAAGGCCGACATCCGCTTCGTCCTGCACTACCACTACCCGGGCTCGGTCGAGCAGTACTACCAGGAGATCGGCCGCGCAGGACGCGACGGACTGACCTCACGGTGCACGCTCATCTTCTCGCCGGCCGACCGGGGGCTCCGCGAGTTCTTTATCGACCTCTCGTACCCGACGCGCGAACAGGTCCGCAGCGTGTACCAGGCGCTGTGGACGGTACCCGAGAACCCCGTGCTCATGACGTACAGCGAGATCGCCGGCCTCTGCGACAGGGATCTGAAAGACGGCCAGGTGGCGTCGGCCGTGCGGCTGCTCGACGGCGCGGGCGTCACGCAGGCGATGGCGGGCGACGCGACCGCCACCGTCCGCCTCGACCGGCCCGGGGCCGAGATCCTGCCCGAGATCCGCGGCAAGGTCCGGCGCGCCGTCTTCGAGGCCCTGGCGTCGTCGGTCGATCTCGCCACGCCGGGGCAGTACGCGATTGACCTGGGCCGGCTTGCCCACGTGTCGGACCTCTCGACGGACCGGGTTCGCCGGGCCCTGGCGGCCCTGGCCGAAGGCGGTCACATCGGGTACGAGCCGCCCTTCCGCGGGAGGGGCGTTGAAAAACTCGCCGATCCGGCGCCGCCGTTTGCGAAGGTCGCCATCGACTGGAAACGCCAGGACTTCCTCCGCGGCCTCGAGGAGGAAAAACTCGAAGCCATAGAGGACTACATCCACACCACCGGCTGCCGCCGCCGCCACATCCTCGAATACTTCGGCGAGACGAGCGATCTGGTCTGCGGCACGTGCGACCGCTGTACGGCCGAGACGCCGGCCGAGGACGGCGACGTCCTGGCACGCCGGCCCGATATTGCCGTGCCGGTGCTCGTCTGCATACGGAACCTGCCCTTTCCCCTCGGCATCGGGCGAACGGTCATGGTCGTCACCGGGTCGCGCGAGAAGGACCTGCTGAAGTGGAGGCTGAACAGCAACCCCGCTTACGGTCGCGTCTCGGCAAAGCAAGACGACGTCCGACGGGTCATCGAGAAGATGCTCCAGGACGGGTACCTGCGGCGTGAGGGCGACTTCGCGCGGCCCGTGCTCGCCTTGACGCGCAGCGGACAGGCGGCGGCCAAGAACGCCGACCTCGACGCCCTTGCCTCGCCCGCGCCGCCCCGGCCCGTCGCCGGGCAGACGAAGACGCCGCCGGCCGGCGAGACATCCGTCCGCCGGGCCGTCCTCGAATGCGTCGCCACGATGCCGTGGGCCGTCGGCGCGGGGAAGGTGGTCGAGGTCCTCACGGGCTCACGGGCCAAGTGGATCGTCAAGGCGCGCATCGACCGGCTGCCCGTTCACGGGACCGTCAGTGCGAGCCGTGAGACGGTCCGCGAGGCCGTCGATGCGGCGATCGCGGACGGTCTGCTGAAACGCGACGCGC
>DATKXP010000006.1:0-6532 GCA_035529015.1 Phycisphaerae bacterium | reverse complement strand
CACGGAAGATCATCACCGTCGTAGGGGCCCGTCCCCAGTTCATCAAGGCCGCCGCCGTGAGTCGCGCCGTGGCCGCGCACAACGCGTCGCGCGCGGAGATCCGCATCGAGGAGCGGATCGTCCATACCGGCCAGCACTACGACGACAACATGTCGAGAGTCTTCTTCGACGAACTCAGAATCCCCCGGCCCGCCATCAACCTCGGGGTCGGTTCGGGCCCGCAAGGCGCCCAGACCGGCGCGATATTGGAGCGGCTAGAACGAGTGTTGCTCGATGACAAGCCGGACTGGGTGGTCGTCTACGGCGACACGAACTCGACGCTGGCGGGCGCCCTGGCGGCCGTCAAGCTCCACATCTCGGTCGCCCATGTCGAGGCCGGTCTGCGGTCCTTCAACCGGCAAATGCCGGAGGAGGTCAACCGCGTCGTGGCCGACCACTTGTCGGCCCTGCTCTTCTGTCCGACGGATGCCGCCGTGCGGAACCTGGCGGCCGAGGGGATCAGGCGAGGCGTCCACCAGGTCGGCGACGTGATGTACGACTCCATCCTGTTCAACGCGGACCTTGCGGCCGAGTCGAGCCGCATCCTCGAGCGGCTCCGCCTCGAACCGAAATCGTTCTGCCTGGCCACAGTCCATCGGGCCGAAAACACCGACGACCCGGTGCGCCTGGCAGGCATCCTGGAAGCGTTCCGGCGGATCGATGCGGGGGTCGTCCTGCCGATGCATCCGCGGACGCGCAAGATGCTCGGCCCGGGCCTCAAAGGCCTCGGCGAGCGCGTCCGCGTGATCGAGCCGGTGCCGTATCTCGACATGCTGATGCTCGAGAAGGCCGCGCGATTCATCCTGACCGATTCGGGCGGCGTGCAGAAGGAGGCGTACTGGTTCGGCGTGCCGTGCGTCACCTTGCGCGACGAAACCGAGTGGGTCGAACTCGTCGCGGCCGGATGCAACCGCCTGGCCGGGGCGAAGCCGGAGGCCATCCTCTCAGCCGTGCGCGGCTTCGAGTCGGCTGGCGGCGCACTTCCCGCCAAGCGCCCGGCAGGCCTCTACGGCGACGGGCACGGCGCGGAGAAGGTTGTGGCCGCGCTGATAGATGTGCCGCATCCCTGATGAACCGGGCTTGGAGCCGCGCGGCCGCGAGGCTCAGGACGAGGTGATAGGTGCTGGCATGGCCCTGGGCCACACCGCCCGCCGCGCGACCCTTTTCAGCCGTCTGCTTGACGAGCACGCTTCGGCCGCCATGCCGACACAACCGCACGGAACGCCGGTGGAACGGACTCTTCTCCACAATGCAAACGCCTGAAGAAACTGACACTGCCTCGCCGAACGGTCGTATCGCCGATGGGGAGACAGAAGCCCTCGGGCGCGGCACAAGCCGATTCCCTTATGAGCCCGGCAACATGTCCTCACCAATGTCAGGCAATGCCTCGATGGGTTTCGGAAGAGCGCCTGGCGCGGGAGCGCCGTTGGTCGACGTCGGTCCTTCCTCACCCTCAAAAGGGGCTTTGAGTTTCGCCAGCAGTGTACTTGCCCTGGGCGGCGGGGCGGCGCTCGCCCAAGTCATTGCAACCCTGTGCGCCCCGATTACTGCCCGTCTTTTTGCGCCCGAAGCCTTCGGGCTTGCGGCAATCTTCGGCTCTCTGGTGTCCCTCTACGCAATCACCTCGTGCCTTGGGTACCAGGTGACAATCCAGCTGCCGGCAGACGACCGCGACGCCGCCAACCTGATAGGACTGTGCGGCGTGATCACCACAGCAAGCAGCCTGGTTTCGCTGTTTGTGATACTGCTGTTCGGCCAAGCGGTCGTGGGCGCCCTGAACGCCGAGGCCCTCGGCCCTTACCTCTGGCTGTTTCCGGTCGCCGTCTTCATCTACGGGGCCGCCCTGCCGCTTCAATACTGGAACTCGCGGCATAGGCGCTTCTCGAACCTTGCGGCGGTTCGGGTCACCTCCGGCCTGTCCGACGGCGCCGCCCAGATCGGCACGGGTCTGGCGGGGCTCACCTCGGGCGGGAGCCTGCTCGTCGCGAAACTCCTGGCGCCCGCGGTATCAGCCGTCATGCTGGGCTGGTACGCGCTTCGCACGGACCTTCCGTTCATCCTGCGCCAATGTACGGTTGCTGGGATGTGGCGCACGGGCAGGCGGTACGTCAAGTTCCCGATCTTCAGCTCCTTCTCGGCCCTGCTTAACACAGCGTCCTTCCAAGCGCCGACCCTGCTGTTGGCCGCGTTCTTCGGGGCAACGGTGACCGGGCTCTACTCGCGCGCCTTTATTCTGGTCGCGATGCCCATGGGGATTGTCGCGCAGGCGATATCCCAGGTGTTCTTCCAACGCGCGGCTGCCCGGCAGGCGGCCGGAGAAAGCCTGACCGCACTCGTGGAGGGGATCTGTCAGCGTCTAACGGGGTTTGTGTTGCTTCCCATGCTCATGTTGGCCCTCATCGGCCCCGATGTTTTTGCGTTAGTCTTCGGCGCCCGGTGGGAAGAGGCGGGCACGTTTGCCGCGATCCTCGTGCCGTGGACCCTTGCGATGCTCCTTACGGCCTCGGTGACGGAGCTCTTCGTGATTCTCGAACGACAGGGCACCGACCTGCTTTTCAACATTCTCTTTCTGACCACCCGGGTGGGGGCGTTGGTGGCCGGGGGAGCGTTGCTTCGGGACGCCAGGTTGACACTCCTTCTGTTCAGCATCGTGAGCGCCCTCGGATACATCTTGCGCGCCCATTACCTCTTGGCGTTTGCCGGCATGACGCTGGGGCGGCTGGCGTCGTCCCTGCGGCTGAACGGCCTGCTCGCCGTGCCGCCGCTTGTGATCACCGCAGGGGCGAGCTGGGGCATGGGACTCTCCCCCGCATGGGTGCTCGTGACGGCTGTCGTCACGGCGACGCCAGGGCACATCTACCTGCTGTGGAACGACCCGTATGCCAGGCAGGTCCTCGCGCGGGTGGCGAGGAAGGCAGGCCTGAGCCAGTGACCCCCGGTCGAATCTGGCGCCCGACTGACGCGGCGTCCTGACGCTGCTGCATGCCCCAGTCAGGATCGATCGCGCGCCGGTCGGCGGCTGCAAGAGTAGCTCACAGGCTCGGGCTTCGGAAGTAGACCGTCTCGCTGAGGGCATACGCGCAGTCCAGAGTAGGGGCAATGATGCCAGTCTGCCACACGTGCAGCCGCCACGTACGGTGCAAGAGCCGTCCGGCGGCGACTGTCCGCGATCGACGGCTCGAAGGCCCTGCGGGCGGCCATCGACGCGGTTTACGGTGCGTCCAACCCCGTCCAGCGGTGCCGGGCGCACAAGACCCGCAACGTCCGTGAGCACCTGCCCAAGCACCTGCGGGACCAGACGAAGGCCGCGATGCGGGCGGCGTAAAATGGCTAAAGCCTACCGAGCCCATGTTGACAAAGTAGCATTTAGGAGCATATGGTCATGCGTACTCCGTGCATGAAGCTGGCCTACCTTACATTTGGTGGTGTGAACTCCGAGAACGGTCCCGGCAAGAAGATGCTGAGTCAGGTAAGAGCCTGGATGGCCCGGGGCCATGAGGTAATGCTCTTCGCCATGTCCCGAAGTGAATCCCTGTGGGTTGGCCTGGCGGACCTACCCATCGAGACGGTGAGGGGGTTCACGAAACTCGCCCGGTTGTGGCGCTCACGTGCCCTTGTGAGGAAAGTGATGGAGTGGAAACCGGATCTCGTCTACACACGCATGTCCATGAACTTCCCTGGTCTTGGTATGCTCATGGAGCGTGTCCCATCCATACTTGAGCTCAACACATATGATGTCGGCGAGCTGAAGTCATGGCCTTTTCGCACGCAGCGCCTCTACTACTTGGCGACTCGAGCACGTATCCTGAGAAAGGCGCGCGGCCTGGTGGCGGTCACCCACGAGATCGCGAGCAAGTTTGCCGATTTCGGCAAGCCAACGCTCGTGCTGGGAAACGGCATTGACCTTTCCCTGTTCCCTGAACTGCAGGCGCCGCGCGATGCCAACCCGCGGGTGGTGTTTATAGGGGCTCCGGGCCAGCCGTGGCACGGAGTGGATAAGATCATGGCGTTGGCTGCTCACTTCAGACAGTGGCACTTCGACCTAATCGGGCCGTCACACGAGGACCTGGGATCAGCGACTGTCCCAGAGAATGTTTCGCTTCACGGGTTACTCGGCCGTGCGGAGTACGTACAGATTATCGCCAAAGCCGACGTGGCGCTGGGCACGCTAGCGCTCCACAGGAAGGAAATGCACGAAGCCTGTCCTTTGAAAGTCCGGGAGTACCTGGCGTACGGCATTCCAACGATTATTGGCTACAGAGACACGGATTTCCCCGACCCCGTTTCTTGGTTACTGCAGATCCCGAACACGCCGGACAACGTGACTTCAAGTTTCACCAGGATCGAACGATTTGTCTGTAGCGCCATGGGTAAACGGGTCCCCAGAGAGAAGATCCGTCACCTGGATGTTGTAACCAAGGAAGGCCAACGGCTCGCGTTCATGGACAGTATTAGGCGGAGCAGAAACTAATGCTCCTGTTCAACCCTATTGCACACGCGGCAGAGAATGGTATCTGCGAATCGCACGCTCAACGTGCCGAGGGCTTGCCACCTCAGCATGCGCGGGCGGGCGACCCTGGCGCAGAGAGTGTAAAGGTTGAATGGAATGGTTTCCTTGAGTAGGCGGCCAGAGCGCGATCCTGGGCAACTGGAGCACAGCCTGACTCGCCTTGCGCCGCTCAGACGTGGGCCAAGAATGGCTCCGCTGGGCCCTGCGGGGATGCTTCATCTTCAACTTCTGGGCATGTCCCTGGCTGTTGCGTATCTATTGGTTTTGCCTCCGGGGTGGCCCGGTTTCGCCTGGGCGCTTGTCAGCGCTGTACTCGTGTGTTTCGGAGTTAGCAGGGAAGTCCTTGGCGTGTTCTTTCTCTGGCTGGCGCCGCCGATTGCGGGACAATTCGCACTCACATTCGGCATTCGCCATCTGGGCGGCGGTCTGAGCGTAGCCCTCGGCCTCGTGCTCGTGCTGTGCTCCGACTCCCCTGTGCCGATCGTACGCATGCGATGGCGAGCACCCATCCTGTGGCTAACGTGGACCCTGGGCGTTCTCGTCCTCGCGTACTTCCGAGGTCCAGAGTCGGAGTACTCCCGCTCAAAACTGGCCTACTTTGCCTTGTTCCTGCCGCTCGCCGTGCTCGCATTCTCTTTCCTCGTCGGTAGCAAGTCCGTGGACCTCCGGGCACTGGGCGTCTTGAGCATAGTCGGATCTGTACTCTTTTACAGCGTGATGGCTCGCGGGCTGCCCCAGTTCCTGCCTTCCAGCATATGGACGCCCTGCGGCGTTAGGCTTCCGTACGTTTACGGAGTTGATGAGTTTCAACCGCCTGCACTCATGCTGTCTTCATTGGCCGGGGTCGGCATTGCCCTGTTGCTCTGCGGTTCGGCAAACACCCACTTGAGCAGGCGCCTCTTCACATTTCTGACGCTCGTGGCTCTTGGGGCAGGGATGCTTGTCATCAACTCCGGCGGCGAGCGCAAGTGGATGGTAATCATACCAGTCATGTCTGTGTGCGCCATGCTCGGCAAACCCAGGAGCGTCACCGTCCCCGTGACCGTGCTGGTCCTATCATGCGTTGCGCTTGCAGCCTTCACGGTCGCGGGATTGTTGGATGAGAACCGGTATATCACTGACCCCTTTGATACAGAGCAGACCGCCCTATCACGTCTCAACAGGGACACCGACTGGAGTGCAGCCGTAAGACGGCTAGAGGAGCAACCTCTGTTGGGCCAAGGATTAGGTGGGTACTATGTCGATGGTGTTGATAGCCTGGGGGACCGCGCTTATGCGCACAACTTACTACTCGAGCTCCTGAGTGAGACCGGCGTCGTGGGAACAGTGCTGATCGTGGCCCCTCTTGCAGTATTCTTCCTGATCCCCCGGCGGAAACAGTTGTGGGCATTTACCGCGCGCAACGGCGCGCGCCTACTGCCCTTGCTCGTAGCTATAGCAGCGCTATCCATGACAAGAAGCGACCTGGCGGTCTCATACCAACTGTTTGCGCTGCTGGCAGCCATGTGGATGTATCTAACCCCGCGTGAGGAAGCGGCCAGGAGAAGCCCCGCTCCCCAGAAGGTGGCATCGGCGCGCGGATAGGTTGCTGCCCGCATGCACCAACCTTGGGAGAGCGGGGTAGTTTATGAAGGTCAGACGGAGATGCCCGCCGCGTGTGCTGATGGTCGGCCCAGGCCCGAAAAGACGCTTGCCGCCCGGCGGAGATCGCGGGAGTGATACGAGATGTGCTCTTGCACAGATGGGGCGCTCCTATCGGCAGCCACAACGGGTGGCTGGATACCACCGTTGCCTTTGGCCTGATTGGAGCAGGTCTACTTTTCTGGTTCCACGCTAAAGCGCTAAGACGCTATTGCAAAACCTTCAAGATCCGTAGCGGGTAAAGCCGATACGAGTCATAGGCCCTGTGCAGAAGGAGAAGCCTATGGCTCGCCAATGGGTGACCGATGAACTTTGGGACGAAATCGAACCGTTGCTTCCGCC
>DATKXP010000005.1:0-6363 GCA_035529015.1 Phycisphaerae bacterium | reverse complement strand
ACCGGCGAACTCGTCCCGAAGAGGTATCGCGTCGACGGTATTGCCGGTAGTGTAGATGACGCGCACCGGCTCTGTTTCCAGATGGTCCCAGACCGTGAGAAGAGTGAAGCGCTTCTGACCCTCCAGGAAACTGACCGGCATACCCAGAGTCGGCACCAGGGATTCAGGGAACGTACCCAGGCCTGTCGGTGTCTGTTCCGGTCGATCCCCTGCCATGCTCACGCCACCACGTACCCGCTGAGTTGTGTGCTGCCCCGAGACGGCGTGACGCCATGCTGTACCTCTCGAACCCACAACTTGAAGGCACCGCCGCCCGGGTCTTCTATCGTCACCACGTCGCCCGCCTCAATCCGCAGGTCAAGTCGCTCCAGCAGCACCCGCGCCCGGTTCTCCGACAGGGTGGCAATCGCCATCTCCTGGACCGCCACGAGGTGGGCGTCATTCCAATTCCAGACCGCCGGCCCCTCCACTTCGCCCTTCAGTTGCCCGAAGCGGTCAATCAGCGCGTCATTCCAATGCTGCACATAGACCCGCGGGTAAACGTACTCTGTGGCATGGCCGGCGACGTCGAAGTCGAAACCTATGTCGAGTGGTGGATCGCCCATTGCCCGGTGTACCTGAAACCGCACTGTCGCGTTTTGCCGGTCACTCGTGTCGTTGTAGGACTCACTACCGCCTAGCACATAGGGCGCCGTCAGGAAGTCCCCGATTGTCCCTGTCGTCATGCGTATCTCGGAAACCACCGACGCACCCGCCCGGAACTGTTCGCCTATGGGCCCGCCGATAGCAAGGGAAATTGTACTGGTGGAGTTCGGCGGGGCAAATGCAAGCGTCTGCGTTAGGTCCAGCACGTCCCCGCCAGTAGAGATAACCGTTGCGACACGGCCATAGAGAAAGCGCCCTATGAAGAGCCCACTCGCCCACACCGAGTCGTCTGTAATACGAGAGAAGGGATGGTCGGCCTCCCCCCCTATGACCCGTATGCGCGTACTCGTCGGGTCCTCGCTCGAAGGACCATCTACGCTCCGCACGTTCGCCCGCGGCACCATCATCGCGATGGGCCACGTCCCCGGCAACCCCGCCGGCACCAGCAGCCCCGACGCCAACCGCCCCTCGTAGTCGAACCAGACGCGGTAGCCCTTGGGCTGCATGACGTATGCCGCCATTTGCGCGACAGACATCTGCTCGAACTGCAGGGTTTTCACGATGTCCCAATCGCTCAGGGCATCGAGCGCGAAGTCATCGGGCCAAGTGAAGCCCCCGAACTTCTCAAGCAGGTCGGCCAGGACCTGGAAGGCCGTCCAGTAAACCGGGGTCGCTTCCCGTATCTGATAGGCGGGGGATGTCTGCACGTTGGTCCATAGGTCGGCCAGATCCGTCACGAAGAGCACCACCGTGCGGAGGGGCCGGCCATGCGAAGGCTTGCACTCGACGATGGTGCCGGTCATTACGCGCCAGTACGTGGGCACCCCCGCCAGAATCTCGCCCATTTCGATACGGACTTGCGCGTTGCGCGCCCGGACCGCCGCCGCGTAGATGCCTCCCACAGGAGAGAACTGCCCATCCTCGCTGTGCAGCGTGATGCGCGCCGAGTTGCCGGACCGCAGGGGCCGCGCCAACTCCACGCTCGCGACGTGATCTGTAACCTCAAGCGGGTCGGCGAAGGCGCCCCCGTGATTGGCCAGCCACACCCGCGCGCAGGGCCGACTGACCGGCTCGCCCAAGGCCGTGGTGTATGCCGCGCCTAAAGCCCTCATGTCCCCAGCTCGTCGATGATATTCAGAGTCAACCGCACTTCCTCCGCGACGCCGAAACTCGCGGGGGCCACGGTGATAGCACCTCCGCGGGTCGACGGCACGACCATCTGCCGGGCGGTGACGTCCGCGATGATGGCGCTGTAGAGTTGCCCGTCGCCCAGGTCCACCTGGTAGACTACGCCGCCGCCCTGCGCCCCGCAGAGCCCCCGCAGGATGCAGAATTGACCGCCCTGCCAGGCGGTAGCGGATAGTTCCCCAACGACCGGGCCCCACGCCCCAGCCGTATACTTTGCGTAGCCCGCGCCTGCTGCCGGCGTGCCGCCCCACTGAATCTGCCCCGCCCCGGTCATGCCAGCGCCGGAAAGCACGAGCCAAGCGACAGCGGGATCGCACGGGTAGGCCGCGTCTGCATAGACCTCGTGCGCCTCCCACGCTATCCCAATGTCGGCGGTGTCGATATGCCCGATAATGCCGAGCCGCGTCGTCGGCACGCCCCCGGTGTCTTCCCAGACCTCGACAGTGAGGTAGCCCAGAACCGGGGCGACCGACTGAAGCCACAGGCGTGCGGCAGAGATGGCGTTGAAGTCCGTGACCGGAATGCGGTAGGCGAGGCTTTCGCCTTCGGCCAAGTTGTCGCACATCACGTTGATGTCGCCGTAGCTCCGGACGATTGTCAGGGCGGGGCCACTCGGCAGGGCGTCCCATTCCAGGACCAGTTCGTTATCGCCAGGATGTCCCGCCAGGGAATGGGCGATGACGCCCGTCAATGTGCCCTCGACGGCCAGCCTGGGCGCGCGCACAACGGGCCGCCATCCCGGCCGCGGTCCATGATGCCAATTATCGTAGTTGCCGATCCTCATGCCATTCTCCGCGCGTACCAAGAGATTTCGTCGCCGAGAGAATCCGTCAGGCGCTGCGAGAGACGGCGGAGGCCTCTGTCGTCGAGATTGTCCACCGAGACAGTGACGTAGACGGGGCCGACACTGCCTCCAAGCGCCGCCGCCGAACCCGTCAACGGGATAACCGCCTCCGGGCCCCTCTCCCCAATCATCGCAACCGTCGGGCGAGTCACAATGCCGCCATGCTGGAGGCCCATCACAACGCCAAGGATCGTCCCCAAGAGTCCATTACCGCCGCCGCCCTCTGCTCCATCACCTCCACCGCCTACCGCCGCCGCCATTTTCCTTGCCGCGGCCATCATGCCCACCGAAGCGCCCTCCATCAAGGCGCCTGCTGCAACATTCGTGACGGCGGCCGCCTCCGCGAGGGTTGCCGCCCCCACATTTGTCGCTGCCGTGGTCGCGTTGCTCACGGCGGTTTTGAGTTGTACTCCCGTGGCCGCTACAGCCTGCAGGGAAGCCCCCACCCATTGACCCAACGGGCCCGGAAGCGCCGTGGCCGCGGCCGTCCAGGCATTCATTGCTCCCGTAAGTTGAGTCGTCACCTGCTGGCCCCCGACGGCCTCCGCGGCCGGAGCTTGGGCGCCCTGCCCTAGTTGGGCAAGCAAGCCTTCTGCCACGCGCCGGGCCATTATGTTGGCGATATGCTGTTCGACCATTTCCAGTACACTGAGCAGGAAGTCCCGCCATTCTGCCGTTCCCTGCATCACCCCGACCAAGAAGGCGGATATCCCCGACCGTATCTGGTCTATGTAAGAGAGCATGAAGCCGCGGAGAGAGGCGCTCTCCGCTTCGAGTTGCGCTCGCATCTCAGTCAACTGTCTCTGGATTTCGGGCAATGCAACGCCTGCGATTCGGCTCCAGTCGCCCAGCAACCGGGCCACCAATGCCGTCTGCTGTTCGAGACTCATCAGTTGCCACAGGCCGCCTTCCCGGAGTTTGTCTATCTCGGCCTGTACCGCGGCAAAGCCGGTTGCTCGAATTTCATTGCGGTACTCGATCTGCTTGGTAACATCATTCTCGGCAAGGAGCGAGGCTTGAAGCAACCGTATCTTCTCGGCATAACCAGCCCGTTCGGTGGCGATCCTTTCTTCAATGACCGCAAGCTCCTGGCGCAACAGAAGGCCTGCTCGTTCCCGGATCAAGTCATTCTTGCGGATTTCGGCCGCCACAATCTCCTGCTGGGAACGGCTCTCTCTGGCAGCATTAGTGATAATGGTTTGTTGGTCGGCAATGCGCTGGTCGTAGAGCGCAAGCATCTCCGCGCCCGTCAACCGTAATGAGGCCGTATATTCTCGCTGGAGCGCCAGGGCCGCATCGTTCAGCCGATTCAGTTCCGCCTGCGTTGCTATTGTCCGTTGCTCGATAATCCATTGCTGGCCCAGCGTAAGTCCCCATTGTTCCGCGTTGGCGAGTCTCTCTCGGTCCCCCTTGAGTTCCGTTTCCAAGGCGGCGCGCATTAGGGCATCCGTCGTCGCCCTGGCTTTATTGAGGGCCGCCGTAGCAGCCAAGAAGGCCTCGTCACCCTCTTTGATCTCTCGCTGGATAGCCAGCAGTCTGGTGGCGGCCGCAATCCTCTCGGTCTGGTTCAGGCTCGCCGAGACCATCTGTTCCCGGTAAGCCTGCGCCATGCTCTCCAAAGAGGCCCTCTCTGCGGCCCACGAGAGGGCCGATGCCTGTCGATATTCAAGATCGCGCTCGGCAAACTCGAATTGTTCCTTGCTCATATCCCGCCGAAGCGCCATCTCCTCCATAAGTAACTTGTTCCGGGCGACCTGGGTGAGGGCAGCGCCCTCTTGTTCCTTGCCGTAGCGATGGAGAAGGTCTGCCAGTTCTGTCTCGTATTGCACCCGCTCCCTATCCGTCAGCGCCATCTCGATCTTCGTCTCAAGCGTGAGGCGTGCAATTTGCAAGGCATCCTGTGCGGCCTTGGCCGCCTTCCCGTCCGGCGGTGTTGGTGCAGCCCCAGGCGACGGCGTAACCTTCGCTGGCCTCAGCATCTCGATCCGCGCCAGGGATTCATATTTGAGCGCCAAGGCATCCAACGTCTTGGCCTCTTCCGCCAACCCCTTCTGTCGCATTTGGGCAGCAGCGTCCCGGGCGCTTATTGCCATCTCAATAAAGTGCTGTGCTTCCTTGTCCGCCGCAATCCCCTTCGCTTGGGCAGCTACGCCCATCTGGGAGGCCTCCCAATATTGTAACCATGCGTTTGCGGCCCCTACGATGGCAATGCCCAGAGCAACCATACCCGCGATCAATCCGGCCGGGGTAAGGAGCGCGACCTTGAGGGCCGTTAGTCCCGCAAGGATGCGGGGCAATATGGCAAGGAATGTACCCAGGATAGTTACAGCAAGAGCCGTCTTCGTCCCCAACAACGTCAAGGAGGCAGTCGTTTGTTTGTGGGCGGCCGTCCAGTCCTTCATCCGGTCCGTCGCGGCCGTAACATTCTCGGTCAACTCTTTCACGACTGGCAGCAAACCCTCGCCGATGGCGACCTTCAACTGGAAGAAGGAGTCGCTGAGGTTTGATAGGCGGCCCTCTATCGTCTTGCTCACCTCATCCATCGTGCCGCCGAACTTTTCAATGAGCTTGAGGGCGGCCGGGAAAAGCTCTGCCCGGGTAATTACCTCACCGCTTTCCCGGAACTGAACGCCAAGCTCCCTCAACTTATCGCGGGTGACGCCGATCAGGGCCAACTCCGCCATGTCGAACATACCCGCCTTGAGCTTGACGAAGTTCCGTATCACCTGAGAGATGGGTACGTTCATCGCGGCCGCAGTATCGCCGAATAACGTCAGCGTCTCCGAGACGGTGCCTATCTGGAGGCCGAACGCCTGCAAGAGCAGATCGGCCTCGATAATGCCGGGCAGGTCAAACGGCGTCTTGGCGGCAAAGTCGATCAGTTCCTTGAGGCGTGCCTTGGCCGCTTCGGTTGATCCAGTGAGGACGCGGAACTGCGCCTCGTAGCGTTCCATCTGGCCTGCGGCCTTAACGAAGGACCGGGCCATTAACAAAACCCCGGTGCCAGCAGCAGCCATTGCAATGCCGAGGCCGCTTATCTGGGCCTGATGGTCCTTGACGAACTTGCCCATCTGGCCCATACTGCGTTGCGTCTGCTGCTCGACGGCCTTCAGCGCCTTGACGGCCTTGTCATAGCGCAGTTCAATTGTGCCGACTACTGCGCCGGCATCGAAGGGCATCTCAGTTCGCTACCTTTTTCACTGGCGGGTTCATGGGGTGCTGCATACGGTCAATCGCCACCCAACCCCGCAACTTGTCCCAATCGCCACTGCTGCTCGCATCGTCCGCCTTCGACTTGTCGGTTTGTGACTCAAGCGCAGCCACCGCCTTCTTCCTGGCAGCCTCGTCCAGATACGGAAACGAAGCCGCGTTGATGGCCATAACATGCTCTCTCGTCCGCAGGCGATGGCCCGCGGCGAGCAAGGTTTGGAACAACCGGAATGGCATCCGCAGAACGTCGCCATCCCGGCCGGTCCCTATGCGGGTGGGGTCTCCTCCGACGTAGCGGAGGAAGGAGGCGATGGCGTCGGGCCACTCGATAGGCTCGCCGCCTTCTCCGCCTCCGCCACGACTTCCGGGAAGAAATGCCTGGTGATGGCCTCGGCCAGACTCGTCGCCTGTCGGGCGTTCAGTTTCCTGAACACCTCCCTCGGCATGCCCGCGTCCTCCATGACGGTCTCGATCAA
>DATKXP010000004.1:0-6865 GCA_035529015.1 Phycisphaerae bacterium | reverse complement strand
GCGCCCGCCGCCACGCGCCCCGGCCAGCGGACGATGAACGGCAGCCGCAGCAGGTCCTCGTAATGATGGATCGCCTTCGCGATGAGCCCGTGCTGGCCGAGAAAGTGGCCGTGGTCGGTCGTGAAGACCAGGAGCGTGTTCTCGGCAAGGCCCAGACGGTCGAGCGCGTCCAGAATGCGGCCGATCTCGTCGTCGAGAAACGAGATCATGCCGTAATAGGTGGCCATGTCCTTCTGGAGTTCCTCTCTGGTATGCAGGTGCGAGTGGCCGCCGTGGATGGCATGGTCCTCGAAGAACCGGCCGCGGAAATCGGGGTCCTCCTCCTGCGTCATCCGAAAGTGCAGCGGGTTCCTGTCGTGCTCGCCGGGAACCACTTCGCCGGGGACCATGTCGGCCGGGTCGTACAGGCCGGCCCACGGTTCAGGCACGAGGTACGGCGGATGGGGATCGTGGAAGTTGGCCATGATGAAGAACGGCCGGCCGTCGGCCGCCGCACCCTCGAGCCGGGCGCGGACCCGCTCGCCGGTCCATCGCGTGTAGTGAAACGCCTCCGGCAAGTCCCACGAACGCCTGTCGCGGTTGAAGTAAGTTTTGCCCGGGCGTTTGCGGTTGGGGTCGGGCGGCCAGGGCTGGAAATAGTCTTTCCAATTCGCAAGGCCCCGCTCCTCCATCCAGATGGCGTAGTGCTGGCCGGCGTGCGACTCGTCGGCGTGGTTGCGGGCCACCTCGACGTGCTCGAAACCATACCACGGCCCGTGGAAAGTGCGCCAGAAATCGAGGTCGCGGAGCGTGGGCTGGCATTCGAGCGACTCCATGCCCGGCTCGGAGGCCAGCGGCTGAAAGTGGGCCTTGCCGACGAGACTCGTCGCGTAACCCGCCTCCTGAAAGAGGTCTCCGACAACCGGCACGTCCTCGAAGAGTTTCGTCCCGAGCGACCACGCCCCGTGCTGCGACGGGTACATGCCGGTGATGATGCTGGCGCGGGTGGCGGTGCAGGTCGGGTTCGGGCAGTAGGCGCGCGTGAAGCGCAGGCCTTCGGCGCACAGGCGGTCGAGAGCCGGCGTCCGGATACGGTCGTTCACGACGCCCAGCGTGCTGAAGTGCTGCTGGTCGCTGGTGATGAGCAGGATGTTGGGCGGGCCGTCAGGCATGTTCGGCCTTTCGTCGGCGCGGGCGTGACTAGCCCCCGATGGCAATCGGGGGCGGCACGTCACCCCCCGTTACCACGGGGGGCTAATCAGAGCGCTGCTAATCAGAGCGCTGCTAATCAGAGCGCTGCTAATCAGGGCGCTGCTAATCAGGGCGCTGCTAATCAGAGCGCTGCTAATCAGGGCGCTGCTAATCAGAGCACTGCACGCCGCCGCGCGAGTGCTTCTCGTCTTGATTCAACACGTACCGGACCGCGGCCTGCAGCGAGCGCTCGTCGTTCAGGTACCGGTCGCTGCCACCTTGGGTCCACCAGTGACGTCGCCGCGGCGTCGGCTGCAACCGGTTCAGCGCGCGGGTGCCGTACGACTTCAGCGTCTTCCTGGCCCAACCCGGCTCGACGCCGCCGGCCGTCACCACGGCGTGCACGTGATTCGAGCGTACGCTCAACGCGTGAACGGGCCAACCGCGGTACGCACAGGTTTCGCGAATGGCGGCATCAACGGCATCGCGGGCCCGGCGGCTGAGGCGAACGGCGGATTCCGACATGCGAGCCCTTGCCGCCGCGTTCTTTGCCGCATCGGGACGTTGGTACGGCACGTCCGCACCGGCATCGTGCTTGTCCACCCACCCGCGCGCATCGCCGGGCAGCCACGTGGCGTACGTCGTCCAGGTCAGCAGGTATCCGAGCGGGGCAGGCATGGCAGAGAATCTACACGCTCGCTGAAACGCTCGCAAGGGCTTTGGCGCCGAGCCGAGCGCACAAGAGTCACCCCCCGTTGCCACGGGGGGCTAGTCAAGGCAAAGCGACACCCCCCGTTGCGACGGGGGGCTGGTCAAGGCAAAGCGACACCCCCCGTTGCGACGGGGGGCTGGTCGAAACGGCGCCACCCGTTGCCGCGGGGGGCTGGTCGAAACGACGAACGCTTGCCTACGTGAGGTCCGTCGATTATTCTCTTGGGCGAGGGGCGGTGCGTGGAGCTGGTGCGATGGTCCATTACATCCTTCGCCGGCTGCTGTACTTCATCCCCACGCTGCTGGCCATCTATACGGTGGCGTTCCTGCTGATGCATGCTGCGCCCGGCAGCCCATTCGCCCAGGAGAAGGACCTGCCGCCCGAGATCCTCGAGGCCCGCATGGCCGAGTTCCACCTCGACCAGCCCCTCTGGGTCCAGTACGTGCTGTACGGCCGCGACCTGGTGACGCTGCGCGGCCACGCGTCGATCCGCTACCCCAACCGGAACGTCATCCACGACATCCTCGCGCCCGCCTTTCCGGTGAGTTTGAGTCTGGGTATCTGCGCGCTGGGGCTCTCGGTCATCATCGGGACGGCGGCCGGCGTCGTGAGCGCGGCGTACCCGCGGTCGGCGGCCGATTACGCCGCCATGGCGGGGGCGATGGTCGGCATCAGCCAGCCGTCGTTCGTCATCGCGACGGTGCTGATGGCGGTCTTCGCCTTCACGGTCCGGTGGCTTCCGGTGGGCGGATGGGGCAGCCCGAGCCAGGTCGTATTGCCGGCGCTGGCGCTGTCGGCCCTGCCGGCGGCGTACATTGCGCGGCTGGTTCGGACGGGGATGCTGGAGGTGCTGTCGGCCGATTTCATCCGGACGGCCCGCGCCAAGGGCCTGGTCGAGCGGCGGGTGCTGCTCGATCACGCGCTGCGAAACGCCTGGCTGCCCGTCCTTGGGTTCCTGGGTCCGGCGGCGGCGGGCATCTTCACCGGGTCGTTCGTCATCGAGAAGATCTTCGCGATCCCCGGCATGGGCCAGCACTTTGTGGACTCGGCCCTGCACCGCGATCATCCGCTCATCCTGGCGACGGTGCTGCTGTACGCCGTGCTGCTGATCGCCTTCAACCTGGCCGTGGACATCGGGTACGCCTGGCTCGACCCGAGGATCCGGTATGAGTGAGCCGTCCGACAAGCCGGAGCAGCCTGAGTCGCCGACCGGCGTCGGTCGGCCGGCCATGTCGCCGCTGGCGCTGGCGATGCGCCGGTTCCGCCGCAACCGGCTCGCCATGACCGGACTCGTGCTGCTGCTTGTCATCGTGACGGGCAGCCTGGTGGGCCTCGTGAGGAACCGGCGAGCCGTGGCCCGCGGCGACCCGGAGCCCTACCGCACGTCGCTGCCGGGCGTCCATCCCCAGCCGCCGTCGTGGGACCATTCCTTCGGCACCGATCCGCTGGGGCGCGACATGCTCGCCCGGACGCTCATGGGCGGATGCATCTCGCTGCTGGTGGGGCTGTCGGCGGCGGCGGTCAGCGTGCTCATCGGCACGTTCTGGGGCATGACGGCGGGATACATGGGCCGCGGCGTCGATACGGCCATGATGCGGATCGTGGACGTGTTGTACGGTCTGCCGTACATGCTCCTGGTGATCATCCTGCTCGTGCTGTTCGCGGAGCGGACGATCTGGGTGCGGATGGTCGCATTGTTCATGGCCATCGGCGGCGTGTCGTGGCTGACGATGGCGCGGGTCGTGCGCGGGCAGGTGCTGGCGCTTCGCGAATCGGAGTTCGTCCAGGCGGCGAGGGCCGTCGGGTCGGGGCACGGACGGACCCTCGTCAAGGAGATGCTGCCGAACCTGATGGGGACGATCCTGGTGTGCGCGACCCTGACCGTGCCGCTGGCGATCCTGAGCGAATCGTTCCTGTCGTTCCTGGGTCTGGGCGTCCCGCCGCCGCTGGCCTCGTGGGGCACGCTGGCCAGCGACGCCGTCGAGGCGCTCAACCCCGTCCGGACGTACTGGTGGCTGCTGGTGTTTCCGTGCCTGGCGCTGGGGGCGACGCTGCTGGGGCTGAACTTCGTCGGCGACGGCCTCCGCGACGCCTTCGACCCGCGGTCACGGTGAATCGGGCGAGGCATGCCTCGCCCCTACACGCCGCGCGGCGGCCTGGGAAGGCCGCCGCGCGGATTCATGGGCCAAAGTGCCGCGGCGCGGTCGGGATGGAGATGGTGATCTCGAACTCGCCCCCTTCGGATGACGCGACCGCGACGGACCCGCCCAGGGCGGCCACGATCTCTTTGACGAGCGGCAGACCCAGGCCGCAGTGAACGCCCGCTTCGGTCCGGGCTGCATCGCCACGCCAGAACCTCTCGAACACGTGGTCGGCCTGCTGCCCGGAGAGGCGACTGCCGCTGTTGGTCACACGGACGTCAGCGCCGTGCCCTTTCGCCGCGGTCTCGACGACGACCGATCCGCCTTCGTCGGCGTGGACGACGGCGTTTTCGAGAACGTTGCGGACGACCAGGTCCAGCAGAGACCGGTCGGTGGTCACGCGAACGTCGTCCCCAAGGGCCCACCGGACCTGGAGCCGCCGCGCTTCGGCCGACTCCGTCAGGGGCTCCCAGGCGTCGCGGGCAAGCGTGTTGACGCAGACGGCCTCCGGCCGGATCTCGACCTGCCCGGCATCGAGGCGCGCCAGCGTCAGCAGATGCTCGACCATCCGCTGCAACTGGACGGCGATCCGCAGGCAGCCGCGAAGCACCTCCTCGTACTCGGGTGCCCCGCGCGGCCTGGTGAGCGCCACGTCCAGGGTCGAACGGATCCCCGCCAGGGGGGTGCGCAGTTCGTGGGCGACGTCGGCGCTGAAACCGCGTTCTCGCTGGAAGGCGGCTTCGAGGCGGCCAAGGAGATCGTTCAGCCGGTCCACCACCGGCACGAGTTCGCGCGGCGCATCCGGCGCTTCGAGGCGCGCGGCAAGATCCGCCTCGCCCAGGCCGGCAATCTGGTTCGCGAGCCCATCCACCGGGCGCAGTCCGCGCCGAACCGTCAGCCACAGGACGCCGGCCGACAGCCCCACCGCGACGAGGCCGACCAACACCAGCAGCATCGCCAGTTGCGCCAGCACCGCATCGACGGGCGCGGTGCCGCGTGCCAGCACGACGGTGACGGCCGCGGCGTCGGACGGCGGCGAGGAGCCTTCGGTCTTCGGAGTCATGGTGAAACCGGTGGCGCGGCCGGGCCGGCCGTCGGGCAGGATCACCCGGCGGCACAGGGGCGCATCGAGCGACCCCGCAAGGCGCTCGAGGTCGGCTCCCGCGAGCGAGGGCGAGCGGAAGGCCACCGCCCCGTCGGTCAGCCAGACCTGGAGGTACGCCGGGCGGTCGGCCCGATCGAACTCGTGCATGTCGAATTCGTCGAAGTTCAGGTCGAGTTCTTCGTCCTCCCACTCCGTAGCGGAGGCCAGCAGGCGAGCCTTGTCGAGCAGGGCCCGATCGAACTGGGCCACGAGGCCGTCGCGGACGAGCGCGTAGAGCAGCACGCCTGCGGCCAGGAAGACCCCGGCCGTGCCGAGCGTTGCGCCGAGGACCAGTCTCGTTCGAAGCGACCGCCTCATTCGCTTTCTCCGAGCACGTAGCCGAGACCCCGCCGCGTGTGAATCAGGCGAGGCCGCTTGCCCCGTTCGAGCCGCTTGCGGAGCCGGCCGACGTAGACGTCGATGACGTTGCTGTCGGGTTCGGCGTCGAAGTCGTAGATGTGTTCCCAGAGTTCGGTCCGCGTGACGACCTGGCCGGCCCGGAGGGCCAGAAACTCGAGGATGGCGTACTCGCGGGCCGTCAGGTCCATCGTCCGGCCTGCCCGGCGGACGGTCCGCGAACTCGTGTCGATCTCGAGGTCGGCCACGCGAATCGCGGGCGAGCGGGCGTCGTACTTCCGCCGGACCAGGGCACGGACGCGGGCCAGGAGTTCCTCGAACGCGAACGGCTTGACGAGATAATCGTCGGCGCCCAGGTCCAGGCCCTTCACACGGTCCTCGACGGTGTCCCTGGCCGTGAGGATAAGAACGCTCGCCGGGTTCTCGTGCTCGCGCAGCCGCCCCAGGATCGTGAGGCCGTCCACCTTGGGGAGCATCAGGTCGAGGATGATGACGTCGTGATCGCCGCCGCGCGCATACCAGAGCCCTTCCTCGCCGTCGCCGGTGGCGTCTACGGCGAAGCCGGCCTCGGCGAGCCCCTTCGCGACGGACGTGCGGATGGGCTCGTAGTCCTCGATCAGAAGGATCTTCATTCAGGCGCGTCTCTCGAACAGTCCGGCCGGCGCCCAGTTGCCGCGGCGCCGGCCGGCGTTTCGATACGCTGAAGTTCAGACCCGATGACGATGATTGTCCGGACGCGTCAGAACCGTGTCAAGGCTGCTTCCTAGTCGTCGTCATCGTCATCGTCATCGTCGTCGTCGTCGTCGTCGTCATCGTCGTCGTCGTCATCATCGTCGTCATCGTCGTCGTCGTCCTCGATCTCCTTCTTCAGGAGTGTGCCGTCGGGGGCGACCTTGATCTCGATTTCCTTGCCGCCCTCGCGCCACTCGGCCTCGTAGACGACCTTGCCGTTCTCCGTCTCCTTCTCGATCTCCTCGATCTTGGCGCCATCGGCTTCCTTCTCGATGGTCGCGGCGGCGGCGGGGGCCTCCGCGCGCAGTTGCTCGAGGGTGATCTCCTCCTCATCTTCCTGGTCCTGCTTCACCGGCACGGCGTCCCCAGGCACCCAGCCCAGGACGAACGGCGTAGTGACGGCCACCGCACCTAGAAGCACAGCCCCAATGATTGCCTTCTTCATAGCCATCTCCTTCTCGATCAGACTCCCGGCGCCGCCGGACCTCCCCGGAGACACCATTCGACTCCATGTTGGCTCCCTAAGTCTACCCGAAGAACATGAACGGGAGATGAAAAACGCCCGAAAAACAAAAAATCTCTCGGCCGAGGCGAAGGGCCGATATCCGC
>DATKXP010000003.1:0-2410 GCA_035529015.1 Phycisphaerae bacterium | reverse complement strand
TGGGGTTCTGGGTCGCGCTGGCCGTGGTGGCGGGCGCGGCCTGGGCGGCGGCTGACCTCGTGACGTGGCTCCTGGGGTGACCCTGTGACGGAAGCCGCTGCCCGGCGTGGGGGGGGCAGTGGCGCGCATCTACAGACGCGGTGCCGGCTGGCACGTCGACTACCGGGACGCCCTGGGCGCGCGGGTCCGGCGCCGCGTGGCCACGGAACGGTCGACGGCGACGCGCATCCTGGCGGAGCTGGTGCGCGACGCGGAGCTCGGGCGGGTCGGCCTGGCGCCCGTCTCGACGCGGCGAACCCTTCTCGATCCTATCCGGACGCAGTATGTGGTCTTCCTCGAAGGTTCCGGTCGGAAACCCAGGACGGTGAGGCTCGCCCGGGTCGGCACGGCCGCGGTGATGGGCGGCTGCGGCCTGGTGTACCTGGGCGACGTGACGCTGGAACGGCTCGACGGCTACGCCCGCGAGCGGGTCCTCGGCGGGGCGATGGCCGGCACGGTGAACCTCGAGCTCACGGCGGTGCGGCGGATGTTCACCTGGGCGGTGCGGCGCGGCCTGGTCCGGGAGGACCCGCTCCGGTTCATGGAGTACGTGCGGGGGGAGCGGCGGGCACGGGGCGTCCTCGAGGACCTCGAGGTCGGGGCGCTCCTGGACGCGTCCGGGCGGATGCGGCCGGTGTGGGCGACGTTCGTGCTGGCCGGGCTCCGGAGCGGCGAGCTTTGTGCGCTGGACTGGGAGGACGTCGACCTCGAGCTCGGCGTGATCGTGGTCCGGGGGAAGACCACGCGGCGCGGCGACCAGGGCGACCACCTGCCGATCTCGGCCGAGCTCGGGCGCGTGCTGGGTGACGTGAGTCG
The DNA here is from genome assembly GCA_035529015.1 of Phycisphaerae bacterium. GTDB lineage: Bacteria > Planctomycetota > Phycisphaerae > FEN-1346 > FEN-1346 > JAUVZF01. The sequence goes on along the minus strand of DATKXP010000003.1, from coordinate 1,555 downwards.
GGCGACGGGGCGGACGACGGGGGCGGTTTTCCTGAACGCGGGGGGGCGGCGGTTCACGGGGGACCGGCTGCGGTTCCTCCTGGCGCGGGACCTGCGGAGGATCGGGGTGGACGCGCGGACGCGGGGCCTCGACGTCCACGGCCTGCGGCGGACGTACGGGACGATGCTCGCGGCGGAGCCTGCCAACGACGTCCGTACCGTGATGGCACTTATGCGGCACAGGAAGATCGCGACGACGATGGAGCTCTACGCGCGGCCGCGGGCCATACGGCTAAGGGATGCGGCGGATCGAGTTGGCACGATCGTGGCACGGAAGGGGGCCAGGGATGCCGAAATCGAGCCCGGATGGCGTGTTGGGTGACGGACGTGGCTTCAGTCGGGAGTCATTTTCGGGCGAGGGGATGTGGCGGTCAAGGGCTTGGGCGCCAGATACGGGGCTCCTGTTCTTCGACCGGCGGCACTGGAGAGGCGCGCTGCAGCATGTGTGCGACGGGGGTATCGCGCTCGTCGGGTGGTTCGACTCCGGCTCGGCCGAGCGGCCCGAGGTCGGACGGCGGTGGCGGGAGATGCGGCTTTTCGGGTTCGACCGGACGGCGATCCTGCGCGCGGCGAAGGGATTCGGCGTGCGGCTGCCGGAGATCGCCGAGGGCCTCGGCGTGGGTGTGCCCTTCGTCCGGATGTGGGGCGGGCCGGTCGGGCGGGCGCTGCGGGCCTGCGGCTTGGGGCAGGGCGGTGCGGCATGAAAGAGGAACCTGGTCTGTTCGTGGCTGAGAGCCGGGCTGCGTATGTGGGGATGGCTGGGCCTGCCTGCCGGTCGGATTGGTCATACCTGACGGGCGTACGGCCGTCGGCGGAGCGCGAGCGCGTGGAGGCGGACCTTTCGAAGTACGCGGGCGGACGGCGGTCGTCCTATCGCGTTGCGGTGTACGTGCGGGACGAGGCCCGGACCTCGGTCGTCGACGGGTGCGGGCCGGGCGCGGGCGTTGGCAAACCGGGCTCGAGCCTGCCGGCGGGCGGGAGCCGTCGACGGAAGCGGGGGCCGGCATGACGGAGTGGGTGCCGACGAGGGAGACCGTAGAACGGGCCCTGGCCACGGCGGTGGGCGCGGCGAAGATCGCGGAGCGATTCGGGGGGAGGGGGCTGGGGCGGCTGCTGGGGGCGGCGCCTCGCCTGTCGCTGGCCGAGATGCGCGCCCTGGCCGGCGAGTGCCGGCGCCTGGGTGCCGACCTGGCGGTGCTCGCCGTCTACATCGAGAGAACGATCGGGGAACGGTGATGGCGGGGGAGATCGAGCCGGGCGCGGTCGTGCGGCTGACCGGGCCGCTGGCCGGGCCTGGGACGGTGCTGGTCGTCCGGGTTTCCCGCGACGGCCGCGTGGCCCTCGTGGAGTCGATGTCGGACGGCGTCCGCGTCCGGACGTGGGTTAGCACGCGGTTCATGGTGGCCGTGGGCGGGACCAGGCTCTAGCGGGGTCTATCAGCCCCGGGGGGTGAGGCGTGCCGAGGAAGCCGCTATGTGTGTTCTGCCGGGTTCGGGCCGTGACGGGCGCGCGGACG
>DATKXP010000002.1:0-6405 GCA_035529015.1 Phycisphaerae bacterium | reverse complement strand
TCCGCGGGCGGAGGACTACGGGGAGATCCCCGCCAACACGGAGATCAAGTTCCTCTCCTTCTCGTTCGTTGCCGGCCGGCGATCCCCGCAGGGGTGCGGGTGGCAGCGCCGGACGGGGGACCCGAAGGTTCTGCCGCCGTTCCAGGAGAAGGGGAAATACCGGCTCGCGATCCGGTGCAGGCACTTCGCCGTGCCTGGCGCTCGCGGCCATTGTCCCACACCGGAGGCGCGCTGCGAATTCACCGTCGACGAGGCCGGGGATTCTCCCCACGTAGGATCGGTCCACGCCCTGCCGCGCGGCGAGTTCCTCCATCGCCCAACCTTGCCCTTGTCCATCATCTTCTGCCACGTGAGGGCTCGCCAAGGCGACGATGATCGGCCGACGTCGGCCAACGTCGGGCGTTGTGTGGGCGTTTGGCGGGAGGACGGTTTCTCTGCGCCCGCCGCGGCGCCTCGATCCCATCGGGATGTGATCGGTGTAGGAATGCTCAAAGCGGTCGGCCCCGTCCCAGGCCGACCTGCCAAGGAGGCCTGACCGTGCAGGTGATCCGGTCCCTGTGGAAACGTTCGATTGTGGCGGCGGCATTGATGGCGGCCGTCTGTCTCGGCCAAGGTCCCGCGCCGCAGATCGACAAGGAAGCTCCTCCGCGCAAGGTCGTTGAGATCCAGGTCATCCGGCTGCGGCGCAGCGATATTGGTTTCGTTGCGCAGGAAGTTGAGAAGCGGCTGGGGGCCTCGGGCAACCGCGCGCCGGCGGCCGGGCCGATCAAGGTCCAGGTGGATAAGCGGACGAACTGCCTGATCGTGTTGGGCTCACCGCAGATGCAGGAGCGAGTGAAGGCCATTGTCCTGATGCTTGACGGCGAGGCCAAGGTGATCCGGTCGGCCAAGGGCGAGAAGCTCACGGTCGGCCTGGCGGGCAAGGGCAAGGCGATCGAGGTCACTGCGACCACGCGCCCGTCGGCCGGCGACGCCGCACCGGGCTCTGTGTACCAGCGGGATCTCGCCGCCTTCTTCGCCGTGGTGGAGGAGAGCTATCCGTTCTTCGACCTCAAGGGCATCCGGCTGGACTGGGTGGTGACCAAGCAGCGGCTGGCGGAGAAGGTGGAGGCCTGCACGTCGGGCACGGAGTTTCTGGGGATCGTCGTCGAAGCTGCCCAGTGTCTTCGCGACGGGCATCTGCAAATCCTGGAAACGAAGGCCGACCTGCCCGCTCGGCCGCCGCAGTACTACGCGGGAATCAGCTTCATGCCGGCGACCCGGGAGCGGGTCGTTGTCATGTATCCTCCCAAAGGACACGAAGCGGAACTGAAGATAGGTACGGTCGTCACAGAGATCGACGGCACAGACGCGCGAACGGTCCTGGAGCAACGGGCGAAGGAGGCGTGGGCTCAAGGGGGCTCGTTCTCCAGTCCGCAGCGTGCCCGCCTGTTTGCCTACCGCATTGCCCTGACCGGCAACAAGGGCCAGCGACACACGATCACCTACCTCGACGGCGATCGGCGGCGGCAGGTGGTCCTGACGGCCGAGACGACGCCGCAAGGCTGGCCGCACACATACTGCCTCCCGAGGTCCCTGACGCGCGTCGGGCGGTCGTTCTGGTACACGAAGCTGCCCTCAGCAGTGGGATACATGTATCTTCGCCGCGTGGACGACAGCGTTGGGCCCGGGATCCGCGAGGCGCTGAAGAAGCATCCCCGGGCGACCGGCTGGATCGCCGATCTTCGCGGCAACGGCGGCGGTGGATATGACGTCGGCCTGATCAACGCGATCAAGGCGATGCCGCGCCCGGTGGCAGTCCTGATCGACGCCGGGTGCATTTCCGCCGGCGAAACGCTCGCCCGGGATTTCCGCAGGTACTCAGGCGCACGTCTGTTCGGCACGAAGTCGGCGGGTTCCTCCTCGTCGAAGCGGCAATGGAAGTTCCCCTCCGGGATCGCGGTGGTGAGCTTCTCCCAGCGCAGCCGGTGGCGGTCCGACCGCAAGGCCATCGAGTTCAACGGTATCGACCCTGACGTGATCGTCGAGCCGGTCCCCGAAGAACTGGCCGCGGGCGTCAATTCGGCCATCCGCCGCGCAGAGGAGTACCTCAAGAAGCAGCACCCCCCAGCCGCGACGAGACCCACCACAGTCCCCGCGGGCACTTGATACTGCAATGGCCGGCAGGCGGTCGAAGGCCTCGACCCGCGTGGCAAGGCCCTCCAGCAGCCAGGCCACCACGATGGTCAGGGCGTTCAGCGCCATGTGCCGCCTATGGACGATCAACCAGCGCATCGCGCGGCCGAGCGAGTCAAACGAGTCGCGATCGCCCTGCCAGCGATATGCACCCATGGCATAGAAGCCGCCAGGACGGCTGGCGTACACGGGTCTGGCGGGTGGCCTGAGGACGCCACGGCGCCGAGCGCAAGTGAGAAGGGATCCGCGTCGACCTGCTGATGCCGAGCCTCTTGGCCAGTTCCGTACCGTTGATGTACCTGTCGCCAGCGATCGACGCCTGCTTGCCCGTACATGACTTTGGCAGAAGGACTTAAGCCGCTTCTCGAATTCGGTTCCAGAAGGCTTCTGCCAGGATTCCCCGTGTGCAGATCGCCTCGGCGAACGGGTGGGGCAAGAAAAGGTTCCTGGAACCTTTTTTCCCACAATCAAGGCGGGTTGCCGCATGCCTCGAAATACGCACCGTGGCGTATTGTGACCGCGATCCGGTTTGATGACGATCATCGGGCGGCCACCTTCGAGCGCTACCTGAAGTCCGGATCCGGCCGGGCCTTCGCGAACAGGCATTGCTGGTAGAGACCCGCGCCAGCGGTAGCAGCACAGAACAAGCCCTGGTACCTCTGCATCTTGCGCCGCCCGGACGGCTCCTACTGCACCGCCGTCACCACCGACGTGCCGCGCCGCCGTGCCCAGCACAGCGCCTGCGTCACGTGGCCCCCGCGGCCCCCTGCCCGTCTTCGGCGAAGCTCACGACGAGATCGCCGTCCGTGTAGGTCGCCCCTTCGACCTCGCGCTCGGCAAGGGTGTCCGGCAACGCGAACACACGCGAATGGCCTCCGGCGGCGATGAGCAGCTCGCGCCCCTTTCTCTGTATGTCCAGGCTGGAGCGGTCGAGATTGGGGAGCGAGAACATCAGTCTGAGCTTCCCGTCCTCCTTCGACAGGCGGACCGTGTGCGTGGCCGACAGCACGTCGTCGGGGACCGCGTCGCCGTAGATCTCCGCCCCCAGCCCGTCGAGCTGGGCAACGCCGATCGGCTCCTCGGCCAGGTACCTGATGGGGAAGACGGCGGTGTCCAGGAAGGAGCGCGAGATGACGGCCATCTGCTCCTCCTGGAGCGCACGCCAGGGGTCCAGGTAGCCCGCCTCCAACTCATCCGGGAATACCCTGTTGACGAAGATGCCGTCGACGGGGAAGCCGAACAGCCCGAAGTAGGTGTACGCTCGCCTGCTCTCGGCGACGGCGATCCGGTCGGGGTTCAGCACCAGGCGAACGGAGGTCATCTCGGGATCCTTCAGGAGTCCGCCGAGCCGTCCGATGTCGGCTACGACATCCTCGAAGGCCCTGTAGGTCGCGTCCTCGGGCATCCACACGCTCAGACGCTTGAATCGCCTGACGGCTGGGCGCACCAGCTTCATCACCTTGCGCTCCGCCTCGACCATGAAGTTCAGCGTGCCGGCCGCGCAGTCCGTGAAGGTCAGCAGCCGTAGCGCCCCGGCCGTCGGCGCGCAGTCGACGATGATGGTGTCGAACCGGTTGCTCTCGATCTCCCGCAGTATCCGGGTCAGGACGAAGACGGCGTCCATGCCCGGGATCATCGCAACCTCCTCGGCGACCGCGCCGTCCAGCCCCACAAAGGCAACGATGTCCGCCATATACTGCTGGATCGGTGCCCAGTTCTCGCGTATCTCGGCCAGGATGTCGACTTCCAGCGCGTGGAGGTTCTCCGCGACCAGCGCGCCGGCGTGCCCTATCGGCACCGCCGTGATGTCGGACAGATTGTGAGCCATGTCGGAGCTGACCAGGAGCGTCCTCCGCCCCAGCATGGCCGTCCGGACAGCGGTCGCGGCGGCGATGGTGGACTTGCCGACGCCGCCCTTGCCAGTGAAGAGTATGATCCGCATTGTGCAGTTCTCCCGGAACGCGGAGGTCGGCTACCCGATCTTGATCGTCTTCAGGATCGCAGGCGTGATCTGCCCCCGCTGGAGGAACAGGTTGAGCAGGTACTCGCCCGCGCCGATGTACTCCAGCCCCTCCGCAAACCTCTCCTTGAGGAACTGCACGTCCTCTTCGTCCTCGGGCGTGGCCGCCTCGACCGAGTCCAACGCCTCCAGGCTGCGCGAGAGAAGCGCCTTGCTCTCCGCCAACTCGTCTCTGAGTATCGTGGAGGCGATCTCGGTCTCGATCTCCCACATGTGTCCGCGTATCTCGTAGAAGTTCTGCCGCTCGCCCCGGTGGTACACGCGGCGCACGAGCTTCCAGCGCTCGAGGATCCGGATGTTGGTGGAGATGGAGGCCTTGGAGACCTCGAGCCTCTCGGCCATCTCAGTCAGGGACATCGGCTTCCTGGAGAGGAGCAGAAGGCCCTTGAGCTCCGCGGCGATCCGGGGGAAGCCGAATCGTTCGGCCTCCTGTCCCACGGCGTCCACCCACTCATTGCGTATGTCGTCGACCGTTCTCATGGGAACTTCTCCTGCTAGCCTTACGTAAAATACGTTCAGTACGCCCTGAACGTTCTATACGTAGTATACGTCTGAGCCTGCACGGTGTCAAGCTGTTTCTGCATGCGGGGGGGGCATCAGGCCGTCAAGGCAAGAAAAGGTTCCTGGAACGAATGGCACTGCCGTCTGTAGGGTCATGGTATTCGGGTGGTTAGGTCATGCAAGCTCCTTTCGCAGTTCCTCTCGGGATCGGGTCATGAGGGGGTAGCGGTGTCGGCGGCGTTTCAGGACGCGGGGTTCGATGCGGCCGGGGCGGTTGGCCACTGTGTTGGCGGCGATCCGAGCCAAGGCAGAGTCGGTCACCTCTCGCACGTCGCGGCAGGTGTCGGTGGCCAGCAGCATCCAGGAGGACAGGACGGTCTGGCAGGCCAGCGTGAAGCCGATCTGGCGAGGCTGTTTGTCGTGCACGGCGGCGGCGGTGGCGATGACCTTTCGGATCAGGTTGTAGGCCAGCAACGTCACCCACAGTTCGCGTTGGACCATTTCCGGCGTCTTGCAGCGCGCGTGATCCAGGCCCAGGGCCTGCTTGATGTGGCGAATGTCCAGTTCCGCGTTCCAGCGATAGCCGTACAGTTGGGCGATGGTCTCCTTGGGGTAGGCGACCGGATCGGTCAACGTGGTGACGAGGGTGATCGTCTCGGTCTGGCGGCCGGGAACGATCACGTCGAACTCGAGGATCCGCAGCGTGAGCGTCTCGGGGATCGACAGGTACAGCTCCCGCGGCATCCATTCCGGACACTCCGGCCGGGTCCAGGTCACCAGGGAATCGCCGGACCCCAGCGTCCGCCCGCGGCGGAAGTCGTCGCCGCGGCGCTGATGGAGGCGTGTGCAGACGTCCACGCCGCGAAGCGTCAGCAGGGCCAGCATCATGTAGGAGCAGAAGTATCGGTCGAAGACGACCACGTCGCCGGGGGTGAAGCGGTCCAGGATGCTGCGGAGCAGCGCGGTCTCGCCCGTCTGTTTGCCTTCGTAGGGGCCGAAGGCCAGGTCGTGGATGGCGGCGGTGGCCAGCGACAACACCACGCAGGCCCGCGCGATGGGCAGGCCGACGCCGGGTTCTTGCGTGCTGAGTTGGGGAAAGGCCTGCTGGTTGTCGATCGTGTCGGGCATGGTGAAGGTGAAGCCGTCCACGAGCTTGGCGTGGCGGCCGTGCCAGAGCCATTCGTCGCGGGCCTGTTCGTCGAGTTGGCGTGCCGTCTGAGCGACCAGATCGCGCAGGGCCGCCGGGTCGAGCTTGGCCCGGGCGCGGCAATAGTCACCGGTATCTCCGGAGGGCGGGCGCTGGCCGGATTGCTGCAGGTAGGTGGCGATGTCAGCGACGGCGGCGGCACAGGCGGCGCCTTTGCCGTCGCGCAGGACCTGGGCGAGGAAGGCCCACAGCACGATGGGGGTGGAGAACACCGCGTCGGTGGCGAACAGACCGTCGCGCCGGGCGAAGGCCTGCTCGACGGCCTCGGCGTTGAGGACCTCGGCGAAGGGCAGACCGGGCTGCTGAAGGAAGGGGGCCAGAACGTCCTGGAAGCCGGCGTTGCCCGCCGCCGGATGAGGGGCTACAGTAGTCATAGGAAAGGCCCTCCCTGGCCTTGTTCTGCGGGCAGGCCAAGGAGGGCCATGGAAAACCATCGGCCACGGAGGGCCGAGAACATTATCGGAATGCGAAAAAGCCAGAGCAAGGCCGAAACTCTTCACAA
>DATKXP010000001.1:0-6986 GCA_035529015.1 Phycisphaerae bacterium | reverse complement strand
CCGTCAGGTGGAGGTCCCCGGCGCCGCAAGACCCTTACGGGAAGGGAGCAACGCATGACGGGGCTCGGTGATTGGCTGGCACGGTCTGTCCTCATCCTCGTTCTTCTTCTGCCGGTTGTCTGTCGAGCGGGCGGCCGGAGTGAGGCGTGGCGTCTTGTGGGGCAACAGACGACCGAACCCGGGGCCGAGGCGCTCGTGGTCTACGTCGGCACGTACACGGGACCGGGCAGCAAGGGGATCTACCTGCTTCGGATGGATCTCGCCTCCGGCGCGCTGACGGCACCCGAAGTTGCCGCAGAGGTGACCCATCCGACCTTTCTGGCGGTTCATCCGTCTCGCCGGTTCTTGTACGCCGTGGGCGAGATCCGCAACTTCTCGGGGCGCAAGAGCGGGGCCGTCAGCGCCTTCGCCATCGTCCCGGAGTCCGGGCAGTTGAGGCTGCTCAACCAGCAGCCGTCCGGCGGCACCGGCCCGTGCCATCTGACGGTGGATAGCGCGGGCAGGAACGTCCTGGTGGCCAACTACGGCAGCGGCAGCGTCGCGGTGCTGCCCGTTGGCGAGGACGGGCAACTGGCAGAGCCCTCCAGTGTCATTCAACACGAGGGTTCCGGGCCGAATCCCAAGCGCCAGGCCGGACCCCACGCCCACTCCATCAACCTCGATCCGGCCGGGCGCTTCGCTTTTGCCGCAGACCTCGGCCTGGACAAGGTCCTGGTGTACCGTTTCGATCCCGGCAAGGGAAACCTGGCGCCCCATGATCCGCCTGCGGCGGCGGTCGCCCCGGGGGCCGGGCCGCGGCACTTCGCGTTCCATCCCACCGGCCGCTTCGCGTACGTTATCAACGAGTTGGCCTCGACGGTCACGGCCTTCGCATACGACGCAGAGCGGGGCGCCCTGAGCCAGGTGCAGACCGTCTCCACGCTTCCGAGCGGCTTCGAGGGAAGCAACTCCACCGCCGAAGTGCAGGTGCACCCCTCCGGCAGATTCCTCTACGGCTCGAACCGCGGCCACAACAGCATCGCCATCTTCGCCATCGAGCCCCGGACGGGCAGGCTCACGGCCGTCGGCCACGAGCCCACACAGGGCGACTGGCCGCGCAACTTCGGCATCGACCCGACCGGGACCTACCTCGTGGTCGCCAACCGGCGATCCAACAACCTGGTCGTCCTCCGCATCGACCCGAAGACCGGCCAACTCAAACCGACCGGCATCGCGGCCGAGGTCCCGGCACCGGTCTGCGTGAAGTTCGTCGCCCCGGCGCCGAGGGGCGGCCGCGACGTGTCGGGGTCGTCCATGATCGCCCGGCCGAAGGCGCAGACCTCGTAGGCCCCGAACCGGACGCCCTTGCACGGCGACCGCCCGCCGTCGGGCGAGCGCCGTCGAGAGGGGGACAGCGTCTCCAGCGGCCGATCGGTCCCTCGCACACGCGGGGGCCGCAGCCGAAGGACGCCGGCCAATAAGACGGACGCCTCGGCGTCCAAACCGGTGGAGACGTTGTGGCGGGGCCGGCCGTTCGCGGCGGACGCCGACGGCGGGATGCGGCGCAAGCGGCTCGACTTTCTGCTGACACGGGCGGCCCGTCGGCGTATAACCTACCGGCGTGCATGACACAGGGCCGGGGACGTACCTGAAAGGATAGAGGATGCGGAAGATTGTCTCGGTGGGTCTCGTGACGGCGCTGCTCGCGGGTGCAACGTGGCAGTCGGCCTTTGCGCTGACCGACGAGCAGGTGGTCAAGGCCATCGAGAGGGCCCAAACGTACATCATGAGCCAGCAGGGCCCGGACGGGACCTGGCCCGAGCAGAAGCATCATGCATCGCCGACGCCTTGCGGCCACACCGAGATGGCCATGTTCACGCTCGTCTACACGGGCATCCATCCGAACCGCGACGCCGTCTCGAACGGGATCAACACGCTGTTGACGCGGAACATCGAGTACACCTACGCCGTCGCCATGCGGACGATGGCCTACGCGCACCTGCAGCAGAAACTCTCGGACAAGCGGCGCGACATGATCCGCAAGGCCCTGATTACCGACGCGATGTGGCTGGTCCAGGCCCAGGGACAGCACGGCGGCTGGGACTACACGAGTTTGGGCGGGTCGAACGGGCGGTACGACCTCTCGAACACGCAGTTGGCGATGCTGGCGCTGCGTGAGGCGGCCCTGGCGGGGGTCGAGATCCCCCGCACCGTGTGGGAACGCAACTACGCGCTCTACAACAAAGAGCAGAAGAACGACGGGGCGTGGAACTACGGCACCCCGCCCGTCGGCCAGAACACCCAACTCGGCGTCAACGCGCCGGGGTACGGGACGATGACGGCGGCCGGCCTGGCCAGCCTCTTCATCAACCTCGACAACCTGGACCTGGCCAGCGGGTGCCCCTGCCGCAGCGGCCGAAGCGCCCGCATGAGCGGCGACTTCGACCGGCGCGTGGACTCGGCGCTGGGGTGGCTCGAGAAGCACTTCAAGGCCGACACCAGCCCGAAGCATCCCGGCGGCGAGACGTCGTACCAGCGCTACTGGCTCTACAGCGTCGAGCGGGTCGGCATCGCCGCCGGATACAAGTACTTCGGCACCCACAACTGGTACAAGGAGGGGGCCGAGTTCCTGGTGCGAAACCAGGACGGCAGCGGCGGATGGGGCAACCTTCCTCAGACCTGCTTCGCCCTGCTCTTCCTCTACAAGGGCCGCGCCCCCATCCTCTACAACAAACTCGAATACGAGGGCGAGTGGAACAACCACCGCCGCGACATCGCCAACCTGACCACCTACATCGAGAAGGTCAAGGAACAGATGTTCCACTGGCAGATCGTCAGCCTCAAGGCGCCCGTCGAGGAACTGCACGACGCGCCCATCCTCTACATCACCGCGGAGAAGGAGCCCGTGTTCTCGGACGAACACAAGAAGAAACTCCGCGAGTTCACCGACACCGGCGGCACGATCCTGCTGGAGGCGTCGTGCGGCAACCCGCAGGTCCGCAAGTGGGCACAGGCCCTCATCAAGGAACTGTGGCCCGAGTGGGACCTGAAGCCCCTCGGCCCCGACCACGGCTCGTTCAATCACCCGAACCCGCTGAAGCAGCGGCCCGAGATTCTGGGTCTCCACGATGGGCTCCGGACCTTCCTGTTCTACTCCATGGACGACATCTCCTGCCCGTGGCAGACCAAGGCGTACGCCCGCCGGGGTTATCTGTTCCAGTGGGGCATCAACCTGTTCACGTACGCCACCGACCAGGGCCCCCTGCGGGCCAAACTCCAGGCCCGTCTGCCGGTCGAGCAAGACCGGTACCCCGGCCAGGTCACGGCCGGCAGCCGCAAGAGCCTGCGCCTGGCGCGCGTCAAGTACGACGGACCGGGATGGCTGACGGGCCGTAACTACAAGGTGTTCGAACAGCTTCAGAAGGCGCTCTCCGAGAAGGCGTCGGTCACGCTGACGTGCGAGCAGGGTGGCGTGGATCCGAGCGGCCTGAGCGGCTTCGACGTCGCCTACCTGACGGGCCCCGGCGAGATTCCGATGGCCGACGCCCAGAAACAGGCCCTGAAGGCGTACCTGGAGAAGGGCGGGTTCCTGTGGGCCGAGGCGGCCAACGGCTCGACGGATTTCAACGGCGTGTTCCGCAAACTCTGCGCCGAGACGGGCCTGACGCTGAAACTCATCCCGCAGACCGATCCGCTGATGACCGGCCGCCTGCCGAGCGCCAAGGGCTACGGCCTGATCTCCGGCGTCCAGTTCAGCCGGGCCCTTCGGGTCATGCGCCTCGGCCGGCCGCACGCCGAACTCACCGGCGTCTACCTCGGAGACAAACTCGTGGGCGTGTACAGCCCGTTCGACATCCTGTTCTCGATGACCGGCTACGACGCCTCCAACCGCCGGGGCTACAAACCGCAGGACGCCCGGGCCGTGGCCACCGACATCATCCTGTTCTTGACCGACCGACCGGCAACCGGATAATGGGGGCGCCGCGGCGCGTTGGCCCGCGCGAGCGCCCGAGCGGGCCGACACGGAGCCAGGCAACCCGCAGCGCCAAACCCGGGTCGCCGGAAAACGATATGGGCAGGAGACGCTTCGGCCGCGCGACGCTCTGCGTTGCCTCCTCGTGCCTCCAGCCGAATGCGAAGGGATTGCCCGATGACACGCGGGTCCGTAGGCGTGATGCTCGCAGCCGTAGCCGTCTGCCTCCTCATGGTCACCGCCGCCCGAGCCGGGTCGGCACCGCCGCCGGAGCCCGCGGCGGGACTGACGGACGAAACCGTCCGCCAGGCCATTGAGCGGGGCCGGCAGTTCCTCATCCGCCAGTCCAAAGACGACGGCTCGATGGCGACGGGGGACATGAGCGGCGGCGTCAGCGCGCTCATGTTCATGACCCTGGCTTACATGGGCGAGCACCCCAACCGCGCCCACATGGACAAAGGCCTCCAGTACCTGATGGACCTGGGAGCCGATTCCGGCTTCAACAAGCGCCAGGGCTACGCCGTGCCCATCCGCATCATGGGCTTCTCGTACATCTACAAGAAACTGCTCGGCGACCGGAAGCGGCACGTGGCGATGAAGGCCAGAGAAGACATCATGCGCTTGCAGATGGGCCAGGCGATGAACGGCGGGTGGCGGTACGAACTCAAAGGGGGCACCGATTACGACTTCAGTGTCACCCAGTGGCCGATTCTGGCCATGCGCGACGCCCAGCGCGCAGGAATCGAGTTCCCCGACCCGACGGGGCACCTCCAGAAGGCCCTCTCGCTCTACCTCACCATGCAGCAGGACAACGGGGGGTGGTATTACGAGGGCCGCAACGAGAAGCCCTCCGGCTCGATGACGGCAGCGGGGCTGGCGTCGCTCTTCATCATCGCCGACTTCCTCGAGCCCGGCAGCGGATGCCCCTGCCAGAGGGGTGTGAGCCCGAAGACCGCCACCAAGACCGAACGCGCCATGGACGCCGCACTCGACTGGCTCGGCAAGTACTTCGACGTCAAGACCAACCCCCAGGCCTTCAAGGTCGGCGCAGGCAACGTCCTGTACTGGCTGTACTGCGTCGAGCGGGTCGGCATCGCCGCCGGATACAAGTACTTCGGCACCCACAACTGGTACAAGGAAGGGGCGGCCGAGGTCATCAAGAAACAGAAGGAGGACGGCTCCTGGGGCAGTTTGCAGGACACGTGCTTCGCCCTGCTGTTCCTCTACAAGGGCCGTGCGCCGATCCTGTTCAACAAACTGAAGTTCAACGGCGCCGACGGACAACCGGGCATCTGGAACGCCCACCGCCGCGACATCGCCAACCTGACCCACTTCGTCGAGCAGCGAAAAGAGCAGATGTTCCACTGGCAGATCGTCGAACTGAAGGCCCCCCTGGAGGAACTCCACGACGCCCCCATCCTGTATATCACCGCCGAGAGCGAACCCGGCTGGATGGGCGACGACGAGACGGCCAAGGCGAAACGAAAGAAACTGCGAGACTTCACCGACACCGGCGGCACGATTCTGTTCGAGGCCTCGTGCGGCAACCCGGCCATCCGCAAGTGGTTCATGAGGTTCGTCACCGAGATCTGGCCCGAGGCCAAGGGGGGTCCGAGCGGGCCCGAGTGGAAACTGGCCCGCCTGCCCAGGGACCACGGCGTCTGGGACGCCGTCCAGAAACTCAAGGTCCGGCCCGAGATCTTCGGCATCGACGACGGCGTCCGAACCTGTGTCTTCTACAGCCCCGACGACATCTCCTGCCCCTGGCAGACGAAGGCCTTCACGCAGAAGTTGTACCTCTTCGACTGGGGCATCAACCTGTACACCTACGCCACCGACGAGGCGCCGCTTCGGGCCAAACTCGCCGGACGTGAACCCGCCCCGTCCGACCGCTTCACCGGACCCGTCAAGGCCGGACCCAAGACGACGCTCCGGATCGTCCGCGTCAAGCACGGCGGCAACTGGGAGGCCGGCGCCAACTACCGCGGGTTCGACGCCCTGGCCAAACACGTCAAGGCCACCGCCGGCATTACCGTCCAGGTGACCGAGCCGACCCAGGCGCCGTTCAACGAGGGCGGCGTCGCGATCAAGGACCTGCCGGCCGGGGCGATCGCCTACCTGGCCGGATCGCGGGCCTTCGACCTGACACCCGACGAGCAGACAGCCCTGAAGGCGTGCCTGGCAGGGGGCGGGTTCCTCTGGATCGAGGCCGTCACCGGCGCCCTGGCCTTCGACCAGGCGGTCCGCAAACTGGCCGAAGACATGGGGTGGACGCTCAAGCCGCTCGCGGGCACCCACCCCTTGCTCCACGGACGCATGGAAGGTGCCGAAGGGTACAACCTGACCGCCGGCGTCGAATACCGCAAGGCCCTCGTCAAGGCCGGCAAACTCGGACACCAGACCCCGCAGTTCTCCGGCATCTGGGACGGCGAAAGAATAGTCGGCCTGTACTCGCCCTTCGACGTGGTCTTTTCGACCACTGGCTACGAGGCCCACGCCTGCCGCGGCTACAAGACCGCCGACGCCCGAGCCGTCGCCACCAACCTGGCCATCTACTTCTCGACGCTCAAGTAGCCCCGCGCCGAGGCACGATGCTATGCGGATCCGAATCGCCTGTGTCGGCATCGCGGCGCTGGCGGCGCTGGCCGTTGCGCGGCCGGCACGGGCGGCCCTGGGGTGGTCCGACGCCCCGCCGACCGCAAGACCCGCAGGCATCACCGACGACGACGTCACCCGCGCCATCGCCAAGGGACGCGAGTACCTGCTGAGCCTCCGCAACCCCGACGGCTCCTTCACGCAAGAGCCCCAGTGGCGCAACTGCTACACCGCCCTCATCCTGATGACCCTGGCCTACATGGGCGAACACCCCAACCGCGACCACATGCGCCAGGGCATGAACTACCTCATTAACCTTGCCCCGGAGCGCGACTTCAACCGCCGCGAAGGCTACGCCCTGCCCATCCGCATCATGGCGCTGGCCTACCTGTACCGGAACCTGACCGACGAGCAGAAGGCCCGGACCAGGCAGGTCATC